>VGMU01000012.1 GCA_016866385.1 Bacteroidota bacterium
ACTGGTACATCCTGCTGTAGCTGCTGATTTTGATGCTTGGGCGTCTAAACAAACTAGCCCCTATGTCATCAAAGAGGCCGCCTTACTTTTTGAAACAGGTGCTTCAAAGCAATTAGATTACGTGATCAATGTAAGTTCCCCTCTCAAAATACGCATGAATAGAGTACTCATTCGAGATCCAGATCGCTCAGAATTGCAAGTCAATCAAATTATTGACCAACAACTTCCTGACGATCGAAAAAACGAGCAAGCAGACTTTATCATCAAAAACCAAGAAAATAAATTGATCATACCCCAAGTGCTAGACCTCCACAACAAGCTCTGTGCACTTTCTCAAAAGGGATAGTCACTTGAAATAGGCTTTCCCTAAAAAAAATAGGTGGGCAACATCTTCTTTACTCTTCCTCAGATGCTATCAAATCCCAAATAGGAGTGCAACACTTTTGGCATCTTAATTCCATGAGGAGTTTGATTGTTTTCCAAGATAGCTGCTACAATCCTTGGCAAGGCCAATGCACTCCCGTTTAGGGTATGTGCCAATTGAGGTTTTTTATCCTCCTCCTTCCAACGTAACTTCAAACGGTTGGCTTGATAGGTCTCAAAATTAGAAACCGAGCTTACTTCAAGCCAACGATCTTGCCCAGCAGAATACACTTCCATGTCGTAAGTCATGGCAGAGGTAAAGCCCATATCTCCTCCACAAAGTCGAAGGACGCGATAAGGAAGTTCCAGCATTTTCAACAAACCCTGGACATAGGTACTCATTTCTTCCAAAGCGGCATAAGATGCGTCGGGATGGGTTATTTGGACAATCTCCACCTTGTCAAATTGGTGTAGCCTATTTAGGCCTCGGACATGAGCCCCCCAAGAACCCGCCTCCCTTCTAAAGCAAGGGGTATATCCTACGTTCTTGATGGGAAGATCGCTACGGTTGACAATCACATCCCTGTACAAATTGGTAATAGGCACCTCTGCAGTAGGAATCAAGTACAATTGATCGGCTTGGGCAAAGTACATCTGCCCTTCTTTGTCAGGCAATTGCCCCGTTCCATATCCTGAATCCTCATTGACTAGGATGGGAGGTTGCACTTCAAAATAACCTTGAGTCTGTGCTTGATCTAGAAAAAAATTAATTAAGGCACGTTGTAGCCTTGCCCCTTTCCCTTTATAAACTGGAAATCCTGCTCCAGCAATTTTTACTCCAAGATCAAAATCAATTATGTCGTACTTTTTGATTAAATCCCAATGAGGCAGTTTCCCCTCAAAAAGGGTGGGGATCACTCCCTCCTGCTTTACCACCTCATTATCTTCTGCCGATTTCCCGGCTGGTACGGCCTCCTGAGGTACGTTGGGCAAGGTGTATAACAGTGCTTTTAACTGTTGCTCCACATGCTCATGTTCATCCTCCACATCCTTGATTTGTCCTTTGATAAGAGCGGTTTTTTCTCTAATGGCTGTTGCTTCAGCTTGCTTTCCTTCTTTCATCAAAAGACCAATCTCCTTGGATATCGCATTGGATTCTGCTTGCAATTGATCCCTTTGGGTTTGACAAGCTTTTCTTTTATCGTCCAAAGCAAGTACCTGCTGCAAGGTATTTTCTACCTGAGGCAGGTTTCTTTTTTGTAGCCCAAGAAGGACTTGATGGTAGTTTTCTCGGATATGTTGAACTAAAAGCATGAAGAAAATTGGGATTTAAGATCCAAAGATAAGCACTTATCGGACAAAGACCGTCTTGGTGCTGCTAGAGAAAGGCCCATCTAATTCCTTGTTGTCCTTTCGAAGCAATTGAATTCTCAGTTGATGGTCTCCTTTTGGAAGATTAGTAATTCGGATAGAATTAGGCGAAGTAACTTCGGTACTGTCTCCACCGATGAGGACCTTTACTTTCAAATTATCCAATGCCAAGTCTCCTCCCAAAATCAAAAAATCAAGTAAAAGAGGCTCTCCATAGGCTAAAATTTGTCCATTTTTTGGAAAATTTACAGCTATATAAGGTTCTGCAGAATAGGGGAAAGCTCTAGAGTCACCTACCATAAAATCCCGATCAACATAATTTCCAAAATTTTTGAGTGCAAATCCCTTTTCATCTACCAAATAGGCAACTACGCGGTAAGTGCCTCGGGTCAATTCTTTTTGGAAAATTGGAGAGGAATATTCTTCTGGGTCGCTTCCATTCAAAATCATCCTTAGCCTAGGGATAGAGGTAGAGGAGGTACGGAGTGGAAAATTTTTTACATTGAATTCGAAGGGGACCTTGCCTGGTTTAAAAATTTGATTTCCGAGTGGAGTGAATAGCTCTACCATGGCATCGGGATAAAAAGTCAAAGAATCCATGCTACTAAATGTAAGAGGTAGCGAATCTGTGGTAGCTTGGGCCACTTGTATACTATCTTCAGCAGATTGCACCCTCTCCTTGTTGTCACCAGAGCAAGAACTCAGTAATAAACAAAAGAGAACAAAGGAAAAAAGGATTTTATTCATGAAATCTCCAAGATTGATACTAAAGATATTTATTTTTGAAGAATTCAAATGAAGTATTACGTAAACTACCCCCCACTATGGACATCTTATTTGATGAAGTCCCAAGTCTAGATCTCGCAGATTTCACCTCTGGTAATCCGGATATAAAAAATGCCTTTGTAAAAAAACTGGGTGAAGCCTATCAAAATATTGGCTTTGTAGCAATAAAAAACCATGGGCTTTCTCAGGCGCTACAAGATAGGTTGTATACCTCCATCACTTCCTTTTTTTCTCTCCCAGACCATATCAAAGGAAAGTATGAAAAACCTGAAATAGGTTATCAAAGAGGCTACACGGGAAAGGGAAAAGAACATGCCAAAGGAAGGAACACAGGGGATCTGAAAGAATTTTATCATGTAGGTCAGGAAGTTTCTTTAATTACTGACACTGACCCAGTAAAATCTGAATATCCTGAAAACCTTTGGCCAGAGGAAATACCAAATTTTAAACAAGATGCCCTAGAAGCTTACCAGACCTTAGAATATGCAGGGAGACAAATGCTCAAAGCTATCGCTTTGCATTTGGGCTTGGAAGAATCCTATTTTGAAGACAAGGTGATTCGTGGGAATTCTATCCTTCGACAAATCCATTATTTTCCTATCGATAATCCTGATGCGGTCCCTGCAGATGCGGTTAGAGCCGCGGAACACGGAGATATCAATTTGATCACTTTACTTATGGGAGCAAGCGCAGATGGTCTACAAGTCCTTCGAAAAGATGGAAAATGGATTCCCATCACCGCCCTCCCAGATCAATTGGTGGTCAATGTTGGGGATATGCTAGAGCGACTCACCAACAAAAAACTCAAATCAACCATCCATCGCGTGGTCAATCCTCCACGAGAAAAGATGCATACCAGCCGCTATTCCATTCCTTTTTTCATGCATCCACGCTCAGAGATGGATCTTTCTTGCCTGGAGAGTTGCATTTCAGGAGCACACCCGAAACAATTTCCAGACATTACGGCGGGTGAATTTCTAGAAGAAAGGCTTCGTGAATTAGGCCTAAGAAAATAGCATGTCAATTCGTAGGGTCAGATACTACGTTTTTTTAAAGGATATTCTTACCCTATCGCTCACTTCATTTGGGGGCCCCCAAGCTTTATTGGCCATGATTTTGGAAAGGATGGTCAAAAAAAGAGGCTACATTCATGAGGAAGAGTTATGGGAGCTAAATGCCCTTTGTCAAATGCTCCCAGGCCCAGCTTCTACCCAACTGATGACTGCTATAGGTTTACGGGTAGGGGGGGCCAAGCTTGCTTACCTCACCCTTTTGGTCTGGATCCTACCGGCTACCTTGGTGATGATTTCAGCAGCTATTCTCATTGATTTTTTAAAAGAAAAAAGTCCAGTAGCCCTGAATTTTGCTCAATTTATACAGCCTATGGCCATAGGATTTATCATTTTTGCTGCACAAAAAACCATAGGCAAAACGGTAAAAAGTACAGAGGCTACCATCCTGATGCTGTTGGCGGCCTTTGTTAGTTTTTTTTACAGTTCCCCTTACTTATTTCCCGTCATGCTTCTTATGGGAGGCCTAAGCACTGCAATCAAGTACAAAAATCAGCCCAAGGTAGAAGAGGACAAATCTCTTCAAATTAAATGGAGCAACTTTTACCTATGGGCTGGAGTTTTGTTGAGTGCTGCCATAGCTGGAGCCATCACCAAAAATCAAAGCATTATTCTTTTCGAAAATTTTTACAGAAACGGAAGCCTGATTTTCGGAGGGGGGCAGGTGCTGGTGCCCTACTTATATACCGAATTTGTTGACTTTAAAAAATTTCTCTCTTCCGAGGAATTTTTAACCGGATATGCCATTTCTCAAGGTATTCCTGGCCCTACCTTCTCAATTGCCTCCTATGTTGGAGCACTTTCCATGAGGGATTGGGGGATTGGGGGATTTCTGATAGGCGGACTGATTGGGAGTGCTGGGATTTTCTTACCTGGCATCTTTATGATATTCTTCGTCATTCGTTTTTGGGACCAACTCAAGCTTTATAGACCCGTAAGGGCTGCACTTGAAGGAGTCAATGCGGTCTCCTGTGGAATGCTGATCGCCGCTGCCTACTTGCTATTCGAACCTCTTGAAGCTAATTTTATTCATATTTTCTTTATTCTGAGTACCTATTCCCTGCTTCAATTCACCAAAATATCCTCCCCTACCATCGTTGCTGGGGGTATTTTTCTTGGAATTTTGGCCCAATATTTTTTTTCTTAATCACCTTATTTGAGTACCCGTAACAAGATACCCTTCAAAACCGTTTTGTCTTTAGATTGGATTTCCTAACTTTCTTTCATGCAAGCTTCAGAATTTATAGATCATCAGGTTCCTGTGCTCAAAAAAACCGATGTAGTAGGTACAGCATTGAGTTGGATGGAAGAACTCCAAGTAGATGCCTTGCCAGTCATAGATTCTAGGAAGTTTTTGGGATTTGTCGACCAAGAAGTACTAGAAGAGCTTCCCAATGCCTTGGGAACTTTAGACCAGGTTCCTTTAGAAAATTCAACTTGCTGGGTCGTTGAAGGAAAGCATCTTTACGATCTCCTAGGTGTCGCATACACTCATCAATCCAAATGGGTGGCTGTGGTAGATCGTAACCTGCAATATCTTGGAGTAGCCCCCCTAGAGAAAGCTGTTGAAGCGATCTCAGAAGGCTTGTCATTTCCTGCAGAAGGGAGCGTCCTTTCCCTTTCCATGCAATTCAAAGAATATCAACTTTCAGAAATTGCAAGGCTAGTGGAGTCTGAGAATGCAAAAATCCTGAGCTGTATGGTATCTTCAAATCCTCTTGACTCCACCGCCATTGAAGTGACCCTCAAGTTAGATAAAGTGGATGTGCGCCATATCAAAGCCACCCTAGAGCGATTTGGCTACAGGGTAAGAGAGTATTACCGAGAAGATGCAGCACTTTCCACAGAAGAAGAGCGAATCGGCAATTTGCTCAGATTTTTAGATATTTAAGTCATGAATGTAGCCTTGCATGGGCTTTCCCTGAAAGCAGAATTTTTGCCAGCCATTCGTGGGCTATTCCCCCAACTTCACTCTTTGGGAATCGAGGTAAGACTTACCCCTGCGTTAGAAAATCAACTCCAATTGCTTGGTCTCCCTTTGCCAATCTATAAGGTATTGAAACAACAAGAAGATTATGTTGGTCTTGATTTTGTGCTCTCTATCGGTGGAGATGGGACACTTTTGGATACCGTATGCCTGGTGGGGAGCAAAGAAATACCCATTTTAGGATTAAATACTGGAAGACTTGGATTTTTGGCCACCGTGGCTACCAACAAAATTGAAGAGGCCATCCTTCACTTGGCCAAGGGCAATTATCAACTAGAGTCAAGGACCCTCCTGGCCCTACATAGCTCAAAAAAAATTTTAAATGGGATGAATTTCGCACTCAATGAATTTACTATTCATAAGAAAGACACATCTTCCATGATCACCGTACATACCTATATCGACGGCATGTATCTCAATTCCTATTGGTCAGACGGGCTCATTGTGGCTACACCCACCGGTTCTACAGGATATTCGTTAAGCTGTGGAGGCCCTTTGATTACCCCAGGTGCAAAAAATTTTGTTATCACCCCTGTAAGTCCTCACAACCTCAATGTACGTCCCATCATCGTGTCAGACGAGTCCGAAATCAGTTTTGAAATAGAGGGCAGAACAGACAAGTTTATGATCTCTTTGGATTCTAGGTCAACGAGTATTTCTTCAGAGGTGAAATTAACCGTAAAAAAAGAAGCCTTTTGTGCTAAATTAGTGAAATTACCCACTTACCATTTCTTTGATACCCTGAGACAAAAGTTAAATTGGGGCTTAGATATGAGAAATTAAAAAATTTAACGCTGGAGCTTAACAATAATTAACCCCCTTCATACCACTCTTCATTTTTTAAACGTTTGGTCCTGTATAACTTGCATCGTCTTGAAAAAAGTCATTTCTACGCGTACTATTCTCTTATTAGTTGCCTGTCTCTTGGCTTGCGCTCCTTTAAATTCTGGCTTTGCACAAAGTTATGAAGTTGGGGGTGGCCTAGGAACGGCAGTTTATTCAGGAGATATTTTACGAAAAATTGACTTTGCCCAAAAAGGGCTTCAAGGAACGTTGTTTGGCAAGAGAAATTTTGACAATGTGTGGAGCTTAAGGCTTGGAGTAAATATGGCTGAGCTCATGGCTGCCGATAGCATTCGACCCATTGACGCTGTAGCAGCGCTTCGCAATGCACATTTCAAGGGGCGTGTCACCGAACTATCGGCTATCATGGAATTTAATTTCCTAGACTATGTCAACCATAAGAGTGAATTTAGGTATTCTCCCTATGCTTTTTTTGGAGTTGGCATGTCTTTCTTATCGGCAGACGGTCGAGTAAACGCTAGCCTACCTGTTGAACCCTACGAGGTTTCCACGGTGGTTATTCCATTTGGAGGTGGGATAAAGTACATGCTCACTGAAAATCTTACTCTCGGATTAGAACTTGGATTCCGGCCTAGCCTATCGGATTACTTGGATCAACTAGATAGTACTCTTCCTGCCCAATCTAGATACGCCCTTCCCCTAGATCCAAAGGGCCAAGCCCTTCCGGAAGGAATAAATTATGGCAATCCCTATACAAAGGATTGGTATTATTTTACTGGGATTACCTTAAGCTATACCCTCACCAAGGCAAGGTGCTTTACCTATTAATTAATTGCAGCGTAGGGGGATTTATTGAAAAAGAAATCCCATTTTTGTACCTCCAAAAAAGTAGCTTTCTTAGCCACTAAAATGAAGGAAACCTTAGATCGAAGCAATTTACCAAAACACATCGCCATCATCATGGATGGGAATGGTCGCTGGGCTAAAAAGAAAGGAGCCATGCGCATTTTCGGGCATAGAAATGCCATCCAAGCTGTGAGAGAGTCGATAGAGGGAGCAGCAGAATTGGGTATTGAATACCTTACTTTATTTTCTTTTTCTACAGAAAATTGGTCTCGCCCTCAGGAAGAAGTAAAAGCTCTGATGGAATTACTGGTCCAAACCATCCTAGCGGAAGTTTCGCAAATGATGAAAAATAACATCCAATTGAATGCGATTGGAGATTTGGAAAGTTTGCCTAGTCATGCTCGTGAAAAATTACTAGAAACGATACAAAAAACCTCTACCAATACCGGCTTGACCGTTACCCTTGCTTTGAGTTACAGTGGGCAGTGGGAAATTACACAAGCCGCCAAACGCATTGCTCAAAAAGTTTCTGAAGGAAAATTGAAACCTGAAGAAATCACTCAAGAAACCTTGGCCAGTCATTTGGATACGGCAGGAATGCCTGATCCTGAGCTCATGATCCGGACAAGTGGTGAATTTAGAATTAGTAATTTTCTGCTTTGGCAGTTGGCCTACACGGAAATGGTGTTTACTCCCGTACTTTGGCCAGATTTTAGAAAAGATGACCTGTTTGCTGCGATAGATGATTTTCAAAAGAGAGAAAGAAGATTTGGAAAGACTGGCGAACAAGTAAACTCGTAAGCGTTGATGAAAAGAAGTATACTCCTTCTGTTATGTTTGATATGGTCCTTAAGTGCCCTAGCGCAGATTCGCTTGGGCCAAAGCAGGTATGCCTCGCCAAAGCCTATCAATATTTTAGAATTGAACTATGCCAAACCGCAGAAATTTAGAATAGCAGGCATTAAAGCCGTGGGGCTCTCTACATTAGATGAAGTCGCCATCATTTCCTTGTCGGGATTGAAAGTGGACGATCGCATTGAAGTGCCTGGAGATGCCATATCTGGCGCTCTAAAGAAATTGTGGGGGCAAGGAATTATTGGAGATGTCAAAATCTTGGTGACTAAAATTGAGGGAGAGGACATCTACCTTCTTCTTGACCTTACCGAGCGTCCCAGATTTTCTCGAGTAGAATTTTCAGGGATCAATAAAACCCAAGAAGGAGAGCTTCGGGATAAAGTAAATATTAGGGGCCGTGTGGTCAGAGACGATGTACTAAATACCGCCAAGAGAAACATTGAGAAATATTATCTAGACAAAGGCTATCTCAATACAGAGGTAAAAATCATTCAGGATCGAGATACTACCCTACCCAACAGTGTAAAGCTTCGCTTTGACATAGACCCAAAAGCAAAGGTCAAAATCAATGAAATTGCTATTTATGGCAACGAAGAAATTTCTGATAGCGCGATTAAGGGTAAGTTGAAGAAAACAAAAGAGCACGCGCGCATAGCCATTTTCAAAGACATTTACTCCCGTATCCTGGACGCTGATGCAAAGAGTATTTCTACTTCTATCTTCAATACCCAGGAAGCTTCAGAAGAACAGGTAAATCAATACATCCACAAAAATTTCAAATTGAATTTTTTCAATGGGTCCAAATTTATCCCAAAGGAATACCGAAGCGATAAAGAAAAAGCCATCACGTTCTACAATAGCAAAGGATTTAGGGATGCAAAAATCTTGGAAGATTCGGTCTATGATTTTACGGAGAACAAGATTAACATCGACATTTCCCTAGAAGAAGGAAGGAAGTATTACTACCGAAACATCACCTTTACAGGAAATTACATTCATGAGGATGAGGTACTACTCGCCAAGTTAGGGATACAAAAAGGAGACGTTTACGACAAGGAAAAACTCGACAAACGACTCAACTACGACCCTCAAAAAGGGGACGATGTAAGTTCCTTATACCAAGACAATGGCTATTTATTTTTTAGTATAGATCCGGTAGAAATCAATGTTTCTGGAGATTCTATAGACTTAGAAATGCGAATTTTCGAAGGTCCGCAAGTGACTGTCAATAGTGTAGGTATTAAAGGAAACGACCGTACCTCTGACCACGTGGTCATGCGTGAAATTCGAATTCTTCCAGGTCAAAAATTCAACCGCAGTCTTTTGGTAAGGACCATTCGAGAGCTATCCACCCTAGGGTATTTTGACCCAGAAAAAATCAATCCTGACCTTAGACCTAATTTTGAAAGTGCAACCGTAGATATCACCTTTGAACTCGAGGAGCGGCCCAATGACCAAATAGAATTGTCCGGAGGCTGGGGAGGATTTTTTGGATTTGTAGGAACTGTAGGATTGGTTTTCAACAATTTCTCCATCAAAAATATTGGGGATTTTAGCAAGTGGGACCCACTTCCTGTTGGGGATGGTCAAAAACTATCCCTACGCGTTCAAGCTAATGGCCAAGCATTTCAAAACTACTCCCTGTCCTTGAGCGAACCGTGGTTTGGTGGAAAAAAGCCAAACTCTCTAAGCTTTGCATTCAATCATTCGGTACAGCGCCAGGTAGATTACTTTAACCAGGCCGGAGGAGGGGATTTGGGTTCTTTCAAAATTACTGGTGTCACCTTAGGCTTATCCAGAAGAATTACCTGGCCAGACGATTACTTTAGCATCAGCAACTCTCTTCAATTCCAAAACTATGAATTCAATCAATTCGGTACCTCTTTTGGATTAAGTTATGCTACAGGAAATTCAAAAAGTGTTGTATTAAATACTACTATAGCGAGAAATAACGTAGACAATACCATTTACCCTAGGCAGGGATCTAATATAATTTTGTCTATGAATTTGACTCCTCCCTATGCTAGCTTAAATAATAATTTAAACGAAGAATCTCAAGATCAGGACAAATACAAGTGGCTTGAGTACCACAAGTGGATGTTTGATGCTTCCTTCTACACCCCTGTTTTTGGATCCCCCAAATGGGTAGCTAGTGCACGAGCCCACATGGGATTCTTAGGTTCTTACGGAAATAAATTGGGAATCATTCCACTTGAACGCTTTGTCATGGGGGGAGACGGAATGAACTTCAATAACTTTGCACTTGGGCAGGAAATTATTGGTTTGAGAGGTTACGAAAATCAGTCCATCACCCCAGGAAGAAATACTCGAGGCACTGCCAATCCCGACCCATACGGTGGGGTGGTATACAATAAATACGTCATGGAATTGAGATTTTTAGTATCTCCAAATCCTTCTGCTACGATCTTTTTGTTGACCTTTGCAGAAGCTGGCAACAACTGGGGAGATTACAGGGACTTCAATCCCTACAACCTCAATAAATCAGCAGGTGTCGGCGCTAGAATATTCATGCCTGCCTTCGGATTGTTGGGTGTGGATTGGGGTTATGGATTTGATCCTATTCCAGGCACCTTACGACGCAGTGGTCCAAAATTCCATTTTACCATAGGGCAGCAGTTTAGATAATCTTTTCGTTTGACGAGCGTTTGTTAAATAATGTTAGGAAAATCACCTATTTCATCCCTTAGAATAAAGCAAAATCGAACGTAAGGCATGAATAAATCATTGAAAATTGTACTTTTACTTTTGCTTGTAGGGATTTCTGAGCCAGTATTTGCTCAAAAATTTGGGTATATTGATTCAGAATATATTCTCAACAAGCATCCGGATTACAAACTCGTGCAAGAGGAATTAAAAAAATTGAGTGAGGAATGGAAAAAAGAGGCACAAAATTTGGACCAAGAAATAAAAGAGCTTTCCGCTCAACTTAAGGCAGAGGAAGTGTTGCTTACCGAAGAGATGTATCAAAAAAGGATGGAGCAAATCAAAGCAAAGCAAAAGGCTTCGCAAGAGTTTAACAGCCGAATATTTGGAATGGATGGAACCTACTACCAAAAACAAGCAGAGCTCCTTCAACCTCTCCAATCTAAAATCTACGATGCTATAGAACGGGTATCTAGAAAAAATAACCTTGCAGTTCTGTTTGATAAGGCGGCAGGACCTTCTGCAATTATATACACAGATCCAAGACACGATTATTCAGAATTTGTCTTGGAGGAATTAGGAATTGAAGACAACAATTAAATAAATAAACGATGAAAGTAAATGTTCTTTTAGCTACAGTAGCCCTGCTATTGTTCGGCTTTACTACCCAGGCGCAAACCCTAAAAATCGGCTACACCAGTGTAGAATTAATTATGGATTTGATGCCAGAAATGGAGCAAATTGGAGCTGATGTGCAAGATTATCAAACCCAACTGCAAACCAACATCCAAACCAAGGCAGCGGATTTTCAAAAGCAGGTAGAGGCTTACCAACAAGCTGCCCCTACCATGACCGAGACGGCAAGAGCCGCGAAAGAGCAGGAATTAACTAAACTCCGAGACGATCTTCAAAAGTACGAGCAAGATGCACAAGTCTCTTACCAAAGAAAACTTCAAGAGTTGCTTGAGCCCGTACAAACAAAGGTGATTAACGCCATCAATGCCGTAGCTGCTGAAAATAACTATACCCACATCTTTGCAGAGACAGCAGGACAATCTCCTATTTTACTTTACACCAAAGAAGAAGATAAATTCACAGAATTAGTTTTGGCTAAATTGGGAATTGAAATTCCAAAAGCTCCAGCGCAAAACTAGGCGGAGCACTTCTAGAAATCACCTTTCTAGTAACCATCTTCGGATTTCATTAAAAATGTAAAAGGCCCCATGCTTTGGGGCTTTTTTTAGTGCTTATGATACTTCAGCCGTATTACTTCTTGTTCAGAAAGAAATCGGTAATGGCCCCTTTTCAAATCTTTCTTATCTAAGCCAGCATACATCACCCGATCTAAACCTACCACCTCATACCCAAAATGAGCGAAAATTCTTCTAACTATCCTATTTCTACCAATATGGATTTCAAGTCCTAAAATGGTTCTATCCTTAGATAACACCTGCATATCATCTACCTTCACTTCCCCATCTTCCAAAGTGATTCCCTCTAGGATAGCTTCCTCGTCTTTCTGAGTAAGAGCCTTGTCCAAGGTCACTTGATAGATTTTTTTTATTTCATTGGAAGGATGTGAAAGCTTAGCCGCCAATTCTCCATCGTTGGTAAATAACAGTAGCCCAGTTGTATTTCTATCCAATCTCCCAACCGGAAATATCCGTTCTTCACAGGCATTCTCTACCAAGGACATGACGGTTTTTCGATCCATGGGATCTTCGGTGGTGGTGATGAAATCCTTTGGCTTATTAAGCAATAGGTAAACTGGTTTCTCGGGATTAATTCGTTTTCCCTCAAATACCACTTGATCCGATCTCCTTACCTTGTACCCAAGTTCTTTGATTACCACTCCGTTGACAATAACCAATCCTTTCTGAATCAATTCATCAGCTTCTCTACGGCTACAAATCCCAGAATTAGATATATACTTGTTGAGTCGAATCAAATCTTCCCCTTCCTTGGTGACTTTTTGCTGTACAACCTTATCAAAGGAATAGTTGGGTCGATCTGCATTTAATGCAATGTATTTGCTCCGGTTTTTACCAAATCCCCTCTTTTCTTCAGTAGGCTTAGCAGAAAAATTCTCCTCTGCCATTCCAAATACAGGTTGCTGATCCTTTCCTCTTCCTTTATAAACCAGTTTCTCATTTGAAAAAGAAGAGTCCTTTTTCTCCCAACCTCTGCCAATTTTCTCCTTGGGAGTGTTGCCAAAATCTTCAGCACCAAATTTTCTTATTTTATTTCCCTTGGGCTTTTCTCCTCTAAGAGGATCTTTATGCGTTTCGAAAGTTTTTTTGCTTCTTTCTTTTGAAGAGTTGGTGTTCCAAGAATTAGACTTTTTCGAAAAGCTATCTTCGTGTTTTTTTTCTTCTCGTTCTTTAAATGGAGATTTATCGAAGCTAGGCTGCTGCTTTTCCTTATTATCCTTAAAAAATTTACCCTTTGAAGAAGGGCTACTTCCATTAGTTTCTTTTTCCTGTCTGGTAAAAGGGCTTTTTTCAGAAAATTTTCCTTTCTTTTCAAAAGGAACTCCTTTTCCTCCTTTTTGATTTTTCTTTAGAAAAGGAGAAGCCTCTTCCAACTTCTCTTCCTTAAAAAATGGCTTTTTTGAATTATTTTTTTTCATGGTATTGCAGCATCCCTGCTGTAGTTTAAAGATGCGATACCCATCCAAATAGCAGAGGTATCCTTGAAATACAAAGGTACGGCTCTTTCAGGAATACCAGACCTAGAATCAAAATTTTATTTACTTTTTACTTTTATTTTTATAATAATATTCTGTAGCAAGACGTACAGAACCTTGATTAAGCAAGAGAGCTTGAGCCTCTTCGTATCCTACTCCTGTAGCTTCCATAATCATTTGGGTACCCCTATCCACCAATTTGGCATTGGAGAGTTGCATGTCCACCATTTTATTTCCCTTTACTCTACCCAATTGGATCATCACTGCGGTAGAGATCATGTTCAGCACTAGTTTCTGAGCGGTGCCCGATTTCATCCGCGTACTTCCAGTGACAAACTCAGGGCCTACAATTATCTCAATGGGGATAGCCACCTCTCGAGAAAGGGGAGAATCCGGATTGCACGTGATGCAGCCCGTAAGTAGCCCCATTTCCTTTGCCTTTTTTACTCCGCCGATCACGTAGGGGGTAGTTCCAGAGGCAGCTATGCCAATCACGGTGTCTAAGGTAGAAAAACCATAAGCTTGGATATCCTTCCAGGCTTGCTGGGGATCGTCTTCTGCATGTTCTACAGCCTTTCTGATGGCAGAATCTCCCCCTGCAATGAGTCCTATGACCCATTCCTGAGGCACTCCATAGGTAGGTGGACATTCTGAGGCATCCAAAATTCCCAATCGTCCGCTCGTACCTGCCCCGATATAAAAAAGTCTTCCACCTTCTCGCATTCTAACTACAATCTGATCAACTAAAGAAGAAAGCTGTGGAATAATTTTCTTTACAGCGGGAGCCACTTTATGATCTTCTGCATTGATATGCATCAGCAATTCGGTGGCGCTCATGGCCTCCAGGTTTTCATATAGGGAGCTGCTTTCGGTTACTTTTTTCATAAGATGTCCTGGTGGTATTGGGTAAGGCCTTCTATGGGGCTTTCTAAAATTCTTCCCACTCGAATTCCCAAGTCTGAAGCTGCTTTACGCAACATATCCTCATTGTAATAAGCGATAGAACCTACAAAGTGTGTCGTCTTTTTTTGGTAAGCTGGGTATTTGCAAACGTGTTTGGCAAAAAATCGCTGAAAAGAATTGTAAAACAAGGCAAAGCAATAGGGATCTGACTTATTTTCGGTGATAAACCTACAAAAGCTTGCCATATAACGATTGGGATACGGTTGACGATAGACCTGATCTTGAATTCCATTTTGAGAGAGTTGAAATCGATCAATGGCCATCTTGCGTAGGTAATCTGGCATTTCTTCATGAATAAAATCTTGAAGAAACTGCCTTCCCACATCGCATCCCCCTCCCTCATCTCCAAGGATATATCCTGGAGCTGGACGAGACCGAAGGATGAATTGCCCATCGTAGTCACAGCTATTTGATCCCGTACCTAAGATGCACGCTATGCCCGCTTCCTTCCCGCAAGTCGCTTTGGCAGCAGCAAGAAGGTCATGATCCACTTGTATGCTAGCCTTTTCAAAAATGCTTCTCAAGGCCGAAGCCACGTCTTTTTGTCGCTCTGGCGCAGCACATCCTGCTCCATAGTAAAAAATTTGTTGAATTTCTTGGGAATGGGCTATCAGAAAATCTTGTCTCAACTGCTGGGCCATCTCTTCTGGACTCATGTAATAGGGATTAAATCCTATTCCCCGGTAGTGGCTAACTTGCCCATCTTTATGTAATATCCTCCAATCGGTCTTACTCGATCCGCTATCTGCTAGTAGTATCATTGGAAATTAGTTGGCCAATGGCTTGAAATTTTTTGAAAACACTTTCCGTATGTGGAGCATCACCAAGCTCTGTAGTCAAATCCTGACCTGCCCAATGTTCGTAATGCATGCCTTTTTTCCACAATCTTGAAGAAGTCACGTCGTAAATGATGCCCTTATAGGCTACCCAAATTTCAGGAGCATCCTGACCATTTCTCAAGGCAAGTTGCTTGCTTGTATAGGATTCCATCAATGCAACTTGATCTGTGCTGTGATCCAACGCTCCGGAATTTCTCCTTTCTGGGCCATCTGGTAATCAGCATAACTACAGGGAACGGTACTCACTCGATCAAAAATACCAGTATCATTAAAAGGAATCTCCATCCACCATTTCCCACTTCTCTTGCTTTTAAAAAAAACCAAGGTGTTGGGGGTTTTATCCAAAGACACCGTATACTTCATATAATCGGCACTCTTGAAAGAATAGCTGTCTTTACGACTATAAAAACCTTCCATAAAATACCATATCATGACGGCAGCTACCTTAGCGGTTTTATTGTGAGCATCATCAAAGTACGGGTCATAGCCATACAGGCCAAAAGAACTAAGTTTTTCGTTGGAACCAGCAAACCAACAAATCTGGCTAGCTTCTTCTCCTGTCAAACCAAAAGGTTGGGCATCTAACGCTCCTGGAGCTACGTTAGATTGAAGTGCACATAGGTCAAAACTTAGAAGATCTGCATCGCGAATCAAAGGTTCTATTTCATGTATATTATCCCGAATTTGGCCGATGCGTACATGATCGAAATAGAGCTTTTCCAAGACATTTACCAAGCTGGGATCGACTAAAAAGCTTTGGTAACCAAGGTGAGCATAAGAAAATAGGAAATTGGGTTGATGCAAGACAATCTCTTGGGTATGCCGATCACATTCAGGCCCCTTTTCTTCCATATCAATTTTAGCATCTACGGTAAGCAGGGTGACTAATTTTTTCAATTTTTGGTAAGCCAAGTATTGCCCATAGTCTAGGTCGTGTGACCCTCCAAAGAATATGGGTAAAATTTGTTGCTTCATCAGATATTCTCCGACCTGACGAACATGTTGGTAGGTGTCATTGAGACTTTCTCCACAAATCAAATTTCCAAGATCAGCAATTTTATAGGAGAAGGCTCCCTTTTTTAATTCATAAAGTTTTTCGCGAATCTCCGTACTAGCCCGATAAACACTCTGAGAACTCTTTGCCCCACGACTCTCGGTTAGACCAATTAAGGCAAGTTGTACGTTCTTAAGATCGGGAAATGATTCGTAATGAAGCGCAATTTGCCTTACCAAAGCATTATCGGGATAAGCCTTTTCTACTAGTTCAGCGTCAATCGGCTCAAAAAAAGAATGAATTTGCATGTCAAGAAAATCAATAGATAAAGCTAATCAAAAATGATACCTAAAAAAAAATCCTGCCGAAGCAGGATTTTTAGGAGGTCGACTTATCCTCCAAAATCGTCGAATCGAATGTTTTCTTTGGGAATTCCCAAATCATCGAGAAGTTTCAACACCGCAGCATTCATCAGTGGTGGTCCGCAGAGGTAGTATTCTACCTCATCTGGCTCAGGATGATTTTTGAGGTAATTATCAAAAAGAACCTGATGAATAAACCCTACATAACCGTCTGCTTCCCGATCTTCCAAAGAAGTCTTGATTTTCCAATTGTCCTCTGGAAGAGGTTCGGAAAGACCAATATGGAAACTAAAGTTTGGAAAATCTTTCTCTATTTCTCGGAAATGAGGCACATAAAACAATTCTTTCTTTGATCTACCTCCATACCAATACGATACTTTCCTTTTGGTCTTTTCGGTATGGAACAAATGGAAAATTTGTGCTCTCAAGGGAGCCATACCGGCTCCACCCCCGATATAGACCATTTCTCTTTGGGTGGGATTGATATGGAATTCCCCATAAGGACCTGATATCATCACCTTATCTCCTGGCTTTCTGCTAAAGACATAGGAGGAACAAACCCCAGGATTGACATCCATCCAACGATTATTGGCTCTATCCCACGGTGGAGTAGCGATACGAATAGTGAGCATCACTATATTCCCTTCTGCCGGGTGATTTGCCATGGAATAGGCTCGAAACAAAGGCTCTTCATTTTTCATCACCAAGCTCCACAATCCAAACTTATCCCAATCGCTTTTGTAGACATCCGCAGGGTGACCTAACTCCGGATGCGGAGTAATGTCCATGTCCTTAAAATTGACTGATATTGCAGGAACATCGATCTGAATATATCCTCCCGCTTCAAAATGTAAAGTCTCCCCTTCAGGCAACTTTACCATAAATTCCTTGATAAAAGTAGAAACGTTGTAGTTGGAAATCACTTCGCACTCCCACTTCTTGATTCCAAAAATTTCTTCTGGAACGCGAATCTTCATATCCTGCTTTACTTTTACCTGACAGGCCAGACGTACATGACCTTGCTGCTCTGCCCTGCTTAAGTGACCTACCTCTGTAGGCAACACATCTCCTCCACCTTCATCCACGATGCACTTGCACATGGCGCAAGTCCCTCCCCCTCCGCAAGCGGAAGGAAGAAAAATCTTTTGGTTCCCTAAGGTGGAGAGCAAACTAGAACCTGCGGAAGCAACTACTGGATTGCTTTCATCCCCGTTGATGATGATTTTTACATCTCCCGAATTGACCAATTTGGATTGGGCATATAAGAGGATAAAGACAAGTAGCAGGATGATTACCGTAAAGGCTACAATGGAAGTAATAATTACTGAACCCATGAACTGTTAAGTTTACTTTTCCTTAAGAAAATGGCCCATTTAAAGGCGTACAAATATATTTATAAATCCAATATTCGCTTAAAAAGTTTTGTCATTTTTACGCTAAAATTCTCGATCTCTCAATCAATTTTTTAAGAGCTGCAACAAGGTACTCAACTTCAATTTTAACAGGCGTCTGTCTACAATAAAATCGAGAAATCCATGGTCCAAAACGAACTCAGAACTTTGGAATCCTTTGGGAAGATCCTTGCCAATGGTTTCCCGTATGACCCGTGGACCTGCAAATCCAATTAAAGCTCCTGGCTCAGCAATATTGAAATCCCCCAGCATGGCATAGGAAGCAGTGACTCCACCCGTGGTGGGATCAGTCAAAAGTGAAATATAAGGTACTTTAGCCTGGTCCAATAGAACCAATTTGGCTGAAGTCTTCGCCATTTGCATCAATGAAAATCCTGCCTCCATCATCCTTGCTCCACCAGATTTGGAAATCATAAGGAAAGGAACCCGGTGTTTTAAGGAATAATCTATAGCTCTTGAAATTTTTTCTCCAACTACAGAGCCCATGGAGCCGCCAATAAAATTAAAATCCATGCACGCAATGACCAGGTCATGTCCATTCATTTTTCCATGGGCCACCCGCACCGCATCATTTAATTCTGATTTAGAAATGGTCGCTTCAATTCTGGAAGCATAAGATTTGGTGTCCACAAACTTGAGCGGATCGCCCGACTTCATTCCTGCATCCAACTCGGTAAATTTATTGTTGTCAAACAGGATTTCGAAGTATTCCTTTGAGCCTATTTTTACATGAAAATCATCACTAGGAGAGACATAGGCATTGTTTTTTAACTCTCTTGTATGAACAATCGTGCCGTTTGGGGTTTTGTACCACAGCCCATCAGGAGTATCTTTCTTTTCTGCGGTAGAAGTTTTGATGCCTTTGTCAGTTCGCTTAAACCAAGCCATAAGAATGTGTAGGTTTTTTTGAAGACTTGAAGGGTACAAAGGTAGGCTTAAATTCCATTATTAAAATAAGAAAATCAATCCTGATTTTTTGGGGATCCTTCCTTCAAATAGAAACTGTTTTGTCTTGGGTTAAATTTTAGTATTTTGGAAGTGTTATCCCTTAGCTAATTTTCAACATTGCTTTTCAAAGGTTAATTCCTTCTGCCATGAGCTTATCCCTCCTTCTCCTGATTTCCGCTGTAGTCCTGATTTTAGCCTACCGATTTTATGGAAAGTTTGTGTACTCCAAATTTGGACTTAGCGACGCAAGAAAGGCGCCTTCCCACACTTTACGAGATGGAATTGACTACGAGCCCAGCAAGCCCATCGTAGTTTTAGGTCATCACTTTGCCTCCATTGCCGGCGCAGGTCCCATCGTAGGTCCCATTATTGCAGTTACCTTCGGATGGATTCCAGCAGTGATTTGGATCTTGTTAGGAGGCATTTTCTTTGGAGCTGTTCACGATTTGGGTAGTATGGCAGCCTCCCTTCGCACCGAGGGGAAGTCCATTGGGGTGATCATTCGAAACCAAATTGGCGTTAAAGGGAAGCAGCTCTTCGTCTTGTTTAGTTTTTCCACCCTGATTCTGGTTATTGGTGTTTTCTCAGATATCATTGCCAAAACCTTTGTTGCGAACCCGGGAGTAGCCTCTGCCTCCATCTTATTTATCTTTTTGGCGGTTGCTTTTGGCTATTTAAATCGATTTGTAGGCCATAGGAATATAGCCTTTGTGATCATTACTGTCATCGGGGTAATTTTGATGTACTATTTTGTGTACCTGGGCACCCAGCTACCTGTAACCTTGGACTATACCTGGTGGGTGGGTGGCTTATTGGCCTATGCTTTTTTAGCCTCGGTGACCCCGGTTTCCCTGTTGCTTCAGCCCAGAGATTACCTCAATAGCTATTTGCTCTATGGCATGATGATCGCGGCGGTGGCTGGGGTCGTCGTGGCAGATCCTAGCATAGCCATGAGCACCGAAGTACAAGTCTCCAATGAAAGTTTGGGCTATGTATTTCCAGTTTTGTTTGTCACCATAGCCTGCGGGGCAATCTCAGGTTTCCATGCTTTAGTAGCTTCTGGCACCACCTCCAAGCAATTGGATAAGGAAAGTGATGCCAAAATGGTAGGCTTTGGAGGTATGCTTATCGAATCCTTTTTGGCCATCATTTCGGTAGGAGCCGTGGTGATCTTGGATAGATCCGAATACCTGAGTCGTATCAATGTAGAAGGACCTGTGGCTTTATTTTCTACAGGATTGGGCGGGATGATCTCCAGCTTGGGTATTTCCGAACCTTTTGCTATAGGTTTTGTAGCCTTGACTGTTTCGGCATTTGCCCTCACCACCTTGGATACCTGCACCCGATTGGCCAGATTTACTTTGCAAGAATATTTTGAAGACATGCCCCATCCTGCGGCAAAAGTGATGGCCAAAAACCGCTACCTATCCACTACCATTGTCGTCCTCCTTTCCATCCTTTTACTGGCCTCTGGGGAGTTTTCTAAGCTTTGGCCCATCTTTGGTTCCGCCAATCAGTTGCTAGCCGCGCTGGCCTTATTGACCATTGGGGTGTGGCTAATCAAAAACAAGATCTCAGCTACGTTTGTGACCATCCCCATGTTTTTCATGTTTACGGTTACCCTAGCCTCCTTAGGCCTTTTTGCATGGAAAAACTTTCAAGACAAGGGCTATGTCCTTGCGGTCATTGCCTCTTTGCTTTTTATCTTGGCTATAGCCCTAATTGTATTGGCCATACGAAGCCTAAAAAAAGAGGTCAAAGTGCCGGTTTAGCCACTTCGACCTCCTTAGGGGTAGCATTTTCTTATTCCGCATTATCCAATTTTGCTTTTGCTATGGCGAAACTGGCCGCTTGCTTGCCTTGGGTCAAACCTGCGCTTGCATCAAATGAGTAATGGATGCCTCCATAAATACGTGACATGGAAGCTTCCTCTGCCCATTTCCTAAACTGACTGGCATTTCCAGGAAAAAAATGGGCCATTACTTCGGCGGCAGCCCCAGAAAAGGAAGCATGCCCTGAGGTATAGGCTGGGAAATTTGGTGTACCCAAAATCGTTTTAAACCCTGGAATCGTCTGTATTGGTCTCGGGTAATGGTAGTAGTACTTGGCATCCCAGCATCCTACGCCTGCATCCATGATGGCCATGTTGAGGTAAGCAAATACCCGAGCGGTCCGGACAGGGCTCAACTTACTGACTACCGCTTCCTCTTTGGCAAAACGATTCCAATGCCCTGGTGGAGTATAGGTATTTAATCCATCGTTCCAAAAGTTGGCGATTCGTCGTTGGGTGGTAGTGAGCTTGTCGGCATAGGCCCTCAATTCCGCAGCGGCCTCCTGAAATGCAGGAGATCCTGGGGCAGGAGGAGGCCCTGGGCGAATGGCCTCCACATGGGGCACATTCCATAGGCGTACCTTTCCAAATAGCGGAACCAATCCCACCATTCTTTGAGGGGTCTCCTGATTTTCCCAAACCCAACCAAATCGCACTTTGGCTGCATTTTTAATAGAATCAGAGATGGCTTTAGGCGCCTGTGCATTTTTCATTCCATCGGTAGAAGCCCTTGATAGAGTGGTCTTAGCTACTCCTGCTCCGATCAATTGACCCGCTTCCAGATCGCTAGCTACATGTATCCCTGCCACAAGTAGGGATTCCAAATGCTCTTGTGCTTTCTGAGCTAAATATTCCTTTTCTAAAGGAAACATGGCCGTAAGCACGTCTCTAGAGGCTATAGCTACCACGGCTCCATCCGAAGGATAGGAATAGAGCCCGTTGGTTTCGTAGGCAGATTTGATCTGGGTGTCCAATTGGTAGGGGGCCTGGCGTTTAAACTTGTATTTATAATGCCAGGCCATGATCAATCCATCGTATTGGGCCACACTCAAATATGCCAACATCCTACTGGTATACGGGGGATGGGAATAAGGAAATTTGGGATACTTGGATGGATTGGCTGGATCAGGTACGGGATACGTTCCATCTGCATTGGGTGCTGGTATCAAATTGTATTTGGTCGCCAATTCCAGTGCGATCTCATTCCATCTCAGCAGAGGATTATTGGTCCAGTAGGCCACCGCCTCCCGTTGTGCGGAAGTAGCTTTACTCTGTTTCTCTTTGGCATCTGCCAATTCCTTGAGAAGTTCAGCAGAACCTGCCGCTGCAGGATTTGGAATGGAAATTTGTTCATTTGAGGTATGCAGGATCAATTTCCACTGCCCTGCATTGGCATCTAAATTGGAAAATTGATACCCAGTGTAATCATACTTAGTAGGTAAATCTTCCATACAAGAAGTCATCCCTAGCAGAAGTACTACAACCAAAGATATGTAGCTATATTTTTTCATCTGAATCATTAGTTAATTGCCTTGAATTGGTAGGTTAGGCCTAGCCCATAGCCTGAAAATTGTCCCATATTCCTTCCAGAAAACAGGTGATGGTAAGAAGCTATAATTCCGAAGCTGCGATTGGATCCAAAATAAAATTGAGCAAAGCCTTCGATTCGATCCACATCAACCTTATTGGTTGGTTGGGGCATAGAATACACCCGGATGTCGTCACCAGATGTAGATCGAACGGTAGTCAGGCTTGCCTCCACCCTCAATTTTTTATTAAACATCCAAGACCCAAGGGTCACTTGGCTTAGAAAAGCATTTGGGACATCCATTTTTGAGGTATAATAGGCTCCATTGGCATAATAAAAATCTCGTTCGGCCTCGGTAATCCCTCTATGCAAGTAGGAATACGATGCCCTGAAGTAGGGACCTTTATCCAGTTCATACAATCCAATGCCCCTAATTCCCAACTCATTAGCTCCAAAACCTAAGCTAAATGGCATGTAATCCGATAAGTAATTGGAAGCAGGTGTGCTTAGGCTAAGGTTCGTAAAACCAGTCAATTTGCCTTTTCCGAAGGTCTTTTCTAGAACAATTGCCTTTACAGAAAGGCCTAAGTCTTGTATCCCTTGAGCACCTGTCAACTGTCCAGCAGATGCGGAAGTTTTCACATAGGGAAGACTCAAGATGACATTGACCTTGTCGGTAATTCCCCCTACGATCATGGGCATTCCCATTTGCCGAGTGAAGGTTCCTATATTTTGATTAACTCGAATGGTAGAACCCTCCCAATAGCGGTCCCAAGTGCCCTGTTCATACATGAGTGCAACGCAAATCTCCCCTTTCGGCATCATGAGCCCATCCAAGGGCGTCTGCGCTCGAGATATAGTAAGGATTCCCAAGCTTGCAAATAGCAAACTCAGAAATCTTAGACGATAAGTCATAGTATTTTTGGTTAAAATGGAAAAAAGAAATAGTACCACAAACCAAAAGAGTTATACAATCGGTTATCTGTGGTACCTAGTCATGACACCTTGGCTGAGGAATATCCCCAGTAAGTCATGCGAAAAATTAACCAAATTGTGGGGGAGGAGAATCTATAGTGAAATAAGGACTCAAATAAGATGAAAAAATAAACCCTTTTTTAAATTCATATCCATGCCTTGCTAGACCATCAAATGTAGTTGCTTGGGATGGAATGTAGTCTTTAGCAAATAGCATCCCCAATTGCTTGGCGTCCTGATCTTGTGGAAGCTGATCCTCTACCAAGGTAGAAATCCATCTCTTTACTGCAGAATCAAGATTTTTTCTGGCAGTATCTGGCACATACACTACTTGTAAGGTGTCGTTTTGATAGCGCTGTTTGATGGCACGGTAATACTTACCATCTTTTTCAAAGCCAGTATTGGTAGCTTGAAATTCCTCCTGATTTGCCATATATGGGGCTTGTAGAGGAATTTCCAACACACGCTCCTCCATCTGCAATGTTTGATCCCCGTAGATTTGTTCGTCCCAACGATTTTCTATAGAGATAGAGGCAGAAAAATACACCGCATAATAGCCAAAATGAAAGAGGGCAAAGCAAATAAGAAGTACTATGGTTACTGCGTTTTTCACTGATTGGTCTATTTCCGATGGGAAGATGAATAAAAAAATTAAAAAAAAACAGCTGAAGCCTCTTTTTTATCCTGCTTTACCGACTCCAATGGATCAAGAAAAATAAAATCACAAACAAAACCAAGCTAGTTCCGTACAGCTTTAGGACCTTAATCCGAGTACAGGAGTCCAAAAACCATAGCACCAAAACGGGGCGAATCAATCCCAAAAAAAGTAAAAGAAAAGAGAGGACCAGCCCCAAATACGTGAATGTATTAACTAGTTCCATGCTGCTTACCAAGTAAAAAGGAACAACTTTCGTTGTTCCTTTTGTATTGAGCAATTAAGAAATTTATTTTTTTCTTTTGATCTCCTGCATCTCATATCCTTCAATGGTATCGTCCACTTGAATATTGTTGAAATTTTTAATGGAAATACCGCACTCATACCCCGCCTTCACCTCAGCAACATCATCTTTAAATCGCTTGAGTTGATCTATTTCTCCCTCGTGGATTACTATACCGTCTCTAATGACACGGATTTTATTTTTCCTAGTGATAAATCCATCCGTAACATAGGATCCCGCAACGGTTCCCACTTTGGTGATTTTGAAAATTTCACGAACCACAATATTTCCAGTAATGACTTCTTCGTATTCTGGTTCTAGCATTCCTTCGATCGCATCCTTGATTTGATTGATCGCATCGTAAATAATAGAATAGTGTCGGATCTCGATTTCTTCTTGTTCAGCAAGCTTTTTCGCATTAGCAGATGGCCTTACTTGGAACCCTATGATGATTGCATCGGAGGCAGAGGCCAAAAGCACGTCAGACTCAGAGATCTGGCCTACCCCTTTGTGGATGATACTGACCTTAACTTCGTCTTTGGACAGCTTTAGCAAGGAGTCAGAAAGAGCTTCTACCGAGCCATCTACGTCACCTTTGATGATAATATTGAGCTCTTTGAAGCTACCAATAGCCAAACGCCTTCCTATTTCGTCCAAGGTAATGTGCTTTTTGGTGCGTAAACTTTGTTCCCTCTGAATTTGCTCTCTGGAGTTGGCAATTTCCCTAGCCTCTCTTTCCGAATCGTACACCTTGATGGAATCTCCCGCCTGAGGAGCGCCGCTAAGTCCAAGCACTTGTACAGGGGTGGAAGGACCCGCCTCTTTGAGTTTCTTTCCCGTATGATCAAACATTGCCTTGACCCTTCCGTAATGCTGACCTGCCAGCATGACGTCTCCTACTCGGAGCGTACCTGCCTGCACCATTAGCGTAGATACATATCCCCTGCCTTTATCCAAGGAAGCTTCGATGACTGTACCGACCGCATTTTTGTGGGGATTGGCTTTAAGTTCGAGGATTTCAGACTCCAATAAAACCTTTTCTAAAAGTTCATCCACGCCAAGACCAGTCTTGGCTGAAATGTCTTGGCTTTGGTATTTTCCTCCCCATTCTTCAACTAGGAGATTCATATTGGCCAACTCCTCCTTAATTTTTTCAGGTTTAGCGTTGGGCTTATCCACCTTATTGATGGCAAAAATCATGGGAACTCCAGCAACTTGCGCGTGATTAATCGCTTCTTTGGTCTGGGGCATGATGCTATCGTCTGCCGCAATCACAATAATGGCAACGTCAGTGATTTTTGCTCCTCGAGCACGCATCGCGGTAAAAGCTTCGTGTCCTGGGGTATCCAAGAATGCGATTTTATGACCGGTTTTGGTCATAACGTCGTAGGCACCGATGTGTTGGGTAATTCCCCCTGCTTCGGCAGCGGTCACCTTGGAGGTACGGATAAAGTCGAGTAAGGAAGTTTTTCCATGATCTACGTGTCCCATGATGGTCACGATAGGGGCTCTTTCCTCCAATTCCTCCTCGGAGTCTTCCGCCTCCTCTTCCATCTCCTCTTCAATGGATTTGGTAAATTCCACATCGTACCCAAACTCATCGGCGATGATGGTGATGGCCTCGGCATCTAGCCGTTGGTTGATGGACACAAACATACCCAAGGATAGACAAGCGGAAATGATCTGATTTACAGACACGTCCAATAAGGCTGCCAAGTCATTGGCTGAAATAAATTCAGTTACCTTTAAAATTTTTACATCCTCTCCTTCCTCTTCCACCTCACGGTCCCTTTCGGCCCGCTTATCTCTTCTAGACTTGGTCTTCCCTCCTGGTTTGTTTCCCTGAAGGCGTGCCAAGGTTTGTTTGATTTGATCTTGAATCTCTTTTGGAGTAGGCTCTGCTTTTTGAATACGTTGTTGAGCATTTCCTCCTCCACGTTGGGCTGCTCCTCCTTTTTGGGATTGTTCAGGACGAGGGCCCCGTTGGTCTTGAGGCTTGGATTGCCCTCCTTGAGCCTGCTGAGAACCCCCTGGTGAGGGAGGCGTATCGATTCGTTTTCTAGGTCTTTTTTTGTCTCTTCCCCGCTCGTCTGATGAGGCTACGGGTCCACCCTTTTTCTTGCCTCGATCTACTGGTAGCTCAATTTTACCCAAAACGGTTAATCCCTTTAGAGAATCTGCCTTGCCAGCAATGCGGCTGCCTTCTTCAGGCTGCCCTTCTACTGGCGAAGGTGAAGAAGGCTCAGGTGTAGAAATGGAGACTTCTTCCTTGGGCGCTGAAGCAGAAGGGACAGGAGAAATTTCCGAGTCAGGCTCAGTTTTTGGAGCAGTATCCACAGGCTTAGGTGCTGGGGCAGGGCTTGGCTTTTTATCCAAATCCACCTTACCTAAAATTCGTATGCCCTCCAACTTGGGCGCCTCTGTCGTAATTTTTTCAACTACACTTTCAGAGGCTGCAGGACTCTCCGTTGGTTTTTCAGATTTCGGCAATTCTTGTTCGAAAGCAGGTTCATGACGCTTTCCTATGGAAAGATGAGAAGCTTCCTCTTTTTCAAGAGCAGAAGATTTAAACTCCTTTTCCAACATGACAATTTGGTCCAAGGTGATTTTGGAATTAGGATTATTCTCCACCTCATAGCCCTTTTTAGCCAAGGACTCTACGATGGTTGCCGTTCCCACGTTGAGTTTTCTGGCTATCTGGCCTAATCGCATCATTTTTTCTTCTGACATAAGCAAAAACCTCTTTCGAAATCGTAATTAAGTTTAGGATAATCTTTTGGGCTACTGCCCCTTATTGGTCAAATTCTGTTCTCAAGATTCTAAAAATCTCGTCAATGGTGACCTCTTCTAATTCTGTTCTTCGGATCAAATCTTCCTTGCTCAAAGCCAAAACACTTTTTGCAGTGTCAAGACCTGTTTTCTTCAATTCGTCAATGATCCACTGATCAATTTCATCTGAAAATTCGGTCAAGTCTACATCCTCTTCTTCGTATTCATTCAATTCACGGAACACGTCGATCTCATATCCCACCAACCTGCTGGCCAGCTTGATGTTGAACCCTCCTTTACCAATTGCGAGAGATACTTGATCAGGCTTTAGGAAAACAGAGATTCTCTTGCTTTCTGGGTTAATGGTCAAGGAAGAAACTTTGGCTGGACTCAAAGCTCGAGAAACATAAAGCTCGAGATTTTCAGTAAAATTGATCACATCAATGTTCTCGTTCTGAAGTTCCCTCACCACAGCATGAATACGCGAACCTTTCATGCCCACGCAAGCTCCTACAGGATCAATTCGGTCATCGTAAGATTCTACAGCCACCTTGGCACGCTCTCCTGGTTCACGTACCACCTTCACAATGGTAATTAAGCCATCGTACACTTCAGGCACTTCATTTTCAAACAACCTCTCTAAGAATACAGGGGAAGTTCTAGACAAAATCACTTTGGGATTTCCATTGATCATGTCTACCCTATGAACGACAGCTTTGATGCTATCTCCTTTTCTAAATCTATCCTTAGAAATTTGCTCCCCCTTAGGTAAGATCAATTCATTGCCTTCTACATCAATCAAAAGGATTTCGCGTCCCAAAATTTGGTACACTTCCGCAGAAATAATTTCCCCAACTTGTTCTTCGTACTTGGCAAAAAGTATGTCTTTTTCCAAGTCTTTGATGCGTTGGATCAAGGTATGACGGGCCATTTGTACCGCCCTTCTTCCAAACTCTTCCAGTTCAATTTTTTCGTATACCTCTTCTCCTACTTCGAAATCAGTCTCGATTTTTTGGGCATCGGAAAGGCTAATTTTATCGAAATCCCAGATGTCCTCGGAATTGTCATCTACAATTTCTCTGATTCGGAAAATTTCCAAATCTCCCTTTTCCGCATTGATTGTCACATCAAAATTCTCATCTGTCTCAAATTTCTTGCGAATCATCGCGCGAAACACATCTTCCAGAATACGGATCATGGTAGGGCGATCCACATTTTTAGATCTCGCAAATTCTGCGAAGGATTCTATTAAAACTTTTGCATCCATTGGAATTAATTAAACGATACTTGTACGTAAGATTTTTTTATTTCTTCGAAAGAGAAATTTCGGTCCTCTTCCTGACTTTTTTTTCCTTTTATTTTTTGAGTACACCCAAGTTTTATTCCTAAATCTTCCACTTCCTTTAGCCTGCCCAAGATTTCTTGACCAGAGGATAAATGAACCTTAAGCATCCTCCCTTTATTTTTGAGGTATTGTTTTTTTTCAGTCAAAGGATAATCTATCCCAGGAGAAGAAACTTCCAATAGGTAGGCATCTCCAAAATATTCCTTGGTTTCCAAAGCCTCAGATAAAGCCCTACTTAGGGATGCACAATAATCAATGCTTACTCCCTGATCAGAATCAATCAAAATCTGAAGCTTTTTCTTCCCCGCCTTCTCCTCGATTTTTATTTCCACCACATAATGAAGCCCATCGGATAGATGATTTTCGACTAAAGAAATGATGTCCTGTTTCAATTCACTCATGCTTTCGAATAATGAAAGAGGGGACTTGTGTCCCCTCCATTACTATAGAATACAGAGCAAAAATAAGAAAAAGAATAAGGAAATGCAAAAAGCGAAGGAAATTGGCCAAAAAAATGCTTAATTTTATTGATTCCTGTAGGAAAATTGCCCAATTGAAGAATCCACCTTTCTATTTTTATCTTTAGAAACAAAAAATTCTGCTTTCTGGCACTTTTGTCAATTTAAGATAATAATTTTGCCGACTCTCGGTAAAAAAATCATATGCTTACCGTAAATTAAGACGCAGGAAGGGAGTACAAAGCAAAAAAAAATAACATGGGACTATTTGATTTTTTCTCTAGTGATATAGCCATTGATTTGGGTACTGCAAATACCCTAATCATCCATAAAGACAAAATCGTGGTCGACGAGCCATCCATCATTGCCATTGATAAAACCAACAACCGAGTGCTTGCAGTGGGGCGTGAAGCGATGAATATGCACGAGAAAACCCACGAAAATATCAAAACCATTCGCCCATTGAAAGATGGAGTGATTGCAGACTTCTATGCGGCGGAACAAATGATCCGTGGCTTGATCAAAATGATTCCCGGACAGAAAAAGGGCATGTTTCCTCAATCCCACAAGATGGTGATTTGCATCCCTTCAGGCATCACAGAAGTGGAAAAAAGAGCTGTTCGAGACTCCGCAGAGCATGCTGGAGCCAAGGAAGTCTATATGATTTATGAGCCCATTGCAGCAGCTATTGGAATTGGGGTAGATATTGAAAAACCCATGGGCTCCATGATTGTGGACATTGGAGGAGGAACTACAGAAATTGCACTTATCGCCTTATCTGGGATCGTAGCTGATCAATCTATCCGAGTGGCTGGAGACACCTTTACCAAGGACATCTTGGACTACATGAGAAGGCAACACAACCTACTTATCGGCGAACGTTCTGCAGAAAAGGTGAAAATTGCAATAGGTTCCGCTCTTACCGAGCTCGACGATGCTCCAGAGGACTATGAAATTCGAGGAAGAGACTTAATGACTGGAATACCCAAAGTAATCAAGGTATCTTATTCAGAAATCGCTTTTGCCTTAGATAAATCTGTTTCTAAGATAGAAGAAGCGGTTTTAAAGGCATTGGAAATTGCTCCGCCTGAATTATCTGCAGATATTTATGACAATGGCATTCACCTCACCGGGGGTGGAGCTTTATTAAAAGGATTGGATAAGCGACTCCATCAAAAAACCAAGTTGCCTATCCATATTGCAGAAGATCCTTTACGCGCCGTGGTGCGTGGTACAGGCACTGCCCTTAAAAATATCCAACACTTCCGAACCGTTCTGATGACCTAAATTCTGAATGCTACGCATCCTACAGTTCCTTTACCGAGTAAGGGCGTTTTTGCTTTTTATTGTTCTCGAGGTAGTGGCGATCTGGATGATTGTCTCCAATAATTCCCCCCAGGGTGCAGCCTTCTTTAATAGTTCCAATGCTGTCGTCGGAGGGGTATTGAAAAAGCAAGCAGATGTTGTTCAATTTTTTTCTCTTGCGGATGCCAATGAGGCACTAGTGGAAGAGAATGCCTGGGTTAGGGGGCAGTTGATGGCAAGTCAAGTCATTCCTGACAGCTTAGAAATCAAATTAGACTCCTCTCTCCAAGCCTCGTTTGAATTTAGAGGTGCTCGTGTCATTGCCAATTCCTTACGGTTTTCTCAGAATTACTTGACCCTCAACAAAGGAGCTAAGCATGGCATCAAGCCAGGGATGGGGGTGTTTACCTCCCAAGGTGCCGTAGGAAGGATTAAATCTGTTTCTGAAAATTATTCGGTCGCATTTTCATTGTTGAATACTAGCCTACTCGTTTCATCAAAAATAAAGTCTTCCGATGTATTTGGATCAGTGCAGTGGGACGGAAGGAATTCTTCCGAAGCGATGTTGTTGTATGTGCCTAGGCACGTCAAAGCCTTCAAAGGCGATGAGGTGATTACTTCAGGGTTCAATGCGGTATTTCCAGAGGGAATTTTGATTGGAAAAATTTCCAACGTAGCAGTAAATGAAAAAGATCCCAATTACCTATCCATTACCGTGGCATTAAGCGCAGATTTTAGTAAATTGACCTATGTCTATTTGGTCGAAAATACCCGATTCGAAGAGTTAGATTCCTTATATCGACAATCAGAAATACCCAATGAATATTAGGAGTTTGCTGAGCTACACCTTTTTGATAATAGCTTTGGTGGTAGTTCAACTTTTATTTTTGAAAAATTTAGCCCTTTTCGGGTATGCATTTGCTTTTTTATATTTGTTGGGATTGTTGATCTTGCCTAGTACCCTGAAGACTATTCCCTTATTACTTATCTCCTTTTCTTTAGGTTTCTTATTAGATGTTTTTTTTGAAACCATAGGCATGCATGCTGCAGCAGCAACTGTTTTTGCCTTTTTTAAACCCATATGGCTTAAAACTACCAGCCCGACAGGTGGATACGACGAAGTAGAAGAGCCCAGTTTGTCCCAAATTGGGCTAGGTCGTTTTATTAGCTATGCCTTTCCCCTGATATTTTTGTATGCTTTAGTTTTCTTTACTGCAGACCAATGGGGCACAGGTGGTTTTTTGGGCGTGTTTAGCAAAAGTTTATTCTCCTCGCTCTTCACCCTAGTTTTAGCTATTCTTGTACAACTTCTGTTTTTCAAAAGAAGGAAAGGAATCTGATGAAAGATCAAAGACCAACCGTCATTCTTTTCGTTATTTTTTTTGTGGGGACCGTACTCCTCATCAAACTTTTTATGATTCAAGTAGTGGACGATAGCTTCATGAAGAGGGCAGAAAACAATGCCATTCAGCGTGTAGTCGACCATCCCTACCGAGGATTAGTATACGATCGAAATGGCAAGTTGATGGTATTTAACAATCCTATTTTCGATCTCATGGTCGTGCCAAGAGAATTTACCCTCACCGATACGGTTCGCTTTTGTACCTTATTTAACGTAAGTAAAGAGGAACTTATAGAAGGGTATAATGCAGCAAAAAATTATTCTAGGGTAAAACCATCTCCTTTAATCAAACAGATATCAAATGCTGACTTTGCTAGAATTCAGGACTTTCTAGTAGACTACCCCGGCCTATTTATCATGACTAGATCGGTAAGGGCTTACCCCACCCCTACTGCCTCCCACGCCCTGGGATATATTGGAGAAATTAGTGCTACCCAACTTGAAAGAGATAGCCTTGGATATTACGATCAAGGGGATTACGTCGGCCTAAGTGGTTTAGAGAGATACTACGAGGAAGAACTCCGTGGAACCAAAGGAGTGAAATACAAAATGGTCAATGTAAGAGGAGTGGATAAAGGGCCTTTTAAAGAGGGGGAATACGACACCATATCCGTCGCAGGAAAAAACATCACCTCTACCATAGATTTAGAGTTGCAGCGATACGGGGAGTTGCTTATGAATGGAAAAACAGGCTCCGTGGTCGCTATAGAACCTAAAACTGGAGAAATATTAGCCATGATATCAGCTCCATTCTACGATCCTAATCAACTTACAGGTGCTGCTTTTGGTAAGACCTTTCAAAAATTGAATGTAGACGCTTCCAAGCCCTTATTCAATAGGCCCATCATGGCCACCTACCCACCAGGATCCATTTTCAAAATCGTGCAAAGCCTCATTGGTCTTCAGGAAGGAGTATTGACTCCAGAGACTACTTTTTCCTGCAACAGATCCCTGGTGGCCTGCCACAACCACCCCAGCCCGGTAAATTTATTTGGAGCCATTCGAAATTCTTGCAATCCCTACTATCATCAAGCTTTCCGACAAATTATCAATAGGGAAGTTTCCAGCAATACCTTCAAGGATACCGAAATAGGCCTCAATGCCTGGAGGGAAAAAGTACTCAAGTTTGGACTAGGAAGCCCTTTGGGAGTAGATATGTCTGGAGAAAAAGGTGGTGACATACCTTCCAGTGCCTTGTATGATAGAATTTATGGATCAGGTAGATGGAAATATTCTACCATCTATTCCTTGTCTATAGGCCAAGGAGAAATGCAGGTTACTCCCCTTCAAATGGCGAATTTAGCAGCTATTTTTGCTAACAAAGGCTACTACTATACCCCTCACTTGATTAAAGAGATGGATGGAGATGCAAAAAAAATTCCTGCCAAATTTCAGCAGAGACATGAAGTGGGTGTAGACGCTAGGCATTTTAATTTGATTCAAGATGCCATGGCAGAAGCCTTGTATGGTACCGCAAATCGGGCTGTGATCGAAGATTTGGTTATCGCTGGCAAAACAGGAACAGCACAAAATCCGCACGGAGAAGACCATTCGGTATTTATTGCCTTTGCCCCAAAAGAGGATCCTAAGATTGCTATCGCCGTATACGTAGAAAATGCAGGATGGGGAGGTAGAGCTGCAGCAAGCACCGCTTCGTTAATGATTGAAAAATATATCAAAGGGAAAATTACTCGACCTGAACTTCAAGAGTATGTCCTAGCTGGAAATTTTATTTATTAAATGAACTCAACTGAGGTACATATCAACCGGGTAGATTGGATAGCAGTGTCCATCTATTTTGCACTGGTTATCATCGGCTGGTTTAATATTTATGCCGCTGTTTACGATAGTCAGGTAGAGAAAAGCATTTTTGATCTTTCTATCAATTCAGGCAAGCAATTGGTTTGGATCGGCACGGCCATTGCCTTGATTACCTTAATCATGGTGGCAGATGCTCGATTTTTTGAAAATCTTTCTTTACTTATTTACCTCTTATTCTTAGGCCTCCTCATTGTAACTCCCTTTTTTGGGAAAGAAGTAAATGGCCAAATCCTTTCTATAGGCGTGGGGGATTTTAGAATACAGCCTGGGGAGTTTGCCAAATTTGCGACTGCCTTGGCACTTGCTAAGGTCATGGAGCGACCCACTTTCGACTTGTCAAAAAGAAATTACCAGGCCATTGCATTTGCAGTATTACTCGTTCCTGTAATCCTGATTTTGCTCCAACCCGATACTGGAACTGCCATGGTCTATTTTTCTTTCTTGCTCATGTTTTATCGGGAGGGTTTTCCACAGCGCTATTACATTTTGGTTTTGGGAGCCATTGCCATCACCCTGCTAGGGCTTTGGGTAGAAAACAACCTTTACTTGGCATTTTTTATCCTGATTGCGGTAGGGGCGCTGATCTATTTGGGAAGGAGGACTTGGCAACGCATCCTTGCTTTTTCACTCATAGGCATAGGAATTATTGCCTACATCTATTCCCTAGATTTTGTGATTTCCAAACTTCCCTTGCACCAACAAAATAGGATCATGGTCCTTTTTAACCCAGACCTTGATCCTCTTGGGGTGGGATGGAACATTACCCAATCCAAAATTGCCATAGGTTCGGGAGGATTACTTGGAAAAGGGTACTTGGAGGGGACTCAAACCAAATTTGACTTTGTTCCCGAACAGGATACCGATTTCATCTTTTGCACCTTAGGAGAGGAATTTGGCTGGCTAGGAAGCTTGGTGGTCATTGGACTTTTTGTTGGCCTACTCTATCGTCTAGTCATCATGGCCGAAAGACAAAAAACTAGATTTACTCGAATTTACGGGTATGGAGTGATCTCAATTCTTCTCTTTCATTTCATGATCAATATCGCCATGACCATTGGACTATTTCCCGTTGTAGGAATTCCTCTTCCCTTCTTTAGTTACGGAGGATCATCCCTGTGGTCATTTACTGTCCTACTATTTATTTTTATAAAAATGGATTCTTCTCGGGCGACCCAATTGGGAAGATTGAACTAATTCATAGTAGTGAAAAATAAAAAAACAGCAGGGGGTCCTGCTGTTTTGCTTTGGATAGTAGGGATTCCTCTTATTCCAAAAACTTTCTAAATATTTGTTGCATAAATTCTTTTACCTCTTCGGAATCAACATCCCAATTTAACTCCAACACAAACCTGGAATTAATTAAATCCACCGCCTCATCAAAAGAGTTTACTTCATCTACCGACTTGAGAGCATGTCTAAGGAGATCTGCATTTCCATCAAATAATTCTTTGGTAAACATAAATCGCTGATTTAAAGCGAGGCTTTCCGACAGCTCTCCCAAAATGCCTTTCATCCCCTTGTAGGACTCGTTGGAAAATACATTCTTCAAATGAGCAGCATCCAGAAGTTTTCCGCTTGAGGGGATTCCTTTTTCTTCTTGAGCCACTGCCAAAGGGCTGGGGTCTGGTTCTATAGTCATTTCCTCCTCCATAAAAAGCTCTTCTTCCTCTTCTGCCGAGGGATATTGCTCTTCTCCTACTTCCGGTTCTGCTATCACTTCTTGGGGATCAGGGGCAGCAAAAGAAGTCCCCAAATACGCCCCTAGATCAAAAGACAACTCCTCTGCTAGGCTCTCAAGCAATACTTTAGACTCGTCTACCGCTTGGGGATTTACTTCCACGAAAGTCGAAAGCGCTCGTACATAACTTTCCAAATCGTGGCCAAGGCCAGTTTTATCAATTAAGGAGGAAATTAGAGTCTCATTCCACTTGTAGTATTTTTTATTTTCCTTTAAAAAATCATTCATCTTCCCCGCGGGAGCCTTCTGTAGTTCGTGTTGAAAAAAATTCACCGGATCAGTAGCCACTTGGATGGAATGTATCACTGCCTCTTCGAGGATAGGGGCTAGATAGTTCCTTTCCATTTTGATTCTCCGGGAAAGGACATTCATAAACTGGGTCAAGGCCTCGTGCACGGCAATATCTCGATAGTCAAAAAATGGACTGCTTTTGAGTTTGCCAAGTTCCTCTTGCCACAACTCAAATAGCCTTTTGATGATAAATAGATTGACTTGAAGACTTGGGGTAAGCTGTACGATGTCTTGTCCAGTGATAAATTGCCTATTGGCAAAAAATCGATCACAGACTTTTAGAGCAAACTCTTCTGCGTATTTTTTTAAATAATTGCTGTTAATTTGAGTTGTCATGTAGAAGCATTTCTTTCAAAAACGAACATGGGGAAAATTCAACTTTGCATTCAAAATCTTGCCAATCGAGTTATCGAATCGGAAGACCCTGCTCGTAAAGTTATTGAATTAATTCATGAAAATGGAATAGATTGGATGCATGCCTGTGGTAAAAAAGGGAGATGCACCACCTGTAAAATGAGTATCTTAGCTGGCCAAGAAAATTTGAGCCCAGAAAGTGAAAGAGAAAAAGCTTTTAAGGCCCAGCAGCGTCTTTTACCACACGAACGATTGGCTTGCCAAGCCCAGCTTCTACAAGGAACCTTGGTCGTTTGCGTGGCTGAGCAAAACAAATTTCCTCACCTGAGCTACACGGATTAAGTATGTTTATTGAACCTTCACCTAGGCTAGGAACCCATTCGGAAAAAAAGGGACAGATCGAAGTCATCTGCGGATCTATGTTTTCAGGAAAAACAGAGGAATTGATTCGTAGACTCACTCGTGCCAGGTTGGCCAAGCAGGTAGTAGAAATATTTAAGCCTTCCATAGATACCCGATATCACGACAGCTTTGTGGTTTCACACAACGACACAAGTATTCGCTCTACCCCAGTACATTTTGCAGAAGACATTTTACTTCTAAGTGGAACCTGCGATGTAGTAGGCATAGATGAGGCCCAATTTTTTGACGAAGAGATCGTGAGGGTAGTTCAGGTTTTAGCCAACCAAGGTAAAAGGGTCATTTTGGCTGGGCTGGATATGGATTTTGAAGGAAAACCTTTCGATCCCATTCCCAAACTCATGGCCGTGGCCGAATACGTCACCAAAGTGCATGCCATTTGCATGAAATGTGGGGATTTGGCCGCCTTTTCCCTGAGACTCACTTCCTCTAAGGAAAAAGTAATTTTAGGTGAAAAAGAAAGTTACGAAGCCCGGTGTAGAAAGTGTTTTCTTGAGGATCATTTCCAAGTTTAGGCACCATGCTTAGAAAAACCCAAGGTATCGTTCTTAGCTATATAAAATACAAGGATAGCAGTATCATTGTCAGAATTTTTACCCGAGAATTAGGCTTAAAAGGATATGTGGTCCATGGGGCAAGAAGTGGAGGAAAAGCAAGTAAAATAGCCTTATTTCAACCGCTGACCTTGTTAGATTTGGTGGTATATGAAAAAGAAGCCAGGGGATTGCAACGCATTTCCGAGGCAAAAATTTATAGCCCGCAACGACGTATTCCTTTCGATATGCATTGCACCAGCATTGCCCTATTTGTAACCGAACTCATTTCCCGAAGTATGGTGGATGGGTATCACAACGAGGAATTGTTTGATTTTTTGGAACAAAGCATCCTGACCCTAGATCATCCCGAATGTACCTTAATCCATTTTCCCATCGTTTTTTTATTGGAAAATGCCAAGCATTTAGGCTTTGCCCCCGATGAGGCCAAAGGATTCTTGGAAGAAAGTATCCATCATCCTTTTGAAAAAGAAGAAATTGAACCTGTCCTAGTGTATATAGAGGAATTGCTTCGTACAGGGTTTCATGCTTCTGCTTCCCTTCCTCTTTTTCTTCGTAGAAAACTCTTAGATCATTTGGTAGCATTTCATTCCCAGCACTTGGATTTAGGTAGCCCTCTCAAATCCCTTCCCATACTCCGTCAATTGGCTTAAAAAGCCTATATTTTAAAAAATACTCGGAAAAGAAAAATTTGGTTTATCCAACTGCAAGGTGTAATATTGTACCCAATACGTGAATAAGGCATTCAGCCAACCTTGGCTTGAGCTTTTCCTGCAGACCATTTTTGTTCAGAAAATTATTCACGACCCCATCAACAGATTTTACTTTCCTATTTATTTCATCCCTCTTTATGTACAACATAGAAGAACTCAGAATCAGACTTTTATCTGAATTAAAAGAGATTGCTGAGGAACTTGGAGTAAAAAACTCCAAAACCCTTAAAAAAGATGAGCTGGTATATGCGATTCTAGATCAACAAGCCATATTACCCGAGCAAGCTCTCCCTAAGAAAAAACCCTCTGTGGTTGAAAACCAACTTTTTAATCAGGAGAATTCAGAAAACCAGGCCTCCTCAGCTTCCGCTGCTTCGGAAGTACCTGAATACAAGCCCAAATTTAGGAGGCAGAATGTGACAGAATTGCCTGATTCCCCATCCGTGCAGGAAACAGAAATTTCGAATCCTTCCTCAGAGAATGAAGCTCCCAAACCTTATGTAAAGCCTGCGAAAGAGTTTATCCCCAAAGGAGAAAGAAAACATGCTAACTCGTTCTCTGAAAAATCCAAAGGATTTAAACCTAGAAGGAGGGTCTTTGAAGATCAAGCTCCCCAAGCCTTGCCTCAGGAAGAATATACCGAGTATACAGTAGCTTATTCTCAAGAACCAAGTCCAGCTCCAAGAGCAGAAGGGGAAACTGAACTCCCTAGAAGGACCAATTTCAAAACCCAGGAAGAAATTCAAATCCCTGCAGCAGAAATTATCCCAGGTAATGGTAGAAAAAAACCATTTGTAAGTCCTAGGGAATTTGATGGGGTGATTGAAAACGAAGGGGTATTAGAAATTATGCAAGACGGATACGCATTCTTGAGATCCTTAGACTACAATTACCTGGCTTCACCCGACGATATTTATGTGTCCTCTAGTCAAATCAAGCATTTTGGATTGAAGACTGGGGACCATATCAAAGGATCTATTCGTCCCCCAAAAGAAGGAGAAAAGTACTTTGCTTTATTAAAAATTGCGACGGTAAACGGAAAAACTACGGACGAAATCAGGGACAGGGTACCTTTTGAATACCTCACTCCTCTTTTCCCTGAAGAGCGCCTCAATCTTTCTACCAAACCGGATGGGTATTCTACCCGAATCCTAGATTTGTTTGCCCCCATTGGAAAAGGACAACGGGGCATGATCGTGGCCCAGCCTAAAACGGGTAAGACAGTACTCCTTCAACAAATTGCAAATGCCATTACTCAAAATCATCCTGAGGTTCATTTGATGATTTTGTTGATAGACGAACGTCCAGAAGAAGTCACCGACATGGCACGCTCTGTAAAAGCAGAGGTAATTTCTTCAACCTTTGACGAACAAGCAGAACGGCATGTGAAAGTGGCCAATATTGTGTTAGAAAAAGCCAAAAGGATGGTAGAGGTAGGTCATGACGTGGTGATTTTGCTTGACTCCATTACTCGATTGGCAAGAGCTCACAATACGGTAGTTCCTAGTTCAGGAAAAATTCTTTCCGGTGGTGTGGATGCCAATGCCTTGCACAAACCCAAGCGGTTTTTTGGTGCAGCAAGAAACGTTGAAAATGGGGGTTCGCTTACCATCATTGCCACTGCTTTGGTGGAAACCGGTTCTAAAATGGATGAGGTTATCTTCGAAGAATTTAAGGGCACTGGAAATATGGAATTGGCTTTGGACCGTAAATTGGCCAATAGAAGAATTTATCCTGCCATAGACGTGCTAAGCTCCGGTACCCGTAGGGAAGACTTGCTTATGGACAAAGAGGAAATGCAACGCGTCTGGATATTGCGTAAACTCATGAGTGACATGACCTCCCAAGAATCCATGGAGTTCTTACTTCAACGTATGAAAGGCACTCGAGACAATGCTGAATTCTTAATCAGCATGAACGGATAAATGCCTCTGTAACTCCTATACAATAAAAAAAGCAGCTACTTGAGCTGCTTTTTTGCTGTAGGAGAAGGATTCGAACCTCCACGTGGCGGTTAGGTTTCCTTCACATAGAAGAAAACTTTATCCCGTACCGGTCATTACAACCAGATCCCCCACCCCCGAGACAGGAGGGCTTGTCTGCCAATTTCAACATCCTACAAGTTGTATACGTTTTGAAAGTCTAGGAGTAACTAAAATTCTATTTCTACCCTTTCTTTTCTTTTGTCCTTGTGACTAATATTTTCAAATATATAAAAAAAGAAGAATAGGTTACAAATTTTACAACTTTTTTCCATATTATTTACATTATTATTATTATTTAGCTGTTTTTATTGCATTTTAACTAATTCAATGTGCAATAAGTAGGAGGACTATTGCTCAATTTTCAATCCCAAGGTTCGTGCTAAGGAAGCGGACGACAGAAAAATTAGGAAGCGATGAGGGGAAGGGAGTGGGTAGTAGACATAAAAAAACCATGAAAAAAATTTCATGGTTTTAGTCAATTAACAATAAACCCAAAATAACCTGTTGCAAGCGAAGGAGTCGAACCTTCAAAACCTCCAATATAGACCAAGGTCTAATAAATTACGTTTTCGCCTGTTGCTGTACCTGCTATCAAGTACTCTATTCCAACGATCACCCTTGCAAAACCCGAAATACCGGTAGAATTACATTTGCAAATATAACACCAATTAGGATTTAAATTAAATGAATTTCAATGATTTATTAAAAAATTTACATTATTTTTAATGAAATCGTTTGAATTATAAATTATTTTTAAATTTTTCCTCTTTCCTGGTAAGTTGGTAATCAAGTTTACAATGACTTTGGGGAACTAACCAAATCATGCTTTAAGACATCTTGCCTTACCGACCTCCCATTATCCAAGCTAGGTCAAAAAATAGGAGCTTTACTAGATGGTTTGGACGTATTTTTCCCAGGCCTGAAGAACTGAATCAAAATCTGTTGGCAAGGGCACTTCGAAATACAGGTTTTCCTTGGAAATAGGATGGATAAAACCTAAACTTTTGGCATGCAAAGCCTGCCTAGGTAGCTTTTCAAAACAAGTCTGAACAAAATTTTTATAGGCAGAAAATTGAGTTCCTTTTCGAATTTTATTGCCGCCGTAGGCCGCATCATTAAACAAAGGAAATCCCAAATACTTAAAATGCGCACGGATCTGATGGGTCCGGCCCGTTTCCAAGGTACATTCTACTAAAGTTACGTACCTAAGCCGGCGAATAACTTTCCAATGGGTAACGGCATGCTTCCCTTGATTACCCTCCGGAAAAACATCCATGATTTTTCTATCCTGCGCACTCCTACCCACATGCCCTATAATGGTGCCCGAATTCGCCTCTGGTTCTCCCCATACCAGGGCCAAGTAGGTCCTTTGAATGGTATGATGAAAGAATTGTGCCGCCAAGGGAGCCATGGTTTCTTCCGTTTTAGCGATCACCAAGATCCCAGAAGTATCCTTATCGATACGATGCACCAATCCGGGCCTTCCTACATTGCCCGATAACTCAGGCAAGTGCTGAAAATGATATACCAAAGCATTGACCAAGGTACCAGTCCAGTTTCCATGGGCAGGGTGCACCACCATCCCAGCTGGCTTATTGACTACCAACAAATCCTTGTCTTCATAAATAATATCCAAAGGAATATTTTCTGGAATGACCTCCGTGTCACGTGGAGGCTTTTCGAGATAAACCCGAATATCATCTCCTGCCTTGATTCGGTAATTGGACTTAATGGGATTGCCATGAACCAAAATTCTTCCAGAATCAATCGCTTGCTGCACCTTGTTGCGGGTCGCATGGGCGATCTTCTCGGTCAAAAATTTATCGATGCGAATTGGAGACTGCCCTTTGTCCACCAAGATACGATGGTGCTCGTACAGGTCTACTTCTTCTTCGTCAAAGTCCTCTTCCAAGTGCTGGCTCATGGTACAAAAATAGAAGGATGTCCCGTAACTTTGGAGAAATAGTTTTTATGCTTCACGCAAGTCCCTATCCTACAAGCCCATTGAGTCATCCCTTGCTCCAGGAAATGGGAGTAGAGCTAGAAGTAGCAAGACTAGACAAAATTCATCCAAGGGTATCGGGCAACAAGTTCTTCAAGTTGCGCTACAACTTACTGGAAGCTAAAAAAAAACATCATACCCAGGTGCTCACCTTTGGAGGTGCTTATTCCAACCATATTTACGCTACAGCGTTTGCGGCCAAAGAAATGGGATTAACACCCATTGGCATCATTCGAGGCGAGGAGGAGGATGTCAACAATCCCACTTTAGAGGAAGCTCGAGCTGCCGGAATGACCCTTTTTGGAGTCTCCCGAGAAAAATACAAGCAGAAGTCTTCCCCTGAATTCCTAGAAGCCCTAAGCTCTAAATTTGGTTCGTTTTACCTTATCCCTGAAGGAGGCACCAATGATTTGGCTGTACAGGGAACTAGTGAAATGTTGACTCCTTCACATCAAAAATTTTCACACCTCTGTACACCTGTAGGGACTGGAGGCACCCTAGCAGGGCTTGCCAGTACTCTTGCACCACATCAATCCCTCCTGGGATTTTCTGCTTTAAAAGGAGAAGGAATAAAAATGGAGGTGGAGGAACTGATGAATAATTTCCGCCTAAGCTCTGCAGGAAAATGGCAAGTCCTTACCCAATACCATCATGGAGGTTATGCCAAATGGACCGAAGCATTGATTTCCTTTATTCATTGGTTTTGGGATGAATTTAACATTCCCTTGGATCCCATTTATACTGGGAAAATGGCATTTGGGTGCTGGGATTTGATCCAAAAAAAATTCTTTCCTCCGGGTTCAAAAATCCTCATGTTTCACACGGGAGGCCTTCAGGGAAACATAGGATTTACTACTAGAACGGGAATACGTTTACCTACTCTTTCAGTGTAAAATAATCATTTCCCTCCTGTGGATGTATCCATAGAACATTGGCTACCACCAGACGAACAAGTGTAGATGAGGCCAGCTTGATGGGAAGCTGAGCTGCGCTAGCAAATTCCTTTAAGGTAATTCGTTCTTTTTCTGCCAGCAATTTCATCAAGACTTCTTCCTTTTTTCCATAGGTAAAAATAGTGTCTTTGGGTAAGCTACTTTTTTTGATTACCTCCCAAACTTCTTTACTTGCCTTCACGCTTCTATCCTCCACACGGACAAAGGAAAGTTTTTTATTTTCTGATATGAGGTAATGAGGTCGGCTTGGACTCATAGGAATGCGAAATACCGCAACTCCTTTTTTTTCATTTAGCCTCACCGTAAATACCTGCACGGATAAAGGAGGAAATATTCCCCCACGAATGGCTTTTCCCATCACAAAAATTTCCTCTTCTATATAACGGAGTCCGCTTACGGTCCCATCGTCATCCACACCAATCAATACATCCCCCCCTTGGGTATTGGCAAAAGCAATGACCTCCCTGAGGATTTTATCTGGGAAGTTGGCTTTTTTCTTGAATTCAATTTTCAAACCTTCTCCCTTCTGGGCCAATTCTTTTACTTCTTGCAAGGTCATGTCCTAGAGAAAATGGATTTTATTAAGAATTCGGTGCTCTACCCAACTCTTCTAACCTTTTTTTGAGCCCCTGCCACTCGTCTCTCAAGCGAGCAGCTTCCATAAAGTTCAATTCCTTAGCGGCCTTCTCCATGGCTTGTTGGGTTTGCTGCACCAGCTTAGCCAATTTTTCTTTGCTCAGGTACTGCACCAGAGGATCTGCTGCCACATCTGCTTGGTAAACTACAGGCTCGGCATAGATTTTTGCATTTTTCTTTGCTTCAGCCACTTTGGTTTGTCCCATGATTTTATCGCGTGACTTGAGCACGGTAGTGGGGATGATTCCATGCTCCGCATTGTAGGCAAGTTGCAGCGCTCTTCTACGGAGGGTTTCATTAATAGCGGATTGCATAGAAGGGGTGATTTGATCGGCATACATCAGCACACGGCCCTCAGAATTTCGAGCAGCCCTTCCAATGGTTTGTACCAAGGATCGTTCATTACGTAAAAACCCTTCTTTATCCGCATCCAAAATAGCAACTAAAGCTACTTCAGGAAGGTCTAGTCCCTCTCGCAACAAGTTGACTCCTACCAGCACATCAAAGATCCCTAACCTCAGCTCCCGCAAAATCTCTACCCTATCCAAGGTCTTTACTTCGGAATGGATGTAGCGAGATTTGACCCCAACTTTCTCCAAGTATTTTTGAAGTTCCTCCGCCATCCTCTTGGTTAGTGTAGTCACCAGGACCCTAGCCCCAGTTTTGATAGTTTGGTCTATTTCATCCAAAAGGTCATCGATTTGATTCAAGCTAGGACGCACTTCAATGGTCGGATCGAGGAGTCCTGTGGGGCGAATGATTTGTTCTACCACTACCCCTCCCGTTAGGGACAATTCGTAATCCGCTGGGGTGGCTGAAACGAAGATGATTTGAGAAATCAATTGTTCAAACTCCTCAAATTTCAATGGTCTGTTGTCTAAAGCAGATGGCAACCGAAACCCATAGTCCACCAAGTTAATTTTTCTAGACCTATCTCCGGCCCACATGGCTCTGACTTGGGGCATGGTCACGTGGCTTTCGTCCATGACCAACAAAAAATCATCTGGGAAATAATCTAGCAAGCAGAAAGGCCTAGCGCCTGGTTTTCTCCTATCAAAATACCTAGAATAATTTTCTACCCCAGAACAATAGCCTAATTCTCGAATCATTTCCAAGTCAAACTCGGTGCGCTCCTGCAGCCTTTTGGCTTCTAAAAATTTTCCGTCTTTTTCAAAAAATTTAATCTGTGCAACTAGGTCATCTTGGATCTCATGAATGGCTGTATCTATGGTGTCCCTACCGGTGACAAAAAGATTGGCAGGGAAAATGGAAATAAGCGATTCATCGGAATATTTCTTTCCCGTACTGGGTTCTATCCGCTGTATAGCCTCAATCTCATCCCCCCAAAAAAGAATCCTATAGGCAAAATCTGCATAGGCCACAAATACATCTACCGTATCCCCCTTCACCCGAAAGGTACCGTGCGTAAGGTCTAGTTGAGTACGGCTGTAAAGGATGTCCACCAACTTAAAGAGCAGTTGACTTCTGGGAATTCTATCCCCTACCTGAAGTCGAATCACATTTTTTCCAAACTCTTCAGGATTGCCTATGCCGTAAATACAAGAGACTGACGCAACCACAATGACATCCCGCCGACCAGAAAGCAAGGAAGAAGTGGCACTGAGTCGCAGCTTTTCGATTTCCTCATTGATACTCAGGTCCTTTTCAATGTAGGTACCTGAACTCGGAATAAACGCTTCTGGCTGGTAGTAATCGTAGTAGGAGATAAAGTATTCGACCGCATTTTCAGGAAAAAATTGTTTAAACTCCCCGTAAAGTTGGGCGGCTAAAGTCTTATTATGACTCAAAACCAAGGTGGGCTTCTGCGTTTGCTGAATAACGTTGGCAATCGTGAAGGTCTTTCCAGATCCAGTCACCCCTAGCAACACTTGGGAAGATTCCCCAGAGCGTATCCCCTCCACAAGTTGGGCTATGGCTTGGGGTTGGTCTCCAGTAGGTAGGTAATCCGAAGTAAGTTTAAATTCCATAACATATCACCAACACCTTTTCTAAGCAGAAAAGTTTGCTTAGAAACTATTCTTTTTTACTCAGACCGCTCTTTTAAGGTGGTAAAACAGAAAATTTGATCTTAAAATCAAAGCCAAGAGCAGGGGAAGGATGGAAGGATGGAAGGATTGTAGCCCAAACAGCCAAAGGACCAAAGCTATTACCGTTCCGACCAAGACAAATAGAAGGTAATTGGCAATCCATGGTGCGCCAGACCGAGTGGCTAGCCCCCACACCAATACCAAATGTCCTGGAAATACCCAAAGTAAATTCCAATTCCATAGGGTAGCAGTATGATCGGTAAAGAACCAAAGAAAGGCAACCACAATTCCTAGAACTCCCGTTATTCCATATAGCAGGTAATCCAATCCTTTGAATAATCTCCCCTTTCTATATCCCAACCAGGTAAATACGCCGTAAACGAAAGCAATGCCCCAAAAGAAGTAATACGGATTAAAACTACTGAGCTGAGGCTCTTCCTTGGGAAATTCCAAAATGACGCGACTTTCTTTGACTAGAGGCCTTGAAGGCCCATCTCCTACAATGGTCGCCTTAGCGAAGGCTTGTTCCATGTACAAGGGTAAAAATTGGGTTTCCCTAGGCGTTGCTGGACGATCTATCACTGCACCGAGGGCCAGGTCAATTCCCAAATCTGCCCAGGGAAGGGGCTGCTTCACGGACTCATCTATGAGCTGGCGGAAGGTTTTTTCGGAAGAGGATAAAGAATCGTTCCAAACCAATTGATCCCCCATAGCAATCTCGAAGGCATCTCTGATTTTTGTCGCACAGTTGTTAAAGAAAAAATCGTACTTGTAATACCTTCTAGATGGTTCTTTAAGAACATTGAGGTGCTGTAACAAAAAATCCTTTTGCTCGGGATTCAAGTCGAGTACCTGTTCCCGCACCCCTCTTTGATAATGATCGTAGGCAATAATAAAATCAGTATAAGAACTTACACTCAACATGTAGTTGAGCTTTCCTGTAGCAAACTTCCCATAAAAATTGGGGGTATTGAAGTCAAAGGTGCCAAAGTTGTATACTGAATCCCTAAGTTCAGAGCCAAATTCCCTAATCCGAATCGCACTATGTCCAAAGGAGGAATAAAGTTCATTTCCTGGGTCGCAGGTTAGTAGGCTGACTTCAAAAAACTGAGCCTTTGCAGGTAAAATTCCTACAAACATCAGCAAAGTCATGAGAAAAACATGGGTATATTTCGCCATCATTTTTTTATTTTTAATTACTTTTTAAATCTCATTTTTTTATGACTTCCTCCCTCCAGATTTCTTCCCTAATTTTTTCAAATCACCGACCAATATACAGGATATTCCTTGCACTTGTATCGGTACTTTTCTTTCTTCCATGCCTATCAGCTCAAGAAATTGGGGCCTATAAAACCCTGCAGTCGGGAGATTTTTCACAACTTCAAATTTAGGCAATTTGGGATGGAATCCGGTGGACTACGCCTTCGCAGACCCCTAACAGCACCCATGACGTCTATGTGGACAAAGGGCATACTTTAAGATTAACTAAAGAGGAAGCGGTAAAAAACATTTACCTCCATGCAGGAATAGGGGCAGCTCAAAAATTAAATCTGAATGGAAATAATTTAGACGTATACGGAAGCCTTGCTGCCTTCTCTGGGAACGCCCCAGGGAGCCCTAGAGGTGCCTGGAACAGTAAAAATTGGATTGGAAATTCAGAGACCAGCTCGATTACTTTCAGAGGAATAAGTAGGAATATAGTTTCCAAAGAAAGTTGGAGTGCACAGACTACACAAAGTAGATTCTCTGTAGTTTTTGATCCCTTTCCTGGCTCAGTATTGGTCCTAATGGCCCCCCTAAAGGCCCTATCTTTTCAACTCAAATCAGGAACACTGATTCAAAAAAAAGATACAACAATACAGCCTACATCTTGCTTTACTCTTTCCTTCAATACGGAAGCTAACCTAGGCGGAACCGGGTCCTTTGGTACTTTTCGAATAGGTCCAGGAGCCACCTTTATTTCGGAATGTGATGCCAATATTCTCCATCGTTCTTCCAGTGGATCCGACAGTGCAGAGCTATTTGAGCTTCAGAAGGAAGGCCTACTCGTTCTTCAAGGAGAGACTCCAAAGATAGAAGCGAGTACCGTGGTGCTAGAAGGCAAGGTATTGGTCCAAAAAACTCAAGGTCCTAGTACCTTTTTATCCAGCACATTTCCGAATTCTGCCAAGCCCAAGCAAATCCGTCACCTAGAACTTCAAAGCGAGTACCCTTTGGATGTCCCTAGAGAATTAATCCTACTTGGAAATTTGCAGAAATCAGGCACCGGGGATTTTGATTTTTCTGACACCCGACTTAAACTTTCAGGTGAATCGGATCAAGAAATCCTTGGGTTTGAATTGAACACTGCTTCCCTAATCCTAGATAAGCCCTCGGGGATTTTTTATCCTAGAGGTCATGTACGCATCGAGCGGGATTTTGAGATGAAGCAAGGAAACATAGACTTTGAAGGGCATGAATTAGAATTAAATGCATCCGGGTTGGGAAAATACAGCTACCATCAAGGAGCTTGGAAAAATGTAAGTTTACTTACCTATGCGGCAATACCTGCTATCCTTGATTCATTAAATGCCACCTTCCCTTTCGCAGACCGTGAGAATGGAGGTCTTCGAAAACTTCAACTTTTAGGGCCTAGCAATAAAAATTCGGTAGCCATACAGTTTATTGAAAAAAATGGAGCGAATCACGATCCCAATTTTAATGATTTAGATGGCACACCCATATTGTATCAACTGCATAGTCATTTTATCCTTTCTTCCAGACCTACCCCAGAAAGTGAAGAGGTAGAAGTGCGCATATCTGCGTCAGGCCTGGTAGTAACAGAAGAAAAAGACCTTCGCATTGTAAGTGTGGGAAAAGCAGTGGAAGGCACACACCTGACAGGGATGGATAAAAATATACTTTGGGCTAGGAGAAGATTGTCTTGGCAAGCCCTAGTACAAGCCCCCCTGACGGTAGGAAGCTTCATGAAAATGAATGTGCTCTCCTTAACTCCTAAAACGGAATATTGATTTTCTTAATCTCAATTGGAAAAATGCGATCCTAAGGGTCAATTTTTAAATAGAATAATTTTTTGACTATTTCTCCATTCAAAAAAGACAAAATGTCTCCTTCTTTCTTAGAATGTCTTAGTTTTTCCTAACTTACTTTTTGTCAATCAGCCCTTTTGCCATGACTATACTTCTGGTTTTATTCAGTATCGCGCTATTAGTTGTCTTGATTGTCTGGGCGAAACTCAATCCCTTCTTATCATTCATGGCCACAGCCATCGTAGCGGGGCTACTATTAGGCCTACCTGCAGATCAATTGGCTAAATCTATACAAAAGGGAATGGGTACCCTGCTGGGAGATCTGGTGATCGTCATTGTCACTGGAGCCATGCTGGGGAAGTTGGTAGCTGAAAGTGGGGCAGCACAGCGAATCGCAGGCTTTCTTATGGGAATGTTTGGAGAAAAATACATTACCTGGGCCATGGCTCTCACCGGTTTGATAGTTGGGATTCCTTTGTTTTACAATGTAGGTTTTGTGTTACTCGTCCCCCTAGCTTTCACCCTTACATACCAATATCGCTTGCCTGCTGTATATGTAGGTATGCCTCTGCTTGCAGCACTTTCGGTTACACACGGCTTTTTGCCCCCCCATCCCTCGCCAGCTGCATTGGTAGCACAATTTGGCGCCAATATGGGATTGACCCTTCTCTATGGAGGAATTATTGCTATTCCTACCATTGCCATTGCAGGACCTCTTTTTGCTCCCTTGTTGAAAAAAATCCCTTCGCAACCCTTACAAACCTTTCAAGCCTCACCCAAGGCAGCAGAAGATCTTCCTAGTATTGGAAACAGTTTGTTTACTGCCTTGCTTCCCGTCTTACTTTTAATGGGCACCACCCTCCTTTCTTTACTTGTCCCTGAGGAAGCATCTTCCCGACCTGTGATTACCTTTTCGCTGATCCAAGTGTGGTCATGCTAGCCTCTTTAGGCTATGCTACCTACTCTCTTGGTCTTCACCGAAAGCAAGCCATGACTCAGCTTATGGATATTTTTACCACAGCTACCAAGGACATTTCCATGATTATTTTGATCGTGGCTGGGGCTGGCGCACTCAAACAGATTTTTACGGATACAGGAGTAAGTCAGATCATAGGTGAAGGGCTAAAGACTTGGGATATGCATCCCTTACTCCTGGCTTGGCTGATCACTTCCGTTATTCGTGTATGTGTGGGTTCTGCAACTGTCGCTGGACTTACTACTGCGGGAATTATTGCTCCTTTGGTTAGCACTTTGGACGTAAACCCCAACCTGCTGGTACTTTCCATAGGGGCAGGAAGCTTGATGTTTTCTCACTTCAATGACGGAGGATTCTGGATGTTTAAAGAGTATTTTAATGTAAGCATCAAAGATACACTCCGCTCTTGGTCGCTCATGGAGACCATCGTAGCTGTAGTAGGCCTGCTTGGAGTATTGGCACTTGACTTAATTGTCTAAAATCATTCTTCAATAAACAAACAAAACGTATTTTTAAAGCATAGAAAATCCATTTATAAACCTTTTTCCCCCACATAAAACCCTCATCCTAGCATGCAATCTCCAGAATCTCGCTTCAAAGAACTTGGCTTGGCCCTTCCTCCTGCCCCAAAACCCTTAGGAGTCTACACTCCCAGCTTACAAGTGGGGAAGCTCCTTTATCTATCAGGTCATGGCACGGTAAAGGAAGATGGCAGCTTGATTATTGGCAAGGTGGGTGAGGATTTGGACATAGAGCAAGGCAAATTAGCCGCTAGACAGGTAGGACTAGCCATGCTTTCCACCATCAAACAAGCTGTGGGATCTCTGGATAAAGTAAAAAGAGTAATAAAAGTACTCGGTATGGTGAATTGCTTACCTACTTTCGAAAGACACCCCTATGTAATCAACGGGTGCAGTGAGCTCTTTGCTTCTGTTTGGGGAAATGAAATGGGAATCGGCGTCCGATCTGCGGTGGGGATGGGTTCTCTTCCCGACAATATTCCTGTGGAAATAGAGGCGCTCTTTGAGTTGCATTGAGTTAGGGTGCCACCAGCGCCTTATAGGAATGGAAAAGTCCTAAAACCTCCCGGGTATAATTTACGGCAATATGCCCTTTGGCATAGCCACTTTTAACCACAGGGTCTCGGTAGTATTTTGGATCACTTTTTAGATTCAAGAAATAGGACACATCCTTCCAGCTCTGGGTGTTTTTCCCATACTTCAGGGCTAGGCGCCAAGCATCCTCTACATGTCCTTGGCCAATATTGTAAGAAGCTAAAATGAACTGAATTCTTTCATTGGTATCAGGAACCCTTTCGAGCCAAAATTTGTCCAGGTACATGAGGTATTTGACTCCCCCTCTTAAAGACTCCCCAGGATCGTTGGCATTGGATACCCCAAAACGCTCTAAAGTCACTGGCATGAGTTGGAGCAGGCCTTGTGCTCCCGCATAGGACACGGCTGTAGTATCAAATCCAGACTCTTTATAGACCAAGGCCGCCAATAAGCGCCAGTCCCATCCCAATTCCTTGGCTCCATTTTGAATCATTTCATCGTACTCAGAAATTCTATTTCCTCCTAAAGAAGAATATGGGCTATTGGTTCGATAATACCGATTTTTAGAACTTTGAAAATATTTTTTGTACAAATCAGGAATAAACCTCGCCTTTTTATCATCTAACCATCCATTAACTTCATTAAGCAATTGTGGAGAAGTATTACGCAAGGCCCAAGTCACAGGACTTTCTGAGGATACTGCTAGGGAGATATTTAATTCCTCGTAATAAGTAGCATTGGTTTGAGCCACACTATTTTCGGCTACGGTCCAGGGTATTACTCCATCTGCCACCTGATCAATCAATGTTTCTTCGTGATCCGGCACTTCAACGATAGTAAATCCCAAATCCAAGGAGTCTCTGATCTCTTCCAAATAAGAAGTGTAGACCGCTCCTTTTCGGACGGTAATGCTATCCCTACCCAAAGAGTCCCAGGATAACTGTGCAGCTTCCTTTTTTCGACCTATCAACACCGTATTTACAGATCCTACTGTCTCTGTAAAAGAAATCCAATCTCCATGCTCTGAATTCTCTTCAAGATTCATTGCAATAATATCCACTTTGCCTTCCTCTAGGAATCGAAAGGCCTCTTCGATATCATTAGCCACCACAAACTCAACATGTACTCCTAACCTTTCTCCCAAATCCAAAATGAGCTCGTATTCGTACCCCATCCTACGGCCCCTGTAGATATAATAGCTACTTGAACTATTATCAACAGCCACCCGAAGATTCCCCCTGGCTCGAATTCCCTCTATATCCAAAGAAACCAAGTCTTTAGAACTACTAAGAAACCAATCGTTGAAATATCCAATCCCAAGAAATAGGACTACGGAGGAGATCAACACAACGGGAATAAGTTTCTTTTTATCCATAGTATCAGGCAGTTAGCCTAAGTGTTTGGGGTACCTTGGCAAAGCCTATGCCAAACTAACAGTTCGGATGACGGGAATTCAAGAAAATAAAAAAGGAGGATGTCATCCTCCTTTTTGAATCAATCACTTTCTACTGAATTATTGGTGTCTATATAAAAAATTTTGCCAGACAGGCGTAAAAGTTCTATTTCTTGTTCTTTGATTTGAAATATGGAAGTTATCAACCTATTCTCAGCAGAAAGTAAATTGACTTGGGCATCCCTAAATTCCAGGTAAGACGCTATACCCAATCGAAAGCGCTCTAAAGCAATTTCTGAATTTTCCTTCGCCACTTGGTAATTGGTTTGTTCAATAGATAGCAGCCCTAAATTATTTTCATAGGTATTGTATGCCCTTTGCAGATCGGATCTCAGCTGCACTTCGTAGTGCTCCAGATTAAAATCTTGAATTCTTTGATTTACTTTGGCACTTTGTATTCTGCGATTAAGAGTAAGTCCACCAAACAAATTGAAGGAGACAGTACCTCCAACGTTGATCCCCTGTCTTTCATTTTGAATCAGGAATCCTGCATCTGAATTAAACACCGAATTGGTAAAATTAGAATTCAAATTAAGCACAGGCAAACGTTGCGCCTGCAATTGCCGGAGTTGAAGAAAAGCCTCATTGTTTCGTCTTTGATTGACTAGTAAAAGCTTATTTTCTAAAAAGGCATTTTCTTCCAGGACCTCCATAGAAAGGCGATCCCCTATGCTGATGGTGGAATCTTGTACTAAGAAAGTAGTTTGTGGATCTATGGCAAGCAATTCATTCAAATTGACCCTAGCATTTTGAATGATTTGCTGTTGGGTCATCAAAAGACTTGAATCACCATTGTAATCTACTTGCGCAGCCAAAAAATCTCTTTTCCCAGCTCCCCCCAAGTCGTATTGGGCTCGGGCGATTTCAAGCCTCGCCTTACTTAATTGAAGCGTTTGTTGCAAAACCTTATAGCGTTGCAATTCAAGAATCAAACGATAGTAAGCAGTAGAAATTCCTGCAACGGTATTTTCTACAATAACCTTCGAGTCCAATTCACTGATTTCTGTCAGCACTCCAAGCCTTTGCATGGTCACGAAGGATTCAGGCCTAAATCCATAAATACCAACTATACTGTAGGATTTATTTCTGGACTTGGCTGCATCTATTTCTCGGGGATTTTTTGGATCGCTGACAAAGGTTTGTGTAACGTCTTCCGTTGCAAACGAACGAAGGTAGTTGGCATTCAAACTTGGCATGAACAGGGTGCCTGCAGCCACTTTTCTATCCAACTCCCTAAGGGCAATGGTTTCAATTCCAATTTTGACTTGGAGGTTATTTTCTAAGCCCAACTGTATGGCTTTTTCAAGGTCTAGGGGGTCTTGAGCCTGTAGCGGTTGTGACAGAAAATAGAGGCCAAGTAAAATAAAAATGCTTACTTTTTTCATGCACTTTTCGCTAAAACACCTTTTTTGGAAGTGAGGTAAGTATATACAGCAGGAATGATAAAGAGGGTCAAGATGGTAGAAAATGCGAGACCCCCAATCACTGCTGCGCCCATAGGGACCCTACTCTCTGCTCCTGCTCCCAAGGCCAAAGCAATGGGTAATATTCCCAAAATGGTAGACAAACTGGTCATTAGGATAGGACGAAGTCGGGAAATAGCTGCCCCAAAGATGGCCTGATCTACATCTATTCCTTGCTCTTTACGTTGGTTAGCAAACTCCACTATCAAAATACCGTTTTTGGTCACCAAGCCTATAAGCATGATGATCCCAATTTGGCTGAAAATATTTAGAGTAAACCCAAACATCCAAAGGGTAGCCAGGGCCCCAAATATGGCCAAAGGCACTGTGAACATGATGGTAAGTGGGTCAGCAAAGCTTTCAAATTGTGCCGAAAGCACCAAATAAATCAATACCAAGGCGAAGATGAAGGCAAACAATAGACTATTTGAACTTTCTCTAAATTCCTTGGATGGGCCAGCCACATCTGTGGTGTAGGAGTCATCCAATACCTCCGCAGCTATTTTATCCATCTCATCCAATCCTGCTCCAATGGTATACCCGTCTGCTAAGTTTGCTGAGACCGTAGCACTAACGAATCGATTGTAACGATAGAGTTGGGGAGGAGTACTTTGTTCTTTTACTCTAACCAAATTGTCCAACTGTACCAATTGACCATTGTCACCTCGGACATAAAGCATCCTAAGGTTCACAGGCTCGTCTCTATCCTGGAGTCTCATTTCTCCAATCACTTGGTATTGCTTCCCGCCTCGAATAAAATAAGCAAATCGTTGACCAGAATAGGAAAGTTGTAAGGTACGGGCTATTTCCTGCACGGATACCCCCATATTTCTTGCCCTCCCTCGATCAATTTCAATTTCAAGCTCGGGTTTGGTGAATTTCAAATTGATGTCTGTAAAAATGAAGGCTGGACTTTGGGAAGCCTTTTCCATAAATGGAGGAATAACCTCCTTTAGTTTTTCCAAGGTAGGAGCTTGAATCACGTATTGTACGGGAAGCCCTCCACGTCTATCTCCAATCGAAACAGGCTGCTGAGCAAATGCGCGAACCTCGGTAACTCCTTTTAAATAAGAATTGACCTGGGTGAAAATCTCCTGCTGGCTGCGTGTTCTCTTGGAAGCATCAGTCAAGAACACCCTGACAAAACCAGAGTTGGTATTAGCTGTGCCCCAGCCTGGCGAAGTCATGCTGGTAACCCCGTCTTGCTCTGAAGCGGGGAGGTCTTTCATGATTTGGTTTGAAAGATCATTCACCACCTTGTCCATGTAGGCAAAAGTTGCCCCTTCAGGACCAGTCATGTTGATCCGAAGTTCAGACCTATCCTCTATAGGCACAAGTTCGGTTTGCAAATGGGTAAAAAACCAATAAATCCCTATTCCCATGGCTGCGATGCTGGGGAAAGAAATCCATCTCACCTTCATAAATTGAGTCAAGGTCCGGTCATAAAGGGTATTCATCCAAATAAAAAATGGCTCCGTAAATCTGTAAATGGCATTCTGCTTTTCTCTATTCTTAAGCATTTTAGCGCTCAACATAGGTGTCATGGTCAAGGCTACAAAAGCTGATATAAGTACTGAACCTGCCACTACGATACCAAACTCTCTAAATAACCTTCCCGTGGTACCCGTAAGAAAAATCACGGGAAGAAAAACTGCCGACAGCGTGATGGTGGTGGCAATGACTGCAAAAAAGATTTCCTCCGAACCTTTTTCTGCTGCCTTCATGGGCTTTTCTCCCTTTTCAATTCGGGTATAAATATTTTCTAACACAACAATCGCATCATCCACCACCAGTCCAATGGACAGCACGATACCCAAAAGGGTTAGTACATTGATGGAAAAATCCATCAAATACATAATGAAAAATACCCCTATTAGAGAAATTGGGATGGTTACTACGGGAATGAAGGTAGTCCTCCAATCTCGGAGGAAAAGAAAGATGATCGCTACTACCAGAATAAAAGCAGTAATGATCGTTTCCTCCACTTCAGCAATGGATTGACGAATATAGGTTGTCCCGTCAAATCCAACTTCTACCCCCACATCTTCGGGTAAATCTTTTTTGATAAATTCCAGTCTTTTATAAAATTCATCAGCAATATCAATATTATTAGAACCGGGTAAGGGCACCAATATGACGGCGACCATGGGCACCCCATTTCTTCTGAGCAAAGTTTTTTCGTTCAAGGCAGAGAGCTCAGCCCTTCCGATGTCTTGAAATCGAACCAGGTTAGATTCATCCTCTTTGATGATCAAATCATCAAATTCCTGCGGTGAACTGAGTCGGCTTTTGGTTCGTACTGACAACTCTATATTTTGTCCCTCAATTCTTCCAGAAGGAAGCTCCACATTTTCGCTTTGGATTTTGTTAAGCACATCCATAGGAGTAATTCCATAGGATGCCATTTTAAGGGGATCCATACGTAGACGAATAGCATATTCTTTTTCTCCCCAGATTTGCACCCTACTCACGCCTGGAATGGTCTGCAGTCTTTCCTTGAAAATATTATCTGCAATTTCAGTAAGCTCGAGCAAGTTGCGCTTATCACTTTTGACATTGACCCCAACTATAGGTTGGGAATCCGCATCAGCTTTGGATACCACAGGAGGATCAGCATCTGGAGGTAAATTTCTTTGAGCCCCAGATACCTTATCCCGCACATCGTTGGCAGCTGCTTCTAAATCTGCCCCAACTTCAAATTCTACCGTGATATTACTTCTTCCGTCCGCACTGGTGGAGGTAAGGGATTTAATTCCTTGGATACCATTAATTTGCTCCTCCAAAGGTTCGGTAATCTGAGCTAAAATAACGTCCGCATTGGCCCCTACATAAGAGGTACTGACATTGATGACTGGAGGATCTACGGAAGGGTATTCCCGGACACCCAACAAAGAGATGCCTATTCCACCAAAAAGCAGAATCACCAAAGACATTACGATAGCCAAAACTGGCCTTTTTATACTTATGCTTGAAAGACTAGCCATGAGATCGCTTAATTAATTGGTGTGGCTTTGATCGGCATTCCTTGACGTACTTGCATCACCCCTGAGGTTAATACCAAATCTCCTTCATTTAATCCAGAGATTACCTGAACTTGCGTATCTGTTCGGGTACCTATTTCAATAATTCTTTGTTCGGCCGTACCATCAGCACCCACCACAAATACCTTATAGCCAGACAATTCTGGAATTACTGCTTCTGCCGGCACCAACAGCGCCTCCTCCTCAATATCCAAGACAAATCTGATCTTCACAAACATTCCAGGCAAGTACTTTCCGCTCTTGTTTGGACTTTGTGCTCTTAATTTGAGGGTACGTGTAGCGGCATCAATTTGGGGCTCAAAAGCATAAACCTTTCCTTCTACCTCTTCCTTGGAAGACTCACTACTAAAAAAAATAGAGGAACCTATACTGACTAAGGACGCATAGCGCTCCGGAATTGAAAATTCTAATTTTATAGGATCACTATTGACAATGCTCACAATCACATTGGAAGGATTGATTACCGAACCTTCAGAAATCTGCCTCAATCCCAACCTTCCTGTAAAAGGCGCCCTAATCACTGTTTTTTCCAATTGTGCTTCTACCAAATTGATATCCGAAATCGCTGTGTTGTATTGATTGAGGACGATATCGTATTCTTCCTGGCTGATTGCCTCACGGGCCAACAATTGTTTCTGCCTTGACTCTTGGGTTTGAAATAACTTTTGAGTGTATTGAAGGCGCTGAAATTGCGCCTGAAGTTCGTTGTCATTGAGATACACCAAAGGAGTACCCTTGCTTACGACCTGTCCTTCTTTAAAATTAATTTTGGTGACCAATCCACTAATTTCAGGTTTGATTTCTACCGATTCATTCGGTAAAACAGTTCCCGATACTTGAAGCTGGTTACTCAAAGGCTCTTTTTTCAACTTAATTACAGTAACAGGCAAAGGATCCATAGGGCCTCCAGCGCCTGCACCAGCACCGCTAGGAGCTGTCTCCTGCTGACCGCTCCATCTGGGATAAAAATAGGCTATTGCTACCAACACCAGAATTCCTAGCAGCAGTAGCAGTTTAGTTTGTTTTTTCATGAAAAAGGTTTTACACCTGGTTTTTTAGGAAGGCTAATGAGAGCTGATTAAACTGATCTGGTTTTTCTACGTTGACCACATGACCACAGTTGTCCAAAACTTCAAGAAGCGAACTTTTATGCACTCGTACCAACTTCCTTACGGGTTCCAAAAACATCACATCTTGATCTCCCATGATGTACAAGGTAGGAATCCCTAAATCTCTTTCTTTAAAATAATTGAGCAATGGATTGATGTCTTTGGTCAATTTAAACCAACGGATAAATTCCTTTTGACATAACTTCTGTGCCTCGTTGATAAATAAACTGCGGGATTCTGCATGTTGCCTTCTTGGCAAAACAATATAGGCGAATAGCCTGTACAACCACATGTAAGGAATGATTCTTTTCAATGAATTCCCAACTACCACCAACATTCTACTCTGAATGGTCAATCTTGAAATAGCTCCAGCCATGACCAAGGATTTTACCCGATCGGGACGCATTTCTGCCAATTGCCTAGCTAAGATAGTCCCCAAAGATACCCCCATAAAATGAGCTGGAGGTAGGTCTAAGTGTTCTAAAACCTCAATGATATCTTTAGTCACTGCCTCAAAGGTATACTCTTCGTTCCAAATGGCCTTGGGTAAATCTGCTGATTTCCCATGTCCGCGAAGGTCTATTAGCAGGAGATTAAACTCTTTTTGAAAATCCCTAAGTTGCTTGTGCCAAACTGCAGAACTTCCCCCTGCGCCATGGATAAAAACAATCCACTCGGTACTTTGAGGATGCAAAAATTGCTTGTAGTATAACATGGCCTAACTCCTTCCTATGGGACATTAAGTTTGCTGGACTACAAATATACCACAGTTTTATCATTTTTTGGAGAAAAACATAGGGAAGGTAAATGATTACCATCAATGGAAAATATGCGGGATATCCCCGAAAAAAGTAAAAAATTTAAGATTTAAACCCCTCTAGTATAAAACAAAAAAAAGCGCTCCGAAGTTCGGAGCGCTTTGAGCTTATTCAAATTTAGATTAGTTGAAGATATATCTTAAACCAAACTGCATTCTCCATACGTCAGATACACCAGCGGTAGCTCTGTAGGTTGAAGTAATTAAATCTGTGCCAAAGTTTCTCAATCT
>VGMU01000013.1 GCA_016866385.1 Bacteroidota bacterium
GAAAAAATGATTGTAGACCTTGAAAAATGTTTACTGCAAGACAGCGACCAAAAGCAGTTTGAAAGTAAACAAGGATTTACTGACCCATTCCCAAAACAGATATAATGCTAAAATGTGCCACCGCTCTTGGCGGTACATTTACTTTTTCCCAAGCGACCTATCTGACTCACCAATTCATATCAGATTGGCTCTAAAGTTGATAAATCTTTAACGTCCATTTTCTTAAAGAAAATTCGACAGGTCTCTTGGGTCTTTATGGATTATTATAATTCCTCACTTCTACCGGTTACTCCCACTTCATACCCTTGATGCACAGTAACCAACTTGAGTAGCACCAGGTAGGTATTTGAATACACTATTTTTCAATTAAAAAATCAACTTCCAATTATTTGACACGAAGTTCAACCCTTTGTTTTCCTGAAAGCCACATACTCAATCATCGCATTATAGTTGCATCTTTCGTCTGTAAGGGGAGCAATCAAAAAGGCACTTGGAAGCTATTCTGAGGCCTTTTTCGCGTTTTAGGGGGCTTGTAATTTCAGATTCATTTTTTCATTTGCACAACAAAATATCTTAAAACTGCACAACAAAAATCCTTAAAAATGCATAATAAAAAGTCTTAAATTTGCACAACAAAAATTATTAATGTAGATTTAAACAAAGGAAAGAATAGTTTTATGCCGTATATAAAAAGGTTGGTTGAAGACGATTTGGAAGATAAGCTTGCAGCCTCAGGAGCAGTGCTGATAAAGGGTCCAAAGTCTTGTGGGAAAACAGAAACAGCATCACAATACGCAAAAAGCGTCTTGCGTTTGGATCGTGATCCACAAGTTCCGGTCATTATGGCAACCAATCCACAATTGTTGTTGAGAGGAGAAAACCCTCGATTGCTCGATGAATGGCAAGAACAGCCAGAACTATGGAATTATGTACGGCATGAAGTCGATTACCGTAAATCAAAGGGTCAGTTTATCCTTACTGGATCAGCCAATCCACCTGAAGATGTAAAGCTGCACAGTGGTGCCGGTCGATTTACGGTGATACAAATGGACACCCTGTCTTGGCAAGAATTAGGCTATTCTACGGGTATGGTGAAATTATCGGATTTACTTCTTGGCCAGTTGGGCGAGTATGATGCCCCTGTGATTTCCTTGGATTTAATTCTTGAAAGAATATGCATTGGAGGTTGGCCGATATTGATTCACGAGCGCTTAAAAAACGCGTTGAAATTAAATAGAGGATATGTGGATTTACTTTGTGAGGTAGATATGAGTCAAGTTTCGGGAGTGAAGCGAGATCCACATAAAGTGCGGAGCTTATTGCGTTCAATTTCTAGGAATATTGCCACTTTGGTAGATAACAAGACCTTAGAAACCGATGTAAAAATCCATGAAGTCAATGAGCTATCCAGAAATACGCTGTCTGATTACCTAGGTGCTTTGTCCAAATTGATGATTCTGTACGAGCAACCCGCATTTAATCCACATATTCGCTCCGCAGCATCTTTGCGAAAGGCAACAAAAAAGCATCTTTGTGACCCATCCTTGGCTGTTGCAGCTTTGGGTTTGGACAAGGAAGCATTGCTGAAAGATTTAAAGTACACCGGTTTCCTGTTTGAGTCATTGGCAATTCATGAATTGAATGTCTATGCAAAGGCAAATGATGCCACTGTCTATCATTACCATGATTCGTACGGAAATGAAGTGGATGCCATCGTACAGAAACGGAATGGGGATTATGCTGCCTTTGAAATAAAATTAGGGGTAGGATATATCGATGAAGCAGCAGAAAATCTAAAAAAATTCTCAGCCAATATTGATACTGCCAAAATGGAGGCTCCAAAATCACTAAACATAATTACGGGTACAGGAATGAGCTACCGTCGCTCGGATGGTATTCATGTAATTTCTTTGGCTTCACTGGGGAAATAAATTATGACAGGCAGGGCTCTTCTCCTTTGCGAGAGAAAAAAAGAATAAGTCTCGCAAAGACGCAGAGACGCAAAGGCCTACGGCAGGCAGGCAAGAAGCAAGAACCGATAAACCTACCTGCGGCAGGCAGGTGGACCTGCAATTCTGCGGGGCTAGCTTCCGCTGTGGACCGGTTTTTTTGTGCGCCTATTGGGTCCCGATGCAAGGAAGTGAATTAAAAGCTAATTCCCAGCCTTAAATTCCAAGGTATAAGTAGTTCGAAAAAAGGGTTACTTACACTAATTTCTAAAGATTTTAGGGAATGATCTTCACAGCTTGTCTTGCAACAAGTTTCCATTCTTTATTTTGCTTTTGCCATACCATCAACACGTGTAATTTAACCTCATTCGGCTTGCCATTATCAGTTAGTTTTGCTTCCAAACGATGGCGAACAACTGCAACATTACCGCTTACACTGACGGTTTGATCACTAAGAGCTATTGAAATAAAGTCATTTTCTCCACTTGTAAGCTTCCGAATAAATTCGGCTTTTCCCTCAACATATCCTGCAGAATGGCCATAGCTAAGCTTTTCAGCTGTCATCTTGTTCAATGAATTTTCATCAGCTGAAACCAGGGCCTGACGGAACAACTCTACACGATCAGCAACTGCCTTTTCAATTTTTTCCTGAGAGAACCCATCAGAAAAAATAAATAGGCAACAAAAAATGATTAAACATTTCTTCATAACAGGATTTTTAAATAATGTGGTCAAAGTAACAAGGTTTGTAAATTAAAAATAGGGTTATTTTTTCAACTGACAAACCTGTTGTATATATCAAATAGATTGAGATAATTCAGCTGTATTCCGTATATTTCTTTTGAAATAGTTTAAAACACCGCCGAATGAAAAATTTTGTGACAGCAACGATTTTGATGGCAATAATTCTTGTTTCCTTTTCCATGGAATCCTGTACAAAAAATACGGATGAGGCCATGGATGGAGGCGCTCTTACAAAAGATTCTTGGACAATTATTCAGGATGATATTCTAACACTTTCTTGCGCGACCAGTGGTTGTCATGGATCTACCAGCGATGCTACCTACCTTCAGCATAACCTGCTGTTAAACTCAACTAAGGCATATGAAAATTTAGTTAACGTCGTTTCAAAAAATGAGGCAGCAAAAACAGCCGGCCTAGTAAGGGTAAAGCCAGGGGATCATATGAATAGCCTATTACTCCATAAAATTGATTGTCAATCCCCCTCTACCTATGGCGCATCGATGCCATTGGGAGGGACAAATTTGACAGTGGGACAAATAGAATTTATCAAACAATGGATAATGAAAGGTGCACCCAAAAAAGGAAGTGTTGTTGATGAAAACATACTGAAAAGTAATGCGGTATGCAGTCAACCTTTTGTACCCATGTCGGCACCTGCTGCTACAGAAGGATTTCAATTAGCGATCAATACGTTCACCGTAAGTCCCAAAACAGAACGTGAGGTGTTTGTAAACAGAATCTCTCCCAATACTTCCACGGTGTATGTAAATAAAATTACCATGCAAGGGAGGCCAAACAGTCACCATTTTGTGTTATATGGGTTCCAAAACAACACCTTGTTACCTCCTGCAAACCAATTGAGGGATTTGTATAATGCAGACGGAAGCATCAACATCACCACATTTGCACAAATGCAGAACCATGTATTTTTAGGTGGAGGAACAGATGTAAACACAACCTACACCTTTCCTGAAGGTGTAGCGCTAAAAATTTCCCCAGCTACAGCGCTTGACCTGAATGCACATTATTTTAATAAACAGAATACCAATTTATTAGGTGAGAATTATATTAATATGTATACCGTCTCTCAAGCAAACGTTGTAAAAGAGGCGCAGTCTATAAACTTTGGCAACTATAATTTTTCTATTCCTGCTAATTCACGAAAAACAATCATCACCGATTTTACCTTTAACAAAGACGTAACTGTAATCACCCTTACCTCGCATTTTCATAAGTTGGGTGAAAAATTTCAAATCAAAATTCTGGGTGGAGCAAGAAATGGAGAGCTCGTTTACGAAAATACGGATTGGGAGCACCCCTTGGTAATCAACCTTGCCAAACCCATTCAACTGAAAGCCGGAGAAGGATTGACCAGTGTGGTGACTTACAACAATACCACAAATAAAACGGTGAGTTTCGGATTAACCAGCGAGGATGAGATGAATATTATTTTCGGGTATTACTATTGAATGAGTCTTTGGAAACTTGTTTTAACATCTCCAAAACATGATACTAGAAATAGGATGTTACAATCGCCAACTACTGACAATTTAATTTCTTCAAGAGGAGGTGAGACCAAATCGCTGACGAAAAAAAACGCCTTCCCATTTGACTAAGAAAACACTCTTTTTAGTTTCCTCTTTTAGTCAATTTATTATTAGTTTAGAGTGGTATGAAACTCGACTAGTAGTGCTATTCGATATCTATAAATTGTTGTTTTAGAAAAAAAATATGGAAGTACACAACCCAAAGTTTGTAAGAAGGTTCATTGAAGAAATATTGGTCGTGGTGATTGGTATTTCTCTAGCCGTGACGGCTGAACGGATTGTTCAAACTTTTCAGCAGCAAAAGGAAGAAAAGGGGGTCATTAGCCGGATGACCCAAGAATTAAGACGGGATAGCATTGATCTAGCCTATAACCTAAAGCACCATCAACTGGCATTGGTAGCCGATAGCCTGCTGAGCAGATGGTCTAAAGGAGAGATTGAACTAGCACCAGACTCCTTAAAAATCTATACTAGTAGATCGTTAATCTTTACCTTTTTTGCCAGCAGTACCACAGAAATAGAAGCGCTTAAAGGTGCCGGAAAACTTTACCTTATAGAAGATCCCGAGTTGTTATCCAACATTTTGAAGCATTACAATAGGTATGCGGATTTCAAAATTTCAACCGATTTGGGTATGCAGATGTCACAGCAAATCATTGAGTTATACAAAGCCAATTCAACCTTAAAGACTAATATTGTTTCTATTCAAAATCAATCCAAGGTTTATGAATTTGATCCTCAAGAGCTGGAGAAAAACCTGAGAGGAAATAGGGGGTATGAAAATTTACTTCAGGAAAAAAGGGTTTATGACGCTTTTGTGGTTGGCCAGGCGAGGCAGGCCATAACTAGATTGAATGCGATTACTGCGGCTTTGGCTGAGAACCAAAAGCCTGCATAGGAAAATGAGTTGCTGGACTAGTCCCAGGTCACAGCAACAAAAGTCGAAACTTAACTAGCGTAAAGGGACTAGATTAAATTGGAAAGTTAGGATAGAAAATGAATACACTATGAATGGAAATGACTCCAACCCTCTGGCTTCTAAAAGGAGATGGACTGAATACCTGGTTGAATTTGTGATGTTGTTTGCAGCGGTCACCTTGGGGTTTTTTGCTGAGAATATACGAGAGCAGAATACCGAACAACAGAAGAAAAAGGAATTATTAGCTGCGGTAGTTCATGATTTTAAAACAGATAAATCTGAAATAGAACGACACCGGGTCATGGTAAAAAGAAGGTTAGAGAATTGTGAAAATTTCCAAAGACTTCTGGAAATGGATGAATCTCAGATTGATGTCCTTAACTTTTATCGAACTGCAATCTTGCATGCAGAAAATAAGGACTTAATCCTCAATGAAAAAGCTAGAGATGATGCCGAAGCCAAAGGGTATTTTTCAAATGGAGAGTTCAGCGAAATGTCAGGCATACTCAACAAGTTCAATTATTATTTCAACGATTATGAGGAACTGAATTTAGGATGTTTGGAGTCTTGTAAGCGCTATTATTCCACGATCATCCCGGACCTATTGGAGGCGAAGTTGGTGCTGAAATCTGATTTTATTTGGCAAGAAAATGGGAGCACTACGGATAAGGATTTTCAAGGCAAACTAAACAAAAAAATAGACCAAGAGTTGAAAGATAAAATCTTGTTTGATATCTGGTCTAGGAAAACGCTCTTGCTTTTGGAATTAAGCAATTTTGATACGCTGGACCTCTATGCAGACAAGGCCATTGCTGTGTTAACCGCTGAAGAACTGAACTAGGAGTAAACTAATTTTTGCGTTCCCGCAAATTCAATTCCCATAGAAATTAAAATCGTATCCTTTGTCGAGAAGTTTATCCCGATGCAAGGAAGTGAAATTGGGAAGCCCAAGAGGAGAGCAAGTGGAGTGGACGGATTAGTGGGCAATCGGATTTAGATCTCCTTACTCTGCGTGAGAAAAAAAGGATGACTCGCGAATTCTCTCTGCGGAAGGCAGGCGCAGAGACGCAAATAGTCCGCTTCGGCGGATTAGATTTTAAAGCCACATAGGCACATCAGTTTTTCCAGTGTACCTATGTGGGTTTTCAAGTAATTTAAAAAATGAGTGCTTCAAGTTGCTGAGATTTATACAAGTTGTTGTATTTAACAACTGATTTTTTGATGGCCTCAAGTTTATCCTTTTCTGCATTCCATTGGGATTGCAAATCAGCCAACCTGGCTTTTATTCCTTGTGTAATTCTTGGATCAGGAGAATCTGCAAGTCGCTTGATATTGAAGAATTCCACATTGAGTTTGCTTGGCCAATTGATCACGTCTTGCCCGTTTTGGATTCTGCCCTCTACGATGTTTGACTCCCAAGTATCAATCTCTGCCATGAGTTTGTTGGCTTCTTCGAGCACTTTTTCTGCAGGCTTTACACCCTTAAGAATTTCGCTATGGTGCACAAGCTGCTTTCTTATTTTCCGAAGCTCATTTACCTGTTGATGTATTTCGCTAATTGAACTGACAATGGAGGAAAGAATCTGTTGTTGTTCGCTCCAATCCGCTGCTGTTGCAGATATGGTAGGGTTGGGCAACACCCTCATTTCCGTCTCTGAAATGATTCCATTGAAATTTAGTTGCGCTTTGTAGTTGCCTGGAGGAACTGCATAGCCCTCATAGCTGCCGTATACGAAAACGTTCTTTACATCCGGCATGATGTTTTCACTTCTCAGGTTCCACAAGAAACGATTGTGCCCCTTCTTGGCACTCAATACGGTAGCTGCTGCTGGACCACCAGGATATTTCACATAGGCTGCGTCTTTTTTATTGGAGTAGGTTCGGATTACCTTGCCCGTTGCATCCGTAATGCTTAAGGTGACCAAGGTGCTATCGGTTACCTCTGGAAGGATGTAATCGAGTATCACACCTTCTGGAGCGTTTTGTCCAGCGCTGTATTTTGCTTCAGGCAATCCCGTGCCACCCCCAAACTTGTATGCTGGCTTTGGGGTAAATAAGGTGACTACCGAAGCAGTGGCAAATTGTTGGATGGCACCCAAATCATCCAAAATCCAAAAAGCCCTGCCAGCGGTAGCGGCCACAAGGTCATTATCTCGGATCATCAAATCTGTGACTGGTACGATCGGCAGATTTAGTTGGAAAGGCTGCCAGGTGGTTCCTGCATCTGTAGAAAGGTAAAATCCTCGTTCACTTCCCGCGTACAAAATGCTTTTGTTCTTGGTATCCTCTCGGATTACTTTAATAAAATCATCTGGCTTGACACCCTTATTTATTTTTGTCCAAGTTTTGCCATAGTCGGTGGTCTTGTAGGTGTAAGAAGCATAATCATTTAACTTATACATAGTTGCTGAAATATAAGCAACTCCTTTGTCGAAGGATGAAAGCTCAATGCTATTGATTTGTGATTCTGGAAGACCAGCTGGAGTTACATTGGTCCAAGTTTTGCCACCATCCCGGGTCATATGGACCAAACCACAATCACTGCCTGTCCAGATAATGCCTTTCTCTAGCGTGGATTCAGCGACATAAAAAATGGTATTGTAATTTTCTCCTCCTGCACCTTCGTTGGTGAATGGGATTCCACCTGGACCTTGTTTTGATTTGTCATTGCGTGTGAGGTCTCCGCTGAGGACATCCCAACTCATTCCCCCATTGCTTGACTTTAACAATACATTGCCTGCATGGTAAATTGTTTTTGGATCATGATGGGATACCACAATTGGAGCATTCCAATTGAAACGGTATTTCATGTCCTTGGGCTTAATGGCTAGGTTGAGGGTGGGATATGCCTGCACATCCTTAGATTCATTGGTTTTCCTATTCAACACGTCAATATAGCCTTGGTAGCATCCACCAAACACAAGAGTGGGATCGTTGGGATCAAATGCAAGAAAAGCAGATTCACAACCAGCCCCTGTGGTCCAGTCACGCTCTGTAAGCGCAGGGCCATTGTTTCTGCTTGCTATAATTACGGATGTGTTGTCTTGCTGCCCACCATAGACCCTGTACGGAAATACATTATCTGTATTTACCCGATAAAATTGTGCAGTAGGCTGATTCATGATGCTTGACCAGGATTTTCCATAGTCGAAACTAATTTCAGCACCCCCATCGTCGCCAAGTGCGATCACGTTATTTTTACTTGGATTGATCCAGAGATCATGGGTATCCCCGTGTTGAACGCGTACTTGTGCAAATGTTTTACCCCCATCCATGGATTTCATCATTGGGGCATTGAGCACATAGACGATATTTTCATTGATGGGATCTGCAAACACTTCCATGTAATACCAAGAGCGAGAACTGATGTCTTGGTTGTTGGATAGCAAGGCCCAGGTTTTGCCGGCATCATCCGATCGGTACAGGCCTGACTTGCTTTTTTCAGTTTCTACGATGGCGAACACTCGGTTTGAATTTGCGCGTGAAACGCTGATCCCCATCTTTCCCATCAGTTTTGGCAGACCCTCGGTGAGCTTGTACCAGGTATTTCCTTCGTCGGTTGATTTCCAAATCGCAGAACCTGCTCCTCCACTGGATACCGTCCAAGGAAGCCTTCTGTGTTCCCAGGAAGTGGCATAGAGGATGCGCGGATTGTTCATGTCCATGGAGAGCGATGAAATCCCCGTGCTGTCGTTGATGTACAGTGCTTTCTTCCAGGTGGATCCACCATCCGTGGATTTGAATACGCCACGGTCATTGTTTGGACCATGCACAGTTCCTTGTGCCGCCACGTATACCAAGTCGGGGTTTGAGGGATGCACCGCAATGTCTGAAATATGGCGGGTCTTTTCCAAACCTATATTCTTCCAGGTTTTTCCTGCATCGGTGGATTTGTACACCCCATCTCCATAGCTCGTCATGACGCCGCGAACTGCATGTTCACCTGTACCGACATATACCACATTGGGGTCAGATTCGGATACGGCAATATCTCCGATGGATCCAACAGTGAAAAACCCATCCGAAATGTTCTCCCAATTTATTCCACCATCTTCTGTGGTCCATAGACCACCGCCCGTGTAACCGGCATAAAATTTCTGGTCATTTCCTACCACCCCTGAAACTGCATTAGCCCTTCCACCACGAAAGGGCCCGATGTTTCTCCATTTGAGATTGCTAAAAAGTGAATCTGGCGAAGGTTTAACTGGCGTTATGGGTTCTGCTTTTTTCTTTTGTGCAGTGGCTACCAAAGAACTGATGCAGAGCATCATCATTAGAAAGTATTTCATAATTTTTTTTATTGAAAGATCAATTTACAAAAGAAATGATTGTTCGAAACAAACTTTGGAAAATGGCGAAGATTTGAAAAATTTAGATGGGATATGAAATGGACCATTGCTATTTAAATTTTTCATTCGGTTCATTTTTTAAGAGAAAGCGGTGGATTTTAGGCTTTAGGAATGGCCATGGTATGGTTGGCGAGCAGTTTCCAATAGCCATCCACAAGTACATACGTTCGCATAAAATGGTAGGTAGTGGGTTGTGGGCCGCGATCCACCAGGGTAAAGCCGCTAACCACGGCGGTTTGCCCCAAAAGCACTACCTGCTGGTCTCGAGAACTCCGGTTGCGCGTATCATCGGGCTGTCCTCCGCGGATTTTTTTTGCTCGACTGAGCACTTCTGGTTTGCCATCGATCAGGCTGGCATGGTTGTGCACCCAGATAAACTCATCTGCCAAGAGCTGATCTAAAAATTCCACCTCCGAATTCAACAGTGCCCTTTCCCAACTTTTATCCAAGTCCACCAGCTGCTGTTGGGTGGTTTGAGCTAAGGATGAAAAAGTAATGAAGAGAAAAGTCAGAAGGAGGGGAAGAGATTTCATGGGATGGGCTGCTTTTTGATACTCCCTAAAAATAGCCGTTTAACTTAAATTTTTTCGCCAAGCATTTAAAAAAGTCACCGTTTAGGAATGAGAATATAATCCCAAATAGGTATTTAAATCTCTTGCCGGTAGTGAAGGTTTTTTTAATCAAAATCCCTACCTTTTTAAGGTGAAAAATTACTTGTTAATCATTCTTTTCCTTTGTGGTATTCAGCCCGTTTTGGGAAAGGAAAAAGTCCTTCGCATAGGAGTTGCTGGGTTAAATCACGGCCACGTGGGCTGGGTTTTTGAAGCGAATAAGCGTCCTGATATTGAAATTGTTGGGATAGCTGAGCCCAATAGAGCTTTGGCTGAAAGGTATGTCCTAGCCCATGGATTGTCCATGGATTTGATTTTTGAATCTCTTGAAGAAATGTTGAAAAAGACTTATCCTGAGGCAGTTACTGGCTTTGGAACTACCTTTGCGCATTTGGAGATTGTACAGTTATGTGCTCCTCGCGGGATCCATGTAATGGTGGAAAAGCCCCTTGCGGTCAGCTTGGCCCATGCCAAAGAAATGGCAAATCTTGCGCAAAAACATCAAATTCACCTTTTGACGAATTACGAAACCTCTTGGTATGCTACCAATGAAAAATTATACCAGCTAGTAAAGGCTGGGCAAATTGGTGACGCTAGAAAAATAGTAGTCCGTGATGGTCACCGAGGGCCTAAAAAAATTGGTGTAAGTTCTGAGTTTTTAGAATGGCTGACCGATTTGGAATTGAATGGGGCAGGAGCCCTGATGGATTTTGGTTGCTACGGTGCCAACCTTAGCACCTGGCTACTGGATGGGAGGAGGCCAATTTCGGTTACCGCGATTACCCAGCAGTTTAATCCTGATGATAATCCAAATGTGGAGGATGAGGCAACCCTTATTTTAACTTACCCAACTTCTCAGACGATAATTGAAGCTTCGTGGAACTGGCCAATTGGAAGAAAAGAAATGGAAGTTTACGGGATGACTGGGGCTATTTTTTCCGACAATGCCAAAAACCTTCGTGTTCGAATGGCCAAAGGCTATGACGGATTTGAGGAAGAAAAATTTGAGTTGGATGCCCGACAGGAGCCCTTTGACGATCCCTTTTCGGTTTTGAAAGCAGTGGTATGGGGGGAGATTAAACTTGATGTATTTGATCTCTATAGCTTAGAAAACAACCTGATTGTTATGGAGATTTTGGAAGCAGCAAAAGAAAGTGCCGCAACAGGAAAAACAGTTTTTCTTTCAAAATAAATTTTTAGGTATCCGGTTCTAGTCAATAGCAATGAAAAAGGATGAACTGATATGGGTTTATTGATTATACAAAATTCAAAGTAAAACTTAGTTCCCACAGATTTTCCATCCTAAAAATCAAACAAAAATCTGCTTCCGCAACTAGTACTTGATTAAAGCCATTAATTGTTAAATTTAAATTTATGGCTCAATCAATAACTCAAACTTCAACGAAAGACCCGCCTCGGTCATTTTTTTCCAAACTTAGATTTTTGGGACCTGGCTTTATTCTTTCGGCCTCTATCGTTGGGTCTGGGGAGTTAATTGCCACTACAGTTCTAGGAGCAAAAGGGGGATTTATCACCTTTTGGGTTATTCTGGTCAGTTGCTTTGTGAAAGTTGCCATACAGGTTGAATTCGGTAAAAACGCAATCCTTACCGGAAAGACCTTAATGTTTTCATTTGCAAAACTCCCTGGCCCTACTTTCAAAAAAGGGAATTGGGTAATTTGGGCTACATTTTTACTTACCCTGTTAAAGATTTTACAAGTAGGAGGTATGCTCGGTGGTGCTGCTATAGCTATCAGCATGCTATTTCCACAAATCCCAATACTGATCTGGACACTGATTTTAGGAATCCTGCTAAGCTTCTTAATCTATAAAAATTATTATTCCATCATTGAGAAAACTTCAATTTTGATGGTTGCAGGTTTTACTCTTTTAACACTTGCTTCAGTTTTAGCTATTTCTTTTACTCCTTTTGGATTTACTTTTTTAGATATAATGAGTGGATTGAGATTTGATCTGCCGCCTGAGCTTGTTTTCATTGCAATCGGAGCATTTGGAATCACAGGAGTGGCTAGTGATGAAATCATCGCGTACACCTATTGGTGTCAGGAAAAAGGATATGCAAACCATACAGGAGTAAATGATGGATCCGAAGAATGGCAAATGAGGGCAAATGGTTGGATAAAAATCATGCAACTTGATGCGATCGTTGCAATGCTAATTTACACCCTTGTGACAGCTGCATTTTACCTTTTGGGGGCTTCGATTCTCTATGGCCAGAAGGAAATTCCAGAAGGGAATGAATTAATTAATGCTTTGGCCTCCATCTACACCCAGTCTTTAGGGACTGAAGCCCGTTTTGCGTATTTGGCTGGGGCTTTCTTCGTATTGTACTCCAGCGTATTTGCTACTTTAGCGTATTGGTCAAGACTATTCCCAGACATATTTGGTCAACTGGGATGGATAAATCCGGATAGCCTAACTGACCGAAAGAAGTGGGTTGCCATTCTGGCTTGGCTTTTCCCATGCCTATGGGTAATCGCTTATCTGTTTGTAGAGATGCCAACTTTAATGATTCTTTCAGGGGGTGTGGTCGGCTCTGTTTTACTTTTGATTGTTGTTTTCGCCGCAATTCATTTCAGGTTTCAGAACAAATTTTTAAAGATTGCTTTTGGTCTTATTTCTGAACTAATGTTTTGGCTTAGCGTAGCTTCCATTGCATTTGTTTCAATTTATGGGATTTTCAAACTGTTCTAAGCCGAAATCCATTTTTCCTTTCAACGGATCTCTTTCAATCAAAAAGAAGAAGGATTGTACGAAATACCAAGTACAATGTACCAAGTAAGGGGTACGAAGTACTAAGTATCAAGTAAAGAGAAGCAAGAGACAAAAGAAACAAGAGCCAAGAAGCAAGAGCAAAAAGACCGGTTAGATTTCTTTGCAGCTCCTCTTCTTTGCTAGAGAAAAAGATCCGCCGCGGCGGACTAGACAGGCGCGCAAAGTCGCGAAGGCCTCCGGTAGGCAGATAGGAAAGAAGCAAGAGCCGAGAAGCAAGAGACTCGTTTATCCTTCCAATTTGGGTGCTTTTTATCCGCTAAAAACCTACTTTTTCAACTTCCCAAATAACCAGTCATCTGCTTTCTTGCCTTGCTCTGGATAGGTCCAATGTCCTGTTTCAGGGACAACAAAAACTTCTTTGGGAGCCTTCACCTCATTGAATGCGGAATAGTAGGAAGTTGGGGGACAGGTATCGTCATTGAATCCCCAGCTGTAAAAACCGGGCGTCTTTAAGATTCGGGCGAAATTGACTACATCGTAATAACCTAAGGTTTCAATTGCCTTTGGGTTGTTGTAGTAGTTTAGGTTAGTGCCTGCGAAGACATGAGGCCAACCTCCTGCTCTCCCAGACAGGTAGCCTGTCATGTCACTCAAGGCCGGATAAAAAGCCGCAAGGTATTTGATCCTTGGATCTAAGGCGGCGGTAGTAATTGACAGCGCACCTCCCTGACTTCCACCTTGAATCCCAAGGTTTTCGCCGTCGTATTGAGGAAGCGAAACTAAAAAGTCAACTGCTCTCACACATCCCAAATACACCCTTTTGTAATAGTATAGGTCTTTATCGGACATATTGAAGGTAAAATATCCATTCAGTGCACCTGCCGAAAGATTGTTGTAAACGTCAAGAGGCAGGTCTATTGGGATTCCATGAATTCCTATTTGCAAGGTGATCGCTCCTCTTGCTGCTTTGCCCATATCACCGGAATAGGGACGAATTCCCGCCCCAGGAACCAGTAAAATAGCAGGGAATTTTCCTGCTCCTTTTGGGACGGTCAGCACCCCATAAATTCGACTATTCTTTATGTTTTGAAAATTGACATGATAGACATCTACAAGCTCCGTACTCTTTTCGGGCATGTGGATCATTTTTGGATCTAGAGGAATTTTTGCCAATTCAGCTTTTCCTGCGGCCCAGAAAGCTTCGAAGTCAGCTGGCATTTTGATGGTGGGCTTGATGTTTTCCGGTTCAAAGGCGGCCGTCCCCAAACCTCTGTATTCTTTTCCATCTACCGTCGCAAATACCTCACAGCGCAAGAAGCCTGGGGTTTTCATGGTGACACTTGAAATCGTTGCTTTGCCTTGGGATAGTTGAAGAGCTCCTTCTTTGATCGGGCTCATTTTCTCTTCTTTGACAAAATACCTGACATTTTCTACCGCAACAGGCCGGCCTGATTGAGTCACAGAAACAATGAATTCTACATTTTCTCCTACCTTATAGCGCCAGTCGGGCTTATCGGGAGTCACTGAGATTTCCAGGTATTGCTTGGGGATCTGGGCAATAGATTCCTGGACAAAACTTACTGCTACAAATAGCAGCAGAAGAAAGAGCGTTCGAGTTTTTTGAGTGAGGTGATTCATAGGAAGGTATTGATCTGGTTCATAGAATTTAATTCGATTGCGGTTAACCCTGAACTAAATTTAGAAATCTAATTGGGTCAAAATTTAAAGTGGTGATTTTTTTTGATTAGCTGTTACCTCTCCTAATTGATTGATCCTGAAGCGTATTAAAATTTTCGTTGTAAACTCATTTACCGGTTGATTTGGAATTTATTTAGTAATCTACTAAAATTGTAGACTAACAAATTTATATATCTATGCCTAGTAACTTACATTTTGAAACTCTCCAACTGCATGCGGGGCAAGAACCTGACGCAGTCACTGGCTCTCGAGCAGTACCTATCCACCAGACGACGTCCTATGTATTTAAAAACACGGACCATGCCGCCAACCTATTTGGCTTGAAGGAATTTGGGAATATCTACACCCGAATCATGAATCCTACCACGGATGTGTTTGAAAAAAGGGTAGCGGCTTTAGAAGGTGGAGTGGCCGCCCTGGCTACTGCATCGGGACAAGCCGCCCAGTTTATAGCCTTAAACAATCTGTTGCAAGCCGGAGACAACTTTATCAGTAGTTCCTTTATCTATGGCGGTACCTACAATCAATTTAAAGTGGCCTTTAAGCGACTGGGAGTAGAAGTACGCTTTGCAAGCGGCGATGAACCTTCGGCTTTTGAAACCTTAATCGATTCGAAAACCAAAGCGATTTACCTTGAAACGATTGGGAATCCACGATTGAATATTCCCGACTTTGAAAAATTTGCAGCCCTAGCTCGGAAACACGATCTCCCACTTGTAGTGGACAACACCTTTGGCGCTGGGGGCTACCTAGCCCAACCCATCAAGCATGGAGCCAATATTGTAGTAGAATCCGCGACCAAATGGATTGGCGGGCACGGCACAAGCATTGGTGGGGTGATTGTGGACGGAGGAAATTACAACTGGGGCAATGGAAAGTTCCCTCAGTTTACAGAACCTTCGGAAGGTTACCACGGACTCAAGTTCTGGGATGTCTTTGGCGAAGGTAATCCACTGGGGCTTCCAAATGTAGCCTTCATCACTCGTGCTCGAGTGGAAGGATTGCGGGACTTTGGACCCTCGCTTAGCCCATTTAATTCATTTTTGCTGCTTCAAGGACTTGAGACCCTTTCGCTTCGGGTGCATCGGCATGCAGAAAATGCCCTTACCCTTGCTACTTGGCTCGAAAGACACCCTTCCGTGGACTTTGTCTATTATCCAGGCTTAGCATCTAGTCCCTATCACCTGCTCGCCAAAAAGTATTTACAAAATGGATTTGGAGGGGTTTTGCAATTCGGCATTAAAGGTGGGGCTGAGAATGGAAAGAAATTTATCAACTCCCTTCAATTGGTAAGTCATTTGGCCAATGTAGGAGATGCCAAAACGCTTGCTATTCATCCCGCTTCAACTACGCATGAGCAACTTTCGGAAGCGGAACAAAAACAATCTGGAGTACTTCCAAATTTGATTCGGATTAGTGTGGGTCTCGAGCATATTGAAGACATCAAAAATGACTTTGAGCAAGCCTTTGCCAAATTGAATTAAGGCCAAGAGAGCATTGAACATTTTCTTGTAAATTGTACTCGTTATTCAGAAAATTGTTCAATGCTCAATAAAAAAACCCAATACGCTTTGCAGGCCCTTCAATACCTCATTGAACACAAGACGGAGGGGCCTATACTCATTGCACAGATTGCGACCGAGAAGCAAATACCTTTAAAGTTTTTGGAAAATATTCTTCTTGAACTCAAGAAGATGGAGGTTTTAAGCAGCAAAAAGGGAAAAGGCGGAGGCTATTTTATCAACCAAGAGGCAGTTCACACGCCCTTGGTAAAGATCATCCGAAACATCGAGGGACCCATTGCCATGTTGCCCTGTGCCAGCTTGAATTTTTACGAGCGCTGCGAAAATTGCGATGAGAAAAATTGTGGATTACACGCCACCATGGTGGCGGTGCGAGATGCCACCCTGAAAGTCCTAGGTTCCAAAACCGTGAGTGATCTTGCTAATCTAGTTTAGGCTGTCCCAAATGATGTGCCCCAAAAAAGTTAGACACTTATTGGGGGCACTATAAATTCAGAAGGTTTTTTTATATTACTAAACATTAACAATTAATGATCCCTGTTATGAGCAAAATCACGCGCCGAGATTTTTTCCAACACGCAGGCATTGTCACAGCGGGAGGCATTGCCCTCAGCGGTACTTTACCTGAACTTGTATCGACTCCAGCCCAAGCACAATCGAATCCATCCCCTCCCACAGTATTCGAAAATGTTCTCGGGGAGTATGGTCCTTGGGCCGATAAAATGCTAGGTGATGCCCCTGCGAAACTTTCTTTTTTACGAGATGAATTCACCCGTGGTGGAATTGACAGTTGGCGAAAAAAAGTAAGGTTGCGACTGCTAGACTGCCTAGCGATGCCCGACTCAGGCGGAGTCCCCAAAGTCCAGGTCTTGCAACAAGTAGAATTCGAAGGATTGACCATCCAACACTTGCAGTGGGACTTGCCTTACGGCCCGCCGACAAAAGCGATGTTTCTCAAGCTCTCCAACGCTAAAGGTAAACTTCCGGCGATCCTTGCGCTGCACGATCACTCAGGAAAAAAATATTTAGGACACCAAAAGATTAGCCGTGCTAGCAGTAAAGTGGATCCTCTTATCAAGCAACACGTAGACGAATACTATGAAGGCGTCTGGTGGGCCAATCAGATGGCGCGTCGCGGTTATGCCGTTCTCGTACCAGATGCTTTTCTTTTTGGAAGTAGGAGGATTCGTTTGTCCCAGGTTCCTCGAAACATGCGCGGTTTGCTGGTCGAAGGAAACCCAGACAACGACCTAGATATCGTGGCTTACAACCGCTGGGCGAGCCAACATGAACACGATATAGCGAAAAGTCTGCTTTGCGCAGGTACTACAATGCCCGGTGTCGTGGTGGGAGAAGATCAGCGAGCCCTCGATTACCTCTGCTCGCGTGAGGATGTGGATGTCAGCCGTATCGGTTGCTGTGGGCTATCGAGCGGGGGCTTGCGCACGCTTTATTTAGCTGGCTTAGATGACCGCATTGCAGCCGCTTGTTGCGTCGGAATGATGACCACTTGGCGAGATCTTTGTCTCAACAAAAGCTATACACACACTTGGATGATCTATCCACCAGGATTTACGCGCGACCTCGACTACCCCGAAATTCTCGGCCTGCGGGTACCGCTACCAATCTTTGTGCAGAATGCCGAACACGATCAACTCTTCACGCTGTCTGAAGTGCAACGAGCCGATCGCATGCTTGCGGATATCTACAAAAAAGCTGGCGCGGAATCCCAATACAAATCCGCATTCTATTCTGGGACGCATCGGTTTGACCTGAAGATGCAAGAGGATGCTTTCACATGGTTGGATTCAAAGCTGTCAAACTCGGGAATCTAGTGCGTTAACTGAAGCCATAATCCCTCTTTTATCAGAATAATTTCTCGGGATTGGCTAGGCTTAGGTTTTGAATCTTTTGATAGTTCAAGCTGAAACTCGTCTTCAGCTTCCTGAAAGTTTCTTGTTTTTTAACAGCTTAGCAAAGGGGACTAGGGAAGGGGTGGAACGGATGTACTCTTGATAGGCTTCTAAATGCCCCCATTTTTGCATACCTGAAGCTTCCAGAATCCTTACGCCACTGATGTAAACTAGTAGGAGGTATGTGAAAAGTGGAGAGATTAAGGTGACATACTGCCAATTGGACAAGGAGGAAAAAGACATGATAGAAATCCCGGTCCACAAGACGATTTCCCCAAAGTAGTTTGGGTGCCTAGCGTACTTCCAAAGACCAGATGTAATAAACAGTTCCTTATTTTCAGGGTTTTTTCGGAAGTTTGATTTTTGCCAGTCGGCACTAATCTCTATACTGAAACCGATCCCAAATACAAGCAACCCACCGTAAAAAAAGCCATTTTGAAGTACCCCATTTTGGCTTGCGATGGCTGTTAAGGCGCACATGGAACATAAACAAACCCACATCCCTTGTAATGTCCAGGCCATAAAAAACCGAGTGGCAGCGGGCTTAATGTCTCTAAATCTTTTATCTTCTTTAGCACGATGAATTCTTAAGAATAAGAAGGTACCTAATCGGATAGCCCAAAGTGAGATGCAGGTGGCCACTAGCATGCTCGCGGTAATGAGATTGAGTGAAGAATAACTTTGATAGCTTACAAAGCTCACTATAAATAAGTAGGTGCAGCTTCCCGCGAGATCATAAAATTTTTCGGTTTGAAAAAAATAAGCAGGAATAAAGCAAATCCATTGAATGGCAAAGGCAATTAATACAGCTTTCTCTATCACTGGCAGCCCAGTCAACAGCGCAATGCCATATACCAGCATAAAGGCGATTAAGGCAAAAAATAGATTAAGTACTGCTTGCTTCATGGGAGTTCAAGAATTTCTAATATGATTATCCGCAATCTCACCAGTAGCTTAAAATCTGTTTGAATTATTGCGGATAATCGTCGACAGTCGACAGTCCACAGCTCATCTAAATGAACTTCAAACCTTATATTTCTTTGGTTACTGGTGACAAATCAGATAATCAGAATTTATAAATGGCCATCAGATTGCTAACTCGAGTTTTTTACTACTTGGTACATGAGAAATAAAACCAGATAAACCGCTAAATAGATGCGGTAGAAATTTCTTGTTTTAAGGTAAGTCGTATTCTTAGGATACATGTTGCCGAATAAAGCGAGGATCTCCTTTTTGAAAAGGGGCCTAATGTTTATTTTCCAATCCTCAGTTTGGTATACAATTTTCCGAAACTTACTTCGGTAATGGGTGCTTGGAATGCTCCAAAGGATCAACAGAAGGAATAATAGAAATGTAACAGTCATTATTCAACTCGGTAGGTTTTACTCAATTTCCAATCAAGGGGTTTTGCTTCCCAACTGATGGATCGTATTCTGTACCAACCCTTCTCGTTCGATGCCACGGCTATCTTTGACCTTGTAGGTAATTTCCATTCCCCAGGTGGGTTGGATAGCTGGAATAGTCAGGTTGATCGTTTTGCCTGAAGCATCCAGCTCCGCTTTGGTGACTTGAAGGGTTTGCTCGTTGTGATGTTTGGAGCCATACTTTCTGGATCGAATCAGATCCCAGGTCTTAACGCTGTAGCTGGAAATTTTCTGTACAGCTTTTGCATCCAGCTTGTCTGTAAATGTCAGCTTCATCCCCGTGGTGGTGGCTGCGATTCCCACCGGAATCACCATCGGCTGATCTACCTTTCTGATTCGATACAGTCCTCCCAGCTGAGGCTGGGTAGACCCCCATGCCGACAGGCCAGCCAGGTACAATTGTCCATCCCCAGGATTAAATCTGCCTCGCATCACACCCGTGGAAAATCTTGGGATGGGCAACTCAAAAATTCCTCCCTGAACTTGATCTCCAATTTTTTCAAAAGGAACCACAAACACTTTTCCATAGCCATAAGACAGATTTAGGAGTTTTCCATTGAGCGCGCCCCATTTCTGACTCTCCACCCAAAGCAGCTCGGAGGGAGATTGATCTCGATCCCGCTCCACCCATACCAGTGGCTGCTCCATTCCTGCCTCAGTACTATCTTTTGGAGGCTTAAAGCTGAACATATTTCCATAAAACTCTCCTTTTTTCACCCAGTTGATCCGATTCATAGGATTCCAGTGGCCTTCCTGATCGGTGACGATAAAGGTGCCATCAGGATTGATACAGACCCCGTTTGCAGCCCTGAATCCTGTAGCAACGATTTCAGTTTGCTGTCCGTCTTTGCTGACTTTGATCAAGGTGCCGTGCTGCGGCACTAGGGCTTCTCGAGCATGTCGAGCGCTTTTGGCATAGTAGAAATTTCCTTCTTTATCTACCTGCAGACCCATGGCGAACTCGTGAAAATGGTCGGTCACCTGATGGTCAGAGTTGAAGGCTTGATAGAAATCCGTCTCCCGATCTCCATTCAAATCATGTAATTTGACCAGCTGGTCCCGGCAGGTGACGAAAATTTGTTCATTCACCACCTTGATGCCCAAGGGCTGGAAAAGCCCCGAGGCGATTCGCTGCCAGGTGAGTTTCCCTGTATTTTGGGTAAATCCTTCTACCAACCAAACATCCCCATCTGTGGAGCAGATGACCCCTTTGTTGGGATCTTTGAAAAAATCTAAGCCACTGAGTCTAAATTGATTTTTCCAAGGGCTATCAAAAGGAGGGTTCATCAGGTCTACCTGAAAAGGTCCTTCCTGTGTGCCCATGGTGACCTGGGAACTTAATTTTTTAGGAAACCGTGATGGTCCTCCCGCAGTCATGGCTACCAAGGATGCCGGGGGAGCTGAACTTTTAGCGTAATCTGTAAGGCCCTTCGTACCGGCGTTTGCAATTAGAATTTTGACTTGCACTGGAGCAGAAGGCATTGTTTCCATGACCATAAAGCCATTTTCCTTTTTCAATACTGCCCCTTTTCCAATTAGAGCAACCGCGGTTTTATCCGGAGTAACCCGCATTTTCAAAGGTTTAGCTGTTGGACTTAGGTTTAGAGTTCTGGTAAAAACCGGTTGATTCTGCCAGCTTTCCATACCAAAAGATTCGAGCACTTTGGTACTTCCTACGGTATAGGAAAGAATTACCTGATCTTTAAATTGATAGAGTCCTTGGTACTGTGCCCAGGTGCGGGGAAGCGGGCCAAACTTCCGCTTGTCACGAGCCTGGAATCGTGGATCCTCAAATTTTCCATTGACCGGATTTGCCCAACCTGGCCCAACGGGATTCTCAAAATGAAGATTGCCTACTGTTCTGGGGGAAATATTGTGTTTCCCGTTAAAAAGAATCGCATCCCAATCAATAAACCCTTCCCCGGTCCAGGCTCCTGCCACCCGCATCAGGTCATGGTCAAACATCATCCAGGCCTTGCCCGCTGCCACGCCACCAACACCCTGATCCACCCTCACCGCAATTCCTTTGTAGGCAAAGTTGGCATCGACTAAATTCTCGTCAGCAAGGGGAGAGGGACCTTTGGATTGCTCCCGTTCCGGGGCATCTTTACCGACCAGCTCATAGGTGTTGATCAGAAAGTTGCCATAATCCATTTCTGCCCAGGGCTTAAATTCTTTCGGGGCAGGCCCTTTGTTGCTACCGGAAGGCAACCCTGCCAGGTAAGTGGAATCGATTTCAAAAAACTGTCCCGGATTTTTTTCTTTGAGGTAGGTTTCTCTCAAGTAATTGATGATGTCATATTTCTCCACAGGGGTAAGGTGAACTTGTGGAGGCATGGAGCCGTAGCCTCTGGTAAGCACTTGATAGATCGAGTAGGGGTCATTCCCAAGGTTGAAGGTGTCCTCCCAAAATTTGAAGGCAGTGGGTATAGATCCAAGTTGATCCGGATTTCCATGGCAATTGAAGCAGACATTGTTGTAAATATGTTCGCCCGTACGGATGGATTCATCGAATCGGTCATCTAGCGCAGTCAGTAGCCCCTTGTGATCAAGGTCTTTTTCGTAGTCTGGCAATTCTGATTCTTGAAGAATAAAGGAGCCCGAACTAGCCAATTCGGAATCAGTTGAACTGGGTTTGCAGCTAAAATTCAGAAGTGCTGCAAGCAGAAAATAAACTCCTAGTCGAATCCTATACATTTCCATGGGGAGGTTTTTTTGGGTATTGGGTGTGCCGTTAAGGTGAAATCAACTTTTTGCTAATAATCCATATTCAACCTTACCATGCCCATCTGGGGTGGTGTAAAATGGCCTTTTTTCAATTTCATAATTTTTGTCCGAAGGAATCCCTAAAGCATGGTACACCGTTTGGTGAATGCTCGCGATTTTGATTGGATTTTCGATGGTTTTGCAGGGGCGTTCATCGGCTGTTTTGCCAAAAACATGGCCACGCTTGATGCCTCCGCCAAACATCAGGATGGAGCAACCGTCAGTGAAATGGCGGTGCATGCCATAATTTTTGAGGTCATTAATGATATCGGGAACCTCTACCTGATCTTGAACTTTAAGATCTGGCCTTCCTTCCATCAGCATATCCCTGCTGAATTCACTCGCCACAATCACGAGGGTCCGCTCAAGTTTCCCGCTCTGATCCAGGTCTTTGATCAATTGTGCGATGGGACTATCGATTAGTTTTTTCATGTCTTTCAGTCGGGTATGCCCGTTATCATGGGTATCCCAGCCAAAGAAGGGTTCATATTCACTCGTCACGGTAATGTATCTCGCACCTTGATCAATCAAGCGTTTGGCGAGTAGACAGCCAAGTCCAAATCGGCCAGTATTGTATTTGGCATAGCTTTCTTTGGGTTCCAGACTGAGATCAAATGCCTTTGCCTCTGGAGAATTAAGTAAGATGTACGCCTGCTCCATGGATTGCTTGAGCGATTCCTTTTGGTATTCAGAACCAAATTCTCCCACGGGACCAGCAGCAATCAGGTCATTGTAGAGCTTATTTCTACTTTCAAATCGTTTGTAGTCCATTCCAACAGGAGGTCTCACGGCTTCCAATCCCGCCGAAGGATCAGGAATCAAAAATGGACCATAGTTGGAACCTAAAAATCCAGCAGAGTGAAATGCTTTTAGCTCTTCTGCTTCGCCAACAGTAAACCGCTGCCCAATGTTGATGAAGGGCGGAATCACTGAATTCAGCGCGCCTTTTTCCTTTGCAATCCAACTTCCTAGATGGGGCACCACCACCGATTGCGGTGGCTCGTAACAGGTATGGAAATGGTATTGGTGTCGGGTATGCAAGATATGTCCCAGATCTGCTGCCTGATAGGAGCGGATCAACGTGCCTTTATCTAGGACCGAAGCAATATTTTCAAGTCCTTCAGAAAACTGTATACCATCCAGTTTGGTCGGGATCGCAGGAAAGGTACTGAGCACCTCCTTCGCTTCCATTCCTTTGCGGAAAGCAGTGTGTTTTTTGGGGTCAAAAGTCTCCGTATGTGCCATCCCACCTGCCATAAATAATAAAATTACGGAATCAGCGGTAGCGGGAATTTTAGTTTCACAGGAAGACAGCAAACCTGCCAGAGGAGCACCCATACCCAAAGTAGCCAGGGTGGCTGCGCTGGTTTTTTTCAGGAATTCGCGTCGGTTTTGCAGGGTTTTCATGACTCTTGAAATTTTTATTTTGCGATGCAGGACAGCCTAGGAGCTCCTGTTTTTAATAGATGAGTTGGAATTCGGGCAACATAATTACTACCCACAATAAATCTTGAACAGCCGCTGCCTTCGGTTTTGCGCCGAGCACTTTCCTCGCCACTTCTAGCTCCCTGGGGTTCGGCTTTCGAAGTAATGCTTTGGCAAACAATTGTTCCGCCAGGACTTTCGGATCACCAAATGCGCTTGCCCATTTTTCCCCTCCTTTGACGAGTGAATTATTCAATTTTTCTCCATTGCTGAGCTCCAAGGCTTGAAGCAAGTTGGCCTGAGAGTCCCTACTGACGGAGACTATTTCCCGATTTGGGCGGCCTAGGGATTTTAGGAATTCATTGTTGGCCACCAAGGAGGCTCGCGCAAATCCCAAATTAGATTTAGCCTCAGGGATCAATTGGTAAGGGCGGAATTTCACTTCCACTGAATCAAATAAGGGTGCGGAAATTTCAGAAACCGCATCGGAAAATTGTTCTGCGGTGATTCTTCTTCTGACCATTCCCTGAAACTTGAAATCCTCAGCCATGAGTTTGTCTGCGGATGAAACGGACACCGAGGGGCTCTGATAGATTTTGGAGCTGGTAATTTGAAAAATCAGGCGCTTGATGTCGTAGCCATTTTCCACAAAATCTACGGCCATCCAATCAATCAAATCTTGGCTCCAAGGAAGATTGTCCATCTCGTCCACAGGTTCTACAATTCCCCTTCCCATCAGCTGCCTCCACACTTTATTGACTAGGGTCCGGTACATCCTTCCATTGGCAGGCTGAACAAGTTGATCGGCAAGCTGCCGTAATTTTTCTGCCTTGGTGGCGAGCGAATCGATATCGCCGAGTTCTTCCCACAGGATTTTGGTTTTGGCCATTTTGCCAGTAGGGATTTCACAACGATTTACTTCCAGGGTAGAATCGGCAAAAATATTTGCGAAGGCATAGGCCTGCTCGAGCTTCCAGTCATTGATAAAGCTATCATGGCAGGAAGCACACTTGAGGTTTAGGCCTAGGATAACTTGCCCCACATTTTGAGCAGCCTGCAATTCCGTTCGCTGGGAAGCATTGATTGTTCCGCGCCAACGGATGCCTTCAATAAATCCCTTTGATTTTTCGGAAGGATTCAGCAGTTCTTTGATAAACTGATTGTAGGGCTTGTTGTCTCGAATAGCCGTATAAAGCCAATCGGAGATAGCAAACCGTCCTCCAGTGATGTATCCCGTGCCGGTGTAGTCATTTCGTAGGTTGTCGTTCCAAAAAGTCATCCAATGCTGGGCATAATCATCGGTTCTATCCAGAAGTTTCTGGATTTCTATTTCCCGTTTCTGAGGGTTACGATCAGCTTGGAAGGATGCCAGTTCCTTCGGGGTAGGCAAGAGCCCAATGATGTCTAAATAAATTCTTCGTAGAAAGGTGCGGTCATCGACAGGACTGCCAAAGCTGAGTTGATTTTCTTGAAAGTATTTATTTACGAGCCGATCAATGGGATGTTCAAGCCCAGGTTGTATTGGAGGAAGTTCGGGCTTTCTTGGAGCCAGGGCCGCTACCCGATAGACGGATTGTTGAGCTACTCCTTCCGGCCAAGGTGCTCCTTTTTCGATCCAAAGTGTTAGCAGTTGAATTTCTTCTGCTTTGAGTAATTTGCCCTTGGCAGGCATGACCTCTTTGTGGTTTTTGGAAAGGGAAATTCTCCGGATCAGCTCACTTTCTCCAGGCTTTCCTGGAACGATAATCTGTCCATTTTCTCCCCCGGCAAAGACATATTCTTTTTCATCCAATCGCAATTCCCCTTCAATTTTTGCTCCTGAGTGACATTTGTAACAATTATGAGCCAGTACCGACCGCACATTTGTGACAAGTTGAATTTCTTTTTCTACAGAAAGATCGGAGGCGAATGAAGCAAGGTTGATTGTTACGCTTTCAGGTGCTTCCGTTTCTTCATCCCAGGAGGGAATAATTTCCGTCAAAAAGTCCTCTCCATGGGTAAGTGAGGCACCCAAATGTCCAGCGATTCCGATTCCCAATCCAGAAGTAAAAAGAAGCATCCGGTAAATCATTTGAGTGGAAGGCAGGGATTGCTGGCTTGTCTTCCTTGAAAAATAAAGGAGAACCACAGCCAATCCTGAAGTGATAAATCCGATTAGTTGGTGTAGATCGAAGGTTTCTCCGCTTATGCCCTCACTACTGGCATGGAGCCAACCAAAAAGGGCAGACAGTAGAGTGCTTATCGATCCAACTAAGACGAGCAGTTGGATGGCAGGACGGAACTTGGAATTGAAATCTTTAAGGGTAAACAGCTCGAGAAAGCCTGCAAAAATCAGGAGGGAAATCGGGAAATGAACTACCATGGGATGCAAACGGCCAAAAAATTGCCACAGCCAGAAATCTGTAGGGGTGTCTGATCCTACAGTCTCTGCTAAAGCCGAAATGACAGGCATCATTACGCCAATAGTGGCCATTGTCCACTTCAAGGGGTAGAATAGGTTGTTTGAAGAACTGACCTTAGGTTTCATCTAGTTAAAATCTAAGTTAAGATACAAAATATCGTATTTCTAGCTAATTCTAGCGGTATAAAAATTCAGGTAACTCGTAGACGGACAAGAGTATGCGGTTTGCAGACCTCTTTCTTAATCTTCAACCCTTATTTTCTTTTGATTCTAAAACCACAACTGTGACTGAGTCTTTGCAAAATCAATAGTTATCTGTTAGTTTAGTTCAGAACTGGTTGTACTGATTTTTACAATCCACAAACAGGGCAACTACGGCATAATTTAATGGGTAAAATTCTCCTTTCACTTCTTTTTTTTAACCTGACGTTTTCAGTTTTTTCGCAGGATAAAAAGCCGAACATCATCTTTATTCTTACGGACGATCACCGTTGGGATGCGCTGGGTTTTGCAGGAAACACCATGATTCGAACTCCTGAAATGGACCGAATGGCGAAAGAGGGGATTTACTATGAAAATGCTTTTGTAACGACACCTATCTGTGCCGCAAGCAGGGCGAGTATTCTCACTGGACTGTATGAGCGAACCCATGGCTATACTTTTGGGCAAGGAGATATTCAAGAGGCCTACGTCACACAATCCTACCCAGTAAAGCTCAGGGAAGCAGGATATACGACGGGGTTTTTTGGAAAGTTTGGCATCAATTACCCTGAATTTGCGAAGCTATTTGATGCAGGGGAGGAATATGACCGTAACAATTTGTTTACTGATCGGAGAGGGTATTTTTTCAAAAAAATCAAAGAGGACACGGTACACCTCAGCCGATATACCAGTCAACAAGCGATCGATTTTATAGCGAATACGCCTGCTGAGAGGCCCTTTATGTTATCCTTAAGTTTTTCAGCTCCACATGCGCATGATGGTGCGGAATTGCAGTATTTCTGGTCTTCAGCATACGATACCCTGTACCAAAATCTGGTAGTCCCTGATCCCTTGCTAAAGGAAGACAAGTACTTTCAAGAGCTACCGGAATACATCCGAACTGGTGAAAATCGGACCCGATGGCACTGGCGCTTTGATACGCCAGAAAAGTACCAGCGTAGCGTAAAAGGGTATTTTAGAATGATTTCTGAAGTAGATGCTGAAATCGGGAAGATCCGAAAAGCCTTGGAATTAAAAGGAATTGCTAAAAATACGGTCATCATTTTGATGGGAGACAATGGGTATTTTCTAGGCGAAAGGCAGCTTGCAGGGAAGTGGCTGATGTACGATAACTCCTTAAGAGTGCCGCTTATTCTATACGATCCAAGGCAAATTGGAGGAGAGAGAAATACTGGTTTTGCGCTGAATATAGACATCCCATCTACCATTCTTGATCTTGCTGGGATAACAGCCCCCAAATCCTGGCAGGGAACTAGCCTGCGATCCAACACACTGGCCGAGCGAAAAGATTTTCTATCCGAACATCTGTGGCAAGTGGACATTATTGCTCCAAGTGAAGCGATTCGAACGGAGAGATGGAAGTATTTACGCTACATCAATGATCCACAGCAGGAAGAACTGTATGACTTGGTGCTAGACCCAATGGAAACCAATAATTTAGTGACAGATCCTTTGCACCAAGAGATTCTTGAGGAACTTCGAACAAAAATGGAGCAAAAAATTGCTGCTTACCTAAAGGCTAAAATCCAATGATTTAGGATCGGATTTATCCCTTGTTTAAACGATCTGGTAAATGATTCATCGCCAATCACCAATCGATCCAGTGGAATTTTATTGTTTTTTGCCTCTTCAAAGAGCAACTCCTTGGGTTGAGAAAACATGGCATCTGCCGCCATGACAAAGTTTGTCGTGTAGAAACAAATGAAATTAAGAAGCAGGATGGTGTAAAATAGCCATTTTTTTTGCGATTAAAGCCTTTTTTGCGCCCAAGATGATACTCACTAAGCACAGGGTACGAAAAACCCACCGGTAGCTAACCAAGAAGTAGGCAAGCCCTAGGTAGGAGAGTTCCTGAGACACGGGAAATGGCATAATAAAGTAAACACTCACTAGTTCGAAGAGCATGCTTGCACTGCATCCCAGGTAAAAAAAGCGTTTCATGGATAGCTAGGAATTAATTTAAAGCTAGGGTTTATCCTTGCTGTCGACTATGAGCCAAATCTACTGCAGTGCGTACCATCTTCCAATCGATATCTCCCAAGAGGGCACACTCAGCTCCCAGGATAAACTGCTCGGGGGCATGATTCAGTACCGAATTCACTGTATGGACCAAGCTGCTCTTGCTGTCTTTGGAGATAGGACCTCTTTTTTCTAATCCTCCAAAAATGGGCCGTTTAAACTGATTAAAAATGTCAGCAGGTTGGAGTAGATCATTGCCCAACTTCATGGAACAATTGACAATGTGTCCAGGATAATCCACGAATGGACTGTAATCTTCATAGTCTGCCACGTAGTCGCATATGTGCAAGACATTGCAAGCACAGGCCTCATTGATTCGATTCATGACCTGCAAATCGTAGGGCTTGACATAGGTATTGAAAATACTAGGGTCTTGGAAGCGGAAGCCTTCCCCACCTTGGGTGGAGGCAAGGAACCCATCTACTCCCAATTTGATGCACTCTTCGGCAAAAATGAGCGTACTTTCGGTGATGACATCCAAGCCTTTCTTTACCTTATCGGGGTCGGTTTTGAGGTGCTCGGTCAGCAGGTCTCCCCCTACCGTGTGTCCGGCACTCATAAAGGGTGAATAAAGAGTGACAATCACTGGGGCCAATCCCTTCCCTTTTTTCACCAATTCCTTGACCACATAGAGCTGCTTTTCAAAAAAGTCTTTTTTGTAGAAGGGCATTTTTTCCCAATCCTTGGGCTGAACAATGCTTTGAAGTCGAGGAAATTCCGCCTCATACTGTACCTTGATAAAGTCCATGTCTATGGCTTGGAAATATTCCAAGTGCCTAGCCACTGCAGCATCTCCCGTCTTGTATCCTTCCCCGAAATGCACAAAAAATGCACTAGGAATATAACCGTCTAGTCGCTTGCCTTCTATAAGGGCAAAAATAGCGTCTCGCTTATTGATTGTTTTTTTAACTCTTTCTTTTTTGAGTGCCCAAGCCCCTGAAAGGGCAGCAAGTGACAAGGCTCCGGTGGTATAGATAAATTTTCTTCGTGAATTCATTTGTATGGGTAAAATGCGTAGATAACCGTATTAAATACGGGAAATCATAGCTGAATATCAAATAAATTTTTTGAAAAAGTAAACCTGAAGTAGAAAAAATGGCTGCTGAAGACTTCCTTTTTAAGCTTGGAAGTATACCTTCTCGCCCGTATCATTCGTAAATTCTACCGTACCCTCAGTCCTCCGTACATAAACTCACTTCATATGCCCTAATGTGTGTGTATGGGGGCCAAATTGAAACGCACCTTTGGTCCTGGTCCTAAAAATATGATGGTGCTTCCAATTGCAAGGGTCATGAATGCCAGGGTTAAGTCCATAGCAGGTCAGTTGGACATTATTCCCATGCTCAATATGCCTGCTTTTGGGCAATGCAAATCCCCAGCCAATCCCATGAATTGGAAAATGATTGGTCTAATACCTGTTTTGTTCTTAGCCGTTGCATTCCCCTACCTGTAAAGCCTTGGGCGCCAGTGGCCAAAAAATTGAAAATAGGAGGCAAGCCTGCCATGCTACAGAATAGTAAAACTATGTGCGTTTGGATGGGGCAAATCACGGTTCAAAAACTAGGATTGACTAATGTGCAAACCAAGTGAAAAAAATAATTCAAAATTATTTTTTAATTCCTTAGGTCATACTCTCTTTCAATCAATTGAATGAGATTTTTTGTAATCCGCAATGATATTTTGTGAGATCGAAGGTCTTGCCTTGTAGTGGTTTGCTCCCTTGCCAATAAATTCAGGTATTGACTGAGGTACCTCCTGTCTATTCGGACAAATCCTGACTTTGGAATATTATCTTGGTTGTCAAGTCCATCGTTGGCGATGTAAGCATCTAGTCCATCAAATGCGTTGAGCATCTGTTCTTCCAGGGTATAAATGTCGTTTTGATTTTTTGAGTAGCGGTCGTAACTCGCTTCTATTCTTGTCCAGCGGTGGTCATATACCGCAATGGAATCTGCTACGACCGTATTTTTAATTAATCGAAGTCCTCCGGCATTTTTCAGTTGACTTATCGTGGTGGTATTACGTCTACCTAGGATGGCCCAGGAAGCACGTTTTAAGTGTTTGAGAACGGAGGCAGGTACTTTTTCTGCATCAGGATTTGCCTTAAAATATCGGAACACAGAATCCATGGAAGCTACCCGCTCTTCCACAAAGGGGAGTGAGTTAGACAAGCTCAGCGTATCCGAATGGAGATCGTGCAAAAAAGACTTCATGTAATGCAGTTCATTTTGTTCTTCTACTTGCTGTTCTCGGTAGTTTTCTGCTATAAAACCCAAGCTGATTGCAAGGAAAAGCATGAGAAATTCCAAGAAATAATTCCCGATTGTTTTTTTTAAGTTTTCTGGATTCATCGCTGAGTAAGGGTGGTGGCATTGAAGATATTCAGATAGAAAATTTAATTAAATTTAATTTTTAGAAAAAAATCAACGCTATGGATAACAATCAAAATTATTTAGGGTCTCTTAAAAAGGGGGTAAAAGATTATTTAGTTGAATTTTTCCTCCTTTTTACAGCAGTAACGCTAGGATTTTTTGCTGAAAATTTGCGTGAAGAATATGTACAAGGTCGGTTGGAAATACGATTGATGAAGTCAATGGTGGCCGATTTGGAACGCAATGAAGAATTGCTTGCCCGTCAACAAACTGCCTTGTTGCAGCGAAAAGTCGCAGCTGATTCATTAGCCTATTTTTTCAATCAGCCTGATGTAAAAGCGCATGGGGCTAAATTGTACCAGTTTGGAAGGCAACTGGCAGTGTATGCTAGTGAATTTCCCTTGGCTTCCCGGTCTTTAGATCAGCTCAAAAACTCTGGAATGTTTAGTATTATAAGTAAGGAAGTAGTCGCTGATTCACTTTCCAATTACGACAACTTCAAAACTAGGTACGAACAGCGAATTAAGTGGTATTTTGAAGATGTGAAAAAGGTTCAGGATGAAAACAAACATATTTTCGATGCCAGGGTATTTGAGAGATCTACCCGCTATACGGATGCATATACCTTTGAAATTTTGACTCCAGAAGGCAACCCGGCCTTGCTTACCTACCAAGAAAAGGAGTTGCAACAGTTTTACAATACCTTTTATTATTTAAAAAGAAACACTGAGACACAAATTCGGGATGTAGAACTGCTAATTCAAAGTACGGTTGCCCTGCGCAGATTGATTCAAGAAGAATATTCAATTTAATTTATCTTTAGATTAATACATTAGTATAAAATCACTAGTTCCAATGAAAAATAAAATCCTCATCTTCCTTTTTCTAGGTAGTTTCCTAAGTTTAACTTCCTATGCCCAGGAGGTACCCGTGAGTACCGGTACTCAAACTACTGTAACTAAGGGATTGAAAGAATTGGATAGAGTAGCTACCAAAACTTGGGAAGAACTAAAGCGGATATTTAAAAGGGAAAAGCCTTTGATGGCATACAAGATCGGAACCAATAAGCACGAAACTGTAGTCAAACAACATCAAGCTCCTCCTGCCTACTTCCCAGTAAGGAATCTAGTCACGACAAGCAAGGACCAATTTGCTGCAGTAGCGGTAGAGAAAGATAGAGCTCCTCAACTAGAGGCAAAAGCACTCTTTCCAAGGATAACTGCGACAAAAGGCTACGTTTCGTTTAAAGTGGGAGATCTTGGCTACCAGCGATATCTAAATGACATCAAAAAAGAAAATATAGAGAAACTTACCCTTCGAAGACCTGACTCAGTAGAATGTATAGTTAAAAAATGGGTTTTACTTCCCAAACGGGAAGTCAAAAGGCACTATTCTTTTGTGCTCGACCATAGTGGATCTATGGGGGATTATCGTGCAGATGAGCTTCAGGAGAGTGTTTATGAGGCTATTCAAGCTAATTCCCAGCGGGACACAAAGTCGTTAACCACCTATTCTATTCAAAAATTTGATGGGGAAGGGAATATCAGGCACCTTATTACTTCTACGGAAGTTAATCTCCTTAAACAGGTATTGATTCCACCCATCGGGCTGGCAGGATTTGGTAGGTCTACCGCCATCAAGGATGCCTTGTACGAGGCCATTCAAAAGTTGTCACTAGATACTAGCTCAAATGCTAAGATCATCATTTTATTTACAGATGGGGAAACCAACACAGACCAAATCTCTCTTGATTTAAGTGAGGTAATCCGTTTGGCAATTGATAATAACATCAATGTAATTCCAGTAGGATTTGGAGAATATGTCAATGAAGAGTACCTCAAGACTATTGCCTACTATGCTGGTGGCGAATTCTACCAAATTTATCACGAGGACGAATTTGCGACATTATTTGACAATATGTTGCAGGAAATTGGTTTGAATTATGAACTTGAATTTTCTCCTTGCATGTTTGGAGATGAGGTTGAAATTGAACTTAGTTTCAAGGGGCTAGATACTCCGTTAAAAGCTACTACTTTTTTTTCTACACCTGCGCGAGAGGGCTATGCGATTGATTTGAACATTCTATTTGAGGAGGCTAGTACCCAGATTGATCAGGAAGCAGATTTAGAGGAGCTGGAGCAATTATTACTTTTAATGAAAGCAGAAATGGATCTTCGTATCGTAGTAGAAGGCCACACAGACAAGGTGGGAACAGAAAAATACAACTTGGATCTTTCTTTGCGAAGAGCCAATGCAGTAAAGGACTACTTGGTTAAAAATGGGATTGATTCAGGCCGAATTGAAACCAAAGGATTCGGTTGGTCCATGCCAGCCTATCCTTACCAGGGTACCGAAAAAGAAAATGCACTCAATCGACGGATAGAGGTAAAAATTGCGAACTAATCAAAAAAAAACACCCAAGAATATTCGATTAAGAATTTCTTGGGCGTTTGAGAAGGAGAATCTATTCTACTTTGAAGGCATAATCTCCATCTTCGTCAATGTAAAGCGTTAAAATTGATACCTCGCATAGGTCAATTTCTTCGATATAGATCCAATACTCTTCCGATTCGTCGTGGGTCAAGCGGAGATCCCAGATGCAGATGGTCTCATCATCAACATATTCGAAAGTAATTGAAACTACATCACCATCTTCAACAATGTCCTGAGGAAGGATGTCTTCCCCCCAATTTAGCGTGGTGGTTTCTGTCAAATACACGCCATAAAAATCTTCGCCCGTGTTATTTACCAATTTAAAATCTAGGATAGTCTGTGCTTGCGTCCATGTAGTAGCCGCGAAAACAAGGGCCACAAGAAGCAATAATTGTTTTTTCATGAGATTGGTTATTTTGTAAAGATTTATAATTTGTTTTTAATTGAATTACTGTGGTCACTTCATTTAAAGTAATTCTTTTATTCCAATTTAAAAATAGAAAATCAATTTTTCTACTTTTTAAAACTCATATCTCTAATACTTTTGCTACGGTGATTTGGTAAAAAAAATTAACTTAACTTTCCCCGAGAGTAATCCAAAAAATAAGGTAGATCACAGACATAGCTCCACTACTAATTCCTAAAGTTAAGCCGCCTACCCCGAAAAAAAATACTAAAAATAAGCCTCTCAATAAGCCAGAAGAGATACCTAGTGATCTGGCAATTCCTCCAATGACACCACCAATCCATTTGTCAGAAGAATGTCTATTCATACTTGTTTTTATCTTATTTGAGTGAAAAATTTGTAGAATTAAATGTACTAGAGATTCACAAGTATTCAAAAATCTGATGTACTTGTCCAACTAATTTTTGAATTAAAATTTGAGTGAAGTTAATGATTCGCCTACTGTCTATTTTAAGTTTCGACTCAGCATTATTCGGCGATTAATTGGATTCGTTTGGTTTTTGGTTCTTTTGTCCCCAAAATTAGGAAAGAGCCACTTCATGGACATTGGCAGTTTTTCTGATTCATTTATCCTAGTTTAATTTTTTAGGATAGGAAGTAAACATAGGTAAAGAAAATAGCAGGATCTTTAATTATAATTCCCTATATTTCATTGAAAACCATGGCTATGAATGCACTTCTTTCCTTCCATTTGAAAGCCTTTGATGGGCTGAATCAGCACTGGGATAGTCCAAGGAGTACGCGTTGGATTAGCAATTTGGTTGTTGGATTTTTTATTTTGGGTTGTATAATATCCCTTCTTCTTTTCTTAGAAGTGCCCATTCCCTTTCCTAATCTTTCTCCCTTCTTTGCTGTGGAGATTTCCTTCACGATTTTATTGGTTTTTGAAATTCTGGGATTGATTTTTTTACTTCCTAAGTCTGTGGCCGACTCCATAGGAAAGCAGTTTGAAATCATTTCCCTACTTCTCCTTCGAGATGCATTTAAAGATTTTGGACACTACATGGGGGAGCTCAACTGGGACTCTAAACTCCTACTCGAACTTCTGCCTATGGTAGCAGATGGCTTTGGAGCCTTACTTATTTTTGGAATGACCGTTCTATTTTACCGGACCCAAAAGCACCAAAAAATCACGCAAAACAACGAGGAGCAATCCGAATTTATTGCGGTTAAAAAAGTCATTTCCCTCTACCTAACACTGGTATTTTTTTTGATAGTTGTGCTTGATATATCCCGAGTTTGGACCACTGGAGAAGTCTCGTTTAGTATTCAATCCTTCTATACCTTATTGATTTTTACCGATATATTTATCTTGATTTTTTCCCTGCGATATTCCAGTAAATATTACAACCTGTTTCGCTATTCTTCTTTTGCCTTGGCCACACTTTTTTTGCGATTAACCATCTCCGCACCGGCCTATTACAATGTAGTATTGTCGGTGATTGCAGGGGGACTGGTACTGGGAGTTACTGCTATTTACAATGGACTTTTACTCAAGGAGAATGCGGCTAAGCCTCCTGCCTAAGCGAGTCCTTTAGTCACTTTCTACGCAAGCTTCTATTGAAATGGTGGCCTACGATTTTCTTTTCTCATAAATTTTTTGTTCCTCAACTTACTTCCTTACTTTAATCCAAGGTTTAACAACAAGCCCTTTGATGTTGGAAAATCACTCCTGGGATGTAATCGTAATTGGCGCTGGCCCTGATGGGGCCATGGCGGCTTACGAATTGGCCATGGCAGGCCTTAGAGTTGCTATTCTGGAAAAAGAAAAGCTGCCCAGGTACAAAACTTGTGGAGGAGGATTGGTTTTTCGTGGGCGTGAACTCCTCCCCATCTCAGTTCAATCAGCCGTTGAAAAAGAGTTTGATTCCTTAGCCGTATATTTTGATAAGCAAAATCAGCCCTTTACTGCACAACGGAATTTTCCAATCCTGAGCATGGTCATGCGGGATCAGTTTGACCAACTTTTGGTCCAAGAAGCGGTCAAACAAGGAGCCGTGCTATTAGAAGGCCAGTGCTTGCATCAACTAGATATTGGGTCTGAAATAAAAGTCCAAACCCAAGCTGATGTTTTTACGACCCGGTACGTGGTGGCAGCAGATGGAGTCCTTGGGCCTACTGCAAAGCTTGCCGGATGGAAGGAAACTCGAAAGTTGATTCCCGCATTGGAATACGAAGTAGGAGTGGAGCCCACTGTTTTTGAACGACTAGCTAAAGAAGCTCGATTTGATATTGATGCTATCCCTCAAGGGTATGGCTGGTGCTTCCCCAAAGCCAATCACTTATCCATAGGGGTAGGCCTATTTGCCCCCAAGAAAATTCAACTTCGTGATTTCTATAAAGCCTATCTCAACAAACTGAGTATTGAATCGACTACCTTCGAAGAGGCACATGGTTTTCAAATACCTGTGGGTGCGCGAACCGATGGCTTTACCAGAAATCGCGTGTTTCTAACTGGTGATGCAGCAGGATTTGCGGATCCCTTAACGGCAGAAGGGCTAGCGAATTCCATTCATTCAGGGATTTTAGCTGGCCAGAGTATTGCATCACATTTCAATCAAGAGGAGGAAGCTGCTAAGGCCTATCTTGCAGCCTTGGAGAAGCGTATCCTGCCTGAGTTACGATTCAGTGCCTCCCTGTCTGCCTTTTTTTATTCCCTTCCTTTTGCTAGAAATTTACTTTTGGCCAAGTATGGGCAGCGGGCCTGCGAAGTCCTTACGGATGTGTTTACCGGGCAATTGGTTTTAAGTCAGGAGGTAAAGCAACGTGCACTTAAAAAATTGAAAATTTGGTAGTTATCACTCCATTTTAGTTTTCCTATAGGGGTAGATTGCAGATTTTAGATCAAAAATAGATAAGTTCATTTCTTTTTTTATCTAAGAGCAGGTGCATTCATTTTATTAAATAATTGGAGATGTATTTCCTGATTACTTACTTCAAGTGGACAAATAATTGATTATTTCAATGGCTACTTTCTATTTTTTTGCTTTATTTGAAATCACCCAATCCAAGGTAGTGGTGGTCTGATCGTAATTGTTCTTCCTTAGCATTTCCTTCAAACCAATTTCCTGCCTAGCACACTAGCTAACACATGGCATTACAAGAAGAATTAGAATCCCAAGGCAATTGGTTGTTTCGTTACCGAAGTTTTTTACCCCTTTTCATTTTAGTGGTAGGTTGGGGCATGTACCTCCGAAGAGTGCATCATCCTGAGGAATTCCCCTTGTTTGTTTCCAAGTACGAATTATATTATTGGATTGTGGCGATGGTCGTAGGCTTACTCGGCCTGCTGGTACGAGTATACACCGTGGGCTACTCCCCAAAAAACACCTCTGGCCGTAACACCCAAGTAGGTCAGGTGGCCGATACACTCAATCAAACCGGTATTTATTCCCTGGTACGACATCCCTTGTACCTTGGCAATTTTTTGATGTGGTTGGGACCCGCATTGCTCACTGTGCACCTCTGGTTTGTATTGTCCTTCTGCTTTTTGTATTGGGTGTACTACGAAAGAATCATGTTTGCAGAGGAGCAGTTTCTTAGAAAAAAGTTTGGAGAAAAATACCTGCAATGGAGCAATCGAGTACCCTCCTTTTTACCCAATTTCAAAAAATTTGTACCTACTCAAATTTCTTTCAGTTGGAAAAAAGTACTGAAAAAGGAAAAAAATGGACTTTCTGCCTTATTTCTTATTTTTTGTTTGTTTGATGCCTCGGTCATGATATTCAAGCCGGAGCATCAGCCCCATCCCGTGCTGTTGGGCTTATGTATTGCTACAGGAGTTTTGTATGTGATTTTGAAGGCACTCAAAAGGACCAAGCTTCTCTACGAGTCAGATCGATAAAAAATTATCAGCTGCTCGTGAAGCATCTCCTTAGATACCTGTGTAGGTAAAAGGAGTAATGGCTTTGAGTTCTGTTTTTAAAGCTTCTGACACGGGCAAGCCCTGTATAAACGCAAGCAACGAAGCCTGTGTTATTTTGGCATTCGTGCGCGTAAGATCCCGAAGTGCTTCGTAGGGCTTGGGGAATCCTTCTCGTCTCAAAATGGTCTGAATGGCTTCTGCTATTACCGCCCAATTTTCTTCTAGGTCAACCTTCAAAGCTTCCTCGTTCAATTCCAGTTTGGATAATCCTTTTTGAATGGAGCCCAAAGCGATCAATTGATGAGCCAAGGGCACGCCTATGGTCCGCAAAACGGTACTGTCGGTCAGGTCCCGCTGAAGCCTGGAAATAGGTAATTTGGCTGCCAAGTGCTCCAACAGGGCATTGGCTATCCCTAGATTTCCCTCTGCATTTTCAAAGTCAATGGGATTGACCTTGTGTGGCATGGCTGAGGATCCTACTTCACCGGCTTTGATTTTTTGCTTGAAGTAATTCATTGATACATACTGCCAAACGTCTCGAGAAAGGTCCAGTAAAATGGTATTGATGCGCTTCAGTCCGTCAAAAATCGCAGCCATGTGATCGTAATGCTCGATTTGTGTAGTAGGGTAGGAGCGTGAAAGTCCCAGAGATTTTTCCACGAAATTTTTGGCAAAGCCATTCCAATCCAAGTTGGGATAGGCTACCTGATGCGCATTGAGGTTGCCCGTAGCCCCACCAAATTTGGCGGCAAAAGGAACTTGTCTAAGGAGTTGAAGTTGTTGCTGTAACCTGACCACAAATACCTCTAATTCTTTTCCCAGTCGAGTGGGAGAGGCAGGTTGCCCATGGGTTTTGGCTAGCATGGGGACTTGAGCCCATTGGGTAGCAAGCTGGTGAATCTGTGAAATTACCCCTTCCAACTGGGGAAGAATGACCTGCTCCAAGCCCTGCTTTAGCATGAGCGGAGTGGCGGTATTGTTGATGTCCTGAGAAGTCAGTCCAAAATGGATAAACTCTTTGTATGCTGAAAGCCCAATCTCCTCAAACTTTTCTTTCAAAAAATATTCCATGGCCTTGACGTCATGGTTGGTTTTCAATTCGGTATTCTTAATCCATACCGCATCTTCTAGGCTGAAATCCGACACCATCTTCCTAAGCTTAGGAAAAAGGCTTGGCTCCACTTTGGCAAGTTGAGGTAGAGGAATCTGGCAAAGAGCAATAAAATACTCTACTTCTACCTGTACGCGGTACTTGATCAAGGCAAATTCTGAAAAATAAGCGCGTAGAGACGCTGTTTTGGAAGCATAGCGCCCATCTACTGAGGAGATTGCGGTCAATTCTTGTAATTCCATAGCTTCGGCTTCCTCTGTGAAATAGGGCATCCTGGCCCACAGAGAAGCGTCAAAGGTACTGCTTTGGCTTCAAAATCTGGAATTTATGGGAGGATTTCTCAGATCTACTAAAACTTCCCCAAGCCATTTTGGGTTAATAAAAGAAAATTCCTTTTAAAAGCCACGTATTCTAGGCGGAGGAATTTATTTTTGCAAGCGCTGAAACCAACTCATTACATGTTTAATTTCTTTAAGAAAAAAACAGAAACAACTACTCCTGCTTACTTGCCTTTGAAGGTAAGAGAGGTGGTCAAGGAGACTACCGATACGGTAACCATTTATTTCGAACAAACAGATCCCTACCTAGAGTATCAACCTGGGCAATTTTTGACTTTAGTGATGGAAATGGAGGGAAAGGAACAACGTCGTTCCTACTCTCTATGTACCTCGCCCTACGTAGATCCATTTCCTGGTATTACGGTCAAGCGGGTACCTGGAGGGCTTTTTTCGAATTATTTGAATGAAAAGGTTTTTCCTGGAAAGACCCTCCATGTTTTACCCCCATTGGGGAATTTTACTACCACCTTTCATTCCAAAAATCGCCGCCATTTTTTTATGATTGCTGGGGGCAGTGGCATTACCCCTTTGATGGGACTGCTCAAATCGGTGATGGTCAATGAACCTGAGTCTAGGGTAACTTTGATTTATTGCAGTCGCACGGAAGAGGAAATTATTTTTAGGGCCCAGCTTCAACTCTTGGAGAAGGGGAATGGGGATAGGCTGAAAGTCATCCACAACTTGAGTCGTCCTGCTGATACTTGGAAAGGGCTTCGGGGCAGGTTGTCTTCCGAGTTGCTCAAAGAACTCTTTGCTCAGGCGGAATACGAGCCGCGCTACGAGGAAGAATATTTTATCTGTGGTCCAGAAGGCTTGATGCAAACGACCACCAATGCTTTGGAAGATTTGGAAGTAGATTCAGACCGGATCCATCGGGAAAGTTTCTTTTCGGCAGCAGCTCATCAGGCGCAGGAAGAAGCTAAGGCTGGGATAAGTGCGGGTCTTCTCACCAGAGAAGTGGGCATTCTTTTGGAAGGAGAGGAGCATGTGGTCACGGTAGCACCTGGGAAAACCATCTTGGAGGCTGGCTTGGAAGCGGGACTGTCTATGCCCTACAGTTGCCAAAGTGGACTATGTACGGCCTGTAGAGGAAGGCTTACCTCAGGAAAAGTGAAGATGGACGAAGACGCTGGCTTGAGTGAGAAGGAAATTGCTGCGGGCTATGTGTTATGCTGCGTCTCTAGGCCCTTGTCTGAGGATATTCGAATTACCATAGAATAAGCCATGGATCAGCCTTCTCTCCGAGCCCTTTATGTAGGCACCGAACGTTTTACTTTGGGAGTCATGCTCTTGGCACTGCCCCTATTTGGATTGGTTTACCTGGTTTTCAATTCGGGAAGACTTCCAAAAAACCTTCCCCAGCTTTCTCCAGCCTTGATTTGGGGCCTCGTTTTGATTTTGTTGGTTCTCTTAGGGTTTCAGTATTGGACCTTTTTCCAAAGAATCAAGAAAACCTTATCCCTAGAATCCTTAGAAGACAAAGTCAAGGAATATGTTCGCGCTACCCGACAGAGATACCTCTACCTATTTTTAGTTTCGCTGGGAAGTACCGCGGGACTGTTATTTAGTGGCAATCCTGCATTCATCTTTATTTTTGCAATCACTCTGGTATTTTTTTCCTTGGGAAAGCCTACCTCAGATCGTATGGCGCGGCTGTTGAAGTTAAAAAAAGAAGACCGAGAACTTCTCAGAGAAGTGTCTCGGCCGATTTAATTGGTCTAATTTTCAAAAAAGTGTACTCAATTTTCTATGGTGATGTTTCCAGAGGTGATGTTGCCTTTGATCCAGGTAGAGGCATTGTTATTTAACTCCAATGTCCTTCCACTGGAGGAGTTTCCTACACGAATGTTTCCTGAAGTAGCTTTCAAACTGTAATTAAAAGACTTGAGATCTGAGGCTGTTTGAACCGTGAAATTACCCGAAGTGCCAGAAAATTGAGTGTTGGGTCCAAGACCTGAATTTACTGCGCGCATATTGCCTGAAGTAAAGTAGAGTTGACCCAATTGTTTTGCGTTTTCGATTTTGGCATGGCCGGAGGTGAGACGCACGTTGAGTTCTCCATCAATATTCTTGGCATCCAGGGAGCCACTGGTAGATTCGTAATAGACGCCTCCATTGACATTCTCTAAGTAGGCATTTCCTGAGGTGAGTCTCGCCTCTACATTGCCTTCGATACCAGTTACCTTAAGTGTCCCAGAGGTAGAAGTCAATTTTAGATTTCCCTTGAACTGAGCTGCCGCTACGGTTCCTGAGGTAAGTTGCAAAACTGTAGTTTCACTTGCTAAGTTGGTCAAATTGATTTCTCCGGAGGAACCTTTGACGCTCACTTGCATGGATTTAGGTCCCTTGATCTTGAGGTATCCCTTGTTTTTGCCATTCCAGTTATACTTTTCCCCGCTTCTCTTGTAGCTCACTTTGAGCACATCTCCAAGTGTCACAAAGACGATGTCCTGGTCCGTGATATTGGACTCCAAATAGGCTTCTACAGATACTTCCGTTTCTTCACCTCCCTGGTAACTTACATCCAGCCAGCCGCTTTCAACTTCGATCTGCTTGATGTTGTTATATTTTTTAGTGGTATTCACCAATACATTCTGACTTGCAGCAAAGGGTACGGATGCAAGAAGCATTAGGGCTATTAAAGAAAAATAACGTAATTTTTTCATGGTTTGTATTGGTTAAAAGACAATGCCAAAGGTGATGGGATTCAAGGAAGGGCCTTTGCCATCTTGAAAAAGGGTATTGAGGTCATAGGTGGTAAAAAAGGTAACGTGTTCTCCTATGCCTAATTCCCCTCGGATTCCGTAGCGCAGGTTTTCTAGGTAAAGCCCAGTATTTACTTTTTCGATTTTATCCCTAGAACCTCCTGTTTCATCGAACACAAATTTTGATCTTCCTCCCAAGCGATAGCCTAGGTAGGGACCTGCCGCTAGGGTAAATCCATCTTCAGTACTTTTACCCAGATTTACTTCTAGTAAAGTCATTGCCGTAAGGTAGGAGGCAGAAAGTTTACTTTTTATCCCTGTGACGTCTGTGCGCTCCACAAAAGAGATCTGATCTCTACCACGGATGGCTTGAAAATCTCGGTTTTCAAACTTGAAATTGTACCATTGAAAGCCTAGTCCTAAATTCCATTGTACTCCTTTCCCTATTCTATGGGAACCCACCCAGTTTAATCCCACATTCCAACTTCCCCAACCTTTGGTGGCATAGGGCTGATCTGAAGTAGGAAAGCTTCCTTCTTGAAGGAAATTATTGATACCTAAATCAATACTTAAATCGTCTATTAAAGGTGGATCGTCTTCTTTCGAATCCGTTTCAATCTTTACTTTCGTATTTTCTCCAGATTCATCTACATAAACTCGCATCTTACCAACTTGGACCTCAGTTTCCAAGGGGCGCTCAATCACCTTGACCACCTCTTTGACTGTCCCGTCTTTTTTATGGATTTCGACCAAAGTTAATTCTCCCGTTTCTTTATTTTCTTCTAGGTCTAATTCACTAATGATTTGATTGATATTCATCAACTTTAATTTCTCGAAATCTTCTTTCGATGCTACAGTAATGACAATTTTCCCAGCCTTTCCAAATTCTATGACTACGGAGTCTTGAAGTGTGGGGATGGCTGTTTTAAGAGAGGATTCAGGACTTGTCTTAGCTTGTACCAGCGAGGCAAATCCAAATAAGGCAAGGAGAAATACGATTTTTTTCATGAGTTTTAATCTAAGTGTATAATTGGTTTAGTATTTATCTTTTTCTGTAGCAGTTTTTCTACTCGTTAGGGAAGTGAAGACTCTGTTTTTTCTTTCTTGAATTTCTATAAACCCTTCGTCCAATTTGTCAAAGAGCCCTTCTACTTGGCCCACTGTTTTTCCAAGTTCAGTGATCAAATTTTTGTTGGGAGCGGCTTCTTTTTTCAACCCATCGGAGAAAATCCGAATCCGGTAGCCGTCTAAGTCTTTCCCATCTGTTAAGTGGATTGGTGAGGTATTAACTGAAGCGATAGTTTGAGTGGGTTCAGGTTTTAGCCATATCTTGGACTCGGTAGCTGAATTTAATTCCATTGCTACTGCCGCTTCTGAACTTGGGGTAGTAACTGTTTCAGCTTCCAAATTAGCCAAATTGACCACTTTCGAATTTTCCTGAGGAAGGCTAAATTGTAAAACGGGCTTACTTGAACTAGGTATAACTGTCTCAGTTAAGGAGTTCTGGTATTGGGATTCTTCGGATACTTCTGATTCTGGCATTGATTTCGGTAGAAGAGGAACTTCCAGTACCTCTTCCGTAGCAGCCAGTGAATTTTCTTGGGTTTCCTGTGGTACTTCGGACCAAATCAGGTAGGCGAGACCGAGTAGCAAAGGCATGGCTGCTGCGATTGCCCACCAAGAATTTCTCTTTGGCTGCTTTGCTGCATCCAACTGGGCTTCCAGCTTGTCCCAGGCTAATGGGCTTGCAGAGGCTTCGTAATTTTCGAGTTTTTCTCTAAAGACTCGATCCAATTCTTCTTCTGATTTAGCCATGTGTGGTTTTTTCTTGGAGTTGGAGACTGGCAATCTTTTCTTTGAGTACGTTTCTTGCTCGATTGAGCTGGGATTTGGAAGTGCTTTCCGTAATTCCCAAGAGTTGAGCAATTTCTGTATGGCTGTAACCTTCGATTACAAATAAGTTAAACACGGTTCTATACCCCGAAGGAAGCTCCTGAACCAAGGTCAACATCTCTGCGGCCTCCATTTGAGTTATAGTTTCTGTAGCATCTAAGATTTGTGAGGCTTCTTCCAAAGAATGGTGTAAGACTTGCTGTTTCTCGGTTCTCAGGGCCATCAAGGCCTGAGTTACTACGATGCGCTTCATCCAACCTTCAAAACTTCCTTTGGATTCAAACTGTCCTATTTTTTCAAAGATTTTCATAAAACTTTGAATCAAGATGTCTTCTGCCAGTTGTCTGTCTTTTAAGTACCGAAGGCAAATGGCCATAAATTTTCCCGAATATTGATCGTAAAGCTGTCGTTGTGCAACACGGTCACCGTCAAGGCAGCCCTGAAGGAGTTCCTTTTCAGAAGAAAACTTGAGGTGGCGAAGCATTTGGTTTGGCTTTCTCTTGGTATAGATGCAGGAGTGTCCCTGAAGGTTGCTCCAGCCGATAAAAAAAAGATTTTAATTTTCTTATTAACGGGTTTTTAGCCGTATAGTCTAGATTTTCTTACAAAGAAAAAATAAAAAAGGCCAAGGCAATCACAAAAATCAAACTCATGACCTGTGCCTTTTCCTTAAATTCCGTTGCAACTTTAGGCTTACGTAATACCATAACGGCCAAGCCCAAGCCAAAAAATTGCAAAAATAAACTCACCCCATGGAGGGGACCCATGGGAGCATCCAAAAGTCTGAGCTGGGTATTCAGTAAGGACAGGACCCCAAGCAAAATGCCCGTAATTCCAAAGAGAAAGGAGCGGTGTAGGAGTACAGGTTCAGGAAGGGATGACCATTTCATGGGTTTAAGGGCAAAGCGCAAAGGTAAAGAAAAACGGGATTAAGAAATACCTAGGCTTTCACAAGGCTAGCCTTTCTCCTAATAAAAAACTTTTCGAGTTCGGCACTTGACTTGGTATTGAGCGTCATTTCTTTGCTCAAGCCTCCTTTTCGTGCTACGCACAGTCCATAATACATGTCTGCGAATCCTTCGATTTCGTGGGCATCGGGATTGATAGACAAGAGCACTCCTTGGTCCATGGCATAGCGTATCCACCTCCAATCCAGATCCAACCTCCAGGGGTTGGCATTGATCTCAATCACCACCTGCTTTGCAGCGCAAGCCGCAATCACTGCCTGGTGGTCTATAGGGTATCCCTCTCTTCTCAGCAAAAGTCTTCCGGTGGGATGGCCCAAAATAGTGGTATATGGATTGTAAATTGCAGCAATCAATCGATCTGTTGCTCGCTTGATATCCATGTTGAGGATGGAGTGCACCGAGGCTACGATAAAATCAAAACCTTGCAATACTTCTTCCGGATAGTCTAGGCTTCCATCGCCCAAGATATCGGACTCAATTCCTTTGAAAATTCGGAAAGGAGCCATTTCTTGATTAAGAGCATCGATTTCTTTTTGTTGCTGAATGACCCTTTCTATTTCGAGTCCTCCGGCGTAACTGGCCGTACGGCTATGATCGGAAATTCCCAAGTACTCGTAGCCCAAGGACCTGCAATGTTCGGCCATTTGCCTAAGGCTATGCTTTCCATCGCTGTAGGTGGAGTGGTTGTGTAGACTACCTCTGAAGTCGGAGGCTTCTAGCAATACCGGAATACCTGCTTTTTTTGCCAACTCCACTTCCCCAAAGCCTTCTCGCATTTCCCTAGGGATAATTTGGAGTTGGTTTAGGGTAAAAAATTCCTCTTCCGAAAGGAAGTTATTTTTTCGAATCTTCTCCGCCATGCTTTCCTGCTCGTCAACCAAGCAATTCAGATGAGATTTGGAGGCGATTAAAAGCATTTCTTTTGATATTGCTACCTCTGGAGAAGAAAAATAAAGGATAATTTTTAGCTCTGGATCAAGAAGTTTTCCCCTCCAGGTAAAGGGTCCAGATTGGCTGAGGTCCCATTCCACATTTGGAAAATCTTTGAGTGAATTCTTGACCTGAATCAAAGATGCTGAAACGATCAAAAATTCGGCTTCTGAAATTATTTCCATCTTTCTAACAAAATTTCCCACGGGTTTTACAGCAGCTTTTGGGAGTAGCTGCTGTAGGTTGGAGCTAAGGTCCTGGATGGTTACTTCAATATCTGCGAATAGCCACTTGCCTGCATTGGAGGCTCTAAATAGCAAGTTTTGTAAAATACTTTCTTGGGTTTTTTCTCCAAATCCTTTGAGTTGAGCGATTTTTCCGCTCTGGCAGGCCTCCATCAGTTCGTGGGTAGAGGTGATGCCCAAATCCTCCCAAAGAGATTTCACTTTTTTAGGCCCCAGACCTTTGATTTGGAGCATTTCCAAAATGCCACTGGGGGTCTTTTCTAGGAGTGCTTCTAGCGCTGAAAAACTTCCGGAGTCCCGGATGGAAAGAATGGCCTCTGCCACACTTTTGCCCAGTCCTGGGACCTGGGCAAGGGCTTCCTGTCCCAGGTCCATGAGATCCATTTCTCCGCGCTCCAAGGTATTGAGCGCACTTTGGTAACTTCTGATTTTAAATGGGTTTTCATCGTGAAGTTCCATGAGCTGTATGCTCAGCTTCAATTGACGAAGAATGGTCTTGTGATCCAAGATTTTGAACGTTTAATAAAATGGTTACGTATTTGTCAGTAAAAAGAGTTTCAAATTACACAGGGAAGGGCTAACTTCCACTACTGCTACTGGGGTTTTTCTTGCAGGTTTAGTTAGAATACCTTGTCAATTTCCCGTTGCAGAGAGGTAAAATGTTTTCAACAAGATGAATTATTGGCTAGTAAAAACTGAACCGAGTACTTATTGCTGGGATGATTTGAGGAAAAAAGGCACAGATACTTGGGATGGAATACGAAACTTTCAGGCGCGAAACTATTTAAAGCAAATGAAAATAGGAGATGGGGTGCTGGTCTACCACTCTGGACAGGATAAATCTATACAGGGTCTGGCAGAGGTGCTGGAGGAAGCCTTTGATGATCCGCAAGATGCAGCTTGGGTGGCGGTGAGATTGAAAGCCTTACGCCCCTTGACTAGGCCGGTACCCCTTTCTGCCATCCAAGCCCAGCCCAAACTTTCACAAATTTCTTTACTCAAGCAGTCCAGATTATCCGTGCATGCCTTGAGCCAAGATGAAGGTGAATTACTACTAGAGATGGGATCATGAGGAGGATTATCTTTTTTTTATTTTCCTATTTTTTGATCCTATCTGCGCCAGCACAGGTGGTGTTTGTGGAGAGGCACGAGCTTCCGGCTCAAAGCTATGACCCCAATTTTGAACTGATGAAAATTCCTTCGGGTCTGGTGGCATTCAGGACCTACCAGGAGCGTAGTTTTAGTTCGGATAGGGTATTTCAGTATTTTCTTAGCGACCAAAATCTTCTAGCCTCAGGGCTTAATGAAGTTAGCATGAAGCCTGGATTTGATATGATGGGCTACGATACGGATGAAGACCAATTGTATGTCTTGTTTACAAAAGGCACAAGTCCTTCTTCCGAAAAATATGTACTTCACCTGGACCTAAGTACCCAAGTGGGGGTGGAGTATCCTGCGAATAATTTATTGCCCATGGATTTGGTTGAATTTTTGGTTTTGGATAAGCAGGCCATTTTTTTAGGGATATCTGATACCCGTCCGGTACTTCAGATTTTATCCTTTGTCGACAACAGTGTGCATACCGTTCAGGGTATTTATGGCAACGAAACGCAAGTGATTCAATTGGTGAAAATTCCCGAATTGGAAGCATTTGATGTGGTGGTGCAGCGGAAATTACCGCTCAAAGTAAAAGAAACGGCAGTCCTTACTTTCGACTTGCAGGGGAACCTGATTCGGGAACTGAAACTTGGAGGCTTGGGAGAAGATGGCCAGGAATTTTTGGATGGATTGCTATTGCCAGCTACTTCTTTCCCTCAAGCCATGGTTGGCGCTTTTGGAAAAGCATCGAGGAATTCGTACGAAGGCATGTACCTGCTGGAAATCAATGAATTTGGAGAGGTCGATCCCTTTTTCTACACTCTAGAAGATTTTCCTAATTTCTACAACTACCTGCCTGAAAAGAAGAAAGAAAAACAAAATAGGTATGTGGCTTCTCAATTGGAGAAAGGAAAAAAGGCTACTGTTCGCAACACCTATGCCGTGCGAGCGGTGTATGAAAAAGAAGATAGCTACGTTATGTACTTTGACCAGCGGTCTGAAACCAGTTCTAGGGGGCCAGGTAGGGTAGCCCCTCCCTACACGGGCATTCCCTACCGATTTGATCGCTTCAACCGCCTAGGTTATGTTCCCTATTTTATGGATCCTTTGTTTTGGCCCAATGCTTCTGGTCAAGCCTACTCGATCGTAACGGAATATACCTACAGGTCGGCGCATTTTATCGAAGTAGCCAAAACGGGTCAGGTGCTTTGGGACAATGCCTCGAGCTACGAGGATTTCCGGACCACTTATCCTGAGCCCTTTGGAGAGTTTGCCGTGCAAGGGGAAGAGGTAATTCACTTGTACTTGCTCAACGACCAACTCAAATTGAATTTATTTAAAGCGGGGGAAAAGATCCTAGAAAACCAAACTTTTCCTTTGGAACTCCCCGAAGGTCAGGGAAGCATACAATACACCGATCTGGAATCCTTGCGATTGGGACATTGGTATGGACCTTATTTCCTACTCTCTGGGCTTCAGAAAGTAAGGTTTACCAACGAAGATCAACAAGAAGAAGTCAAAGAGGTATTTTTTATAAGTAAAATTTTGGTTGACGGCAACTTGATTCCCCCCAAAGAAGATCAAGACTAGTTTATTTTCTATATTTACAGGAAATTTGTCCCATGCAAAAACGGCTTGTCCTCGATCATCTACAGATTGACATCATTTTGAGGCGGTTCTGCTATCAATTGATCGAAACGCACGACGATTTCGAAAACACGGTTTTTTTGGGATTACAGCCAAGAGGCACGCTTTTATTGGATAAAATTGTAACCTTATTAGAGCAAATCTTTGGTAAAAAAGTTCCTTCTGGATATCTGGATGCCACCTTTCATCGGGACGATTTCCGGAGAAGGGATTTTCCCCTCAAAGCAAACGAAACCAAAATAGACTTTCTGGTAGAAGGAAAGAAAGTTGTCTTGATAGACGATGTACTTTACAAAGGTAGGTCGGTCAGGGCAGCCATGGATGCCATGATTGCTTTTGGAAGACCTTTGAAAGTGGAATTGATGGTGCTGGTGGACCGAAGACTTACTAGAGATTATCCCATCATGCCCGATTATTGTGGTGTCAAGGTCAATACCTTGGATAGCCAGTATGTTGTGGTGGAGTGGAAGGAGCAAGGCAATACTGCCGATGCCATTTGGATTACAGAGAAAGGAAAAAGTTAACTATGTCTCAACTCAGCACCAGGCACCTTTTAGGCATCAAAGAACTCACCGAGGAGGATATTCGACTCGTGTTGGACACTGCCGCCAATTTCAAGGAAGTTATCAATAGACCCATCAAAAAAGTCCCTTCTCTACGAGATATCACCATTGCCAATATTTTCTTTGAAAATTCCACCCGCACCCGCCTTTCCTTTGAGTTGGCTGAAAAAAGGTTGAGTGCCGATGTGGTGAATTTTTCCTCTTCTACCAGTTCGGTGAAGAAAGGGGAAACCCTGGTGGATACCGTAAATAATATCCTAGCCATGAAAGTGGACATGGTCGTCATGAGGCATTCCAGTCCAGGTGCTCCTCATTTTCTCTCTCAAAATGTACCCGCCAACGTGGTCAATGCAGGAGACGGTACCCACGAGCATCCTACCCAAGCTCTTCTTGATGCTTTCTCCATGCAAGAGAAATTGGGAGATTTGACAGGTAAAAAAATAGCTATCATCGGAGATATTCTCCATTCGAGAGTTGCACTCTCCAATATTTTTTGTCTCCAAAAGTTAGGTGCAGAGGTCAGGGTATGTGGCCCCACTACCTTGATTCCCAAGTACATAGAAAGTTTGGGAGTAAAGGTGGAGTTAGACCTTCACAAGATCTTGAATTGGTGCGATGTGGCCAATGTCCTTCGTATCCAATTGGAACGTCAACAAATCAAGTATTTCCCTAGTCTGAGAGAATATTCCTTGTACTATGGGATTACCAAAAAGATGCTGGATGGGCTAAACAAGGAGATTGTAGTCATGCACCCAGGCCCTATCAATCGAGGGGTGGAATTGAGCTCCGATGCGGCCGACTCTAGTCATTCCATCATTTTAGAACAAGTAGAGAATGGCGTAGCTGTACGTATGGCTGTGCTCTACCTCCTAGCGGGGGTAAAAGGATAACCTTAGAACCCCTAAATCCCTGCTTGATCAATATCAAATCTTTACAAGTCAGCCATTTAAAAGTGATTAAGGATTCTTTAGGTTATCCAAGTGAATCGATGAATAGCTTACATTTTAATTTTAGTAGATGGATTATATGTTGACCGTAACCGATCTAAGCAAGAAGTATGGAAAGCAGGAAGCTGTGAGCAATCTAAGTTTTCAGCTCCAAGGAGGAGAAGTGGTGGGTTTATTGGGCCCCAACGGAGCAGGCAAAAGCACTACCATGAAATGTATAGTTGGGCTGCTGCGCAAAACTTCTGGAGAAATTAGAATTGGAGGCTACGACCATTTGAGTGTAGGGGCCAAGCGACTTTTTAGTTACATCCCCGAAACTCCCTACGTTTATGACCTGTTGACCATTTGGGAACATATGCAATTCATCGCTCAAGCCTATGGAGTGCGGGAGTGGAAGACTAGAGCTCTTGAACTTTTGGAACTTTATGAGTTGGACGACAAGCAAAAAAAATTGGGTAGAGACTTGTCCAAGGGAATGCGGCAGAAGGTTTCGATCTGCTGTGCCTTGTTGCCGGATCCTCAACTTCTCTTTTTTGATGAACCGATGATAGGTTTGGATCCCAAGGCCATCAAAAACACGAAAAATCTATTCAAAACCTTGAAAGATCAAGGGAAAACCATTCTCGTATCAACCCACCTGATCGAAGGGATTGAAGCCATCGCAGATCGAATCATGATCATGAAGGAGGGACAAATTATAGGAAACGATACTATAGAAAATCTCAAAAAACAGGCTGCTACCGGTATTGGATTAAGTCTAGAGGATTTATTTTTAGAAATGACCAAGGATGCATGAGGTTTATTTACTTCTAAAAAAAGACTTGCGAATCTTGGGCAATAACCTTTTGCTCATCTTGCGCAATCCGCTTCGCTTGATTCCCTATGGATTGGCATTGGCCTATTTTTTATTCATGTATTCTAGAGGAGTTTCTGGAAGTGAGGGGACTAGCGCTGAGGTAGACATGGATACAGTGGGAGAAGTGGATGTGGCCCTACAAAATATCATTGGTGTACTTACTGTCCTAGCCTTGGCTTATTTTTTATTTCAATTGTACCGAGCCAGCAAAAAAAACATCACTTTCTTTAAGATGGCGGATGTTAATCTATTATTTCCAGCTCCAGTAAAGCCAGCCAACATACTGTTGTATTACATGGGAAGGTCCTTTTTACCTTCACTGGGAGGCTCTTTATTTTTTTTAATATACAGTGGGGGCCAATTGGCCAAAGATTTTGACTTAGACTTTTTTGGGGCAGTTTTTTTAGTTTTGGGTTTTACCTTTTATTTCTTTTTGATATTTCCGTTGAGGTTTCTGATTTATACTTTAAATACCCGTTTTCAAATCTTAGAAGTACTACGCCTGGGGATTTTCATCGTGGGCTTGGGGATGGCCTTAGTGGTAATTATTCCAGGATTAATGGCTGAAAAATTTTGGGAAGGCATATTTGCCTGGGTAGCTTCCCCCTGGTTTGATCTGGTCCCAATAGTAGGCTGGAGCAAAGGCATGATGTCCTATTTTGTTACAGGCAATTGGATTTTATCTTCCTCCTATTTACTGCTATATATTCTAACTTATTTTACCGTAGTCAAATTGGTAATTCGCTTTTCAGGTTACTACTATGAGGATGTCTTGGATGCCACTCAATCCAATGAAGATCGATTGGAAAAAGCAAAGGGAAAAAAAGAAATAACAGAAGACACGTACAGTTTAAATTCCAAGAAGCAACTTGCCTTACCAGAATTTGGACTGGGGGCCAAAGCCATTTATTGGAGAAATTACGTTCAAAGTAGCAGGCAAGATTTTCATCCTTTATTCGGCATTTATTCCATGGGAATGGTCTTTTTAGGAATTGTTTTTGCCGGGCTCTCTCATTTTGAATGGTTTGCCCATCAAATATTTTATATCTACCTGATTTTTCTACTCTTTTTTTATTTCATGGCAGGTTTTGGAAGGGCTACCATTGGAGATCTCAAGAAGCCCTGGTTTATACTGATTCCAGCTTCCTGGTCATCTAAATTTTGGAATATGATCAAATTGGATCTTTTGCAGACCCTACTCTTTTCATTGGTATTGATCGTGCCTTCGGTATTTCTGGCTCAATTCCATTGGGGCTTGATTCTATTTTTCCCCTTGGGGATGATATTTTCATATTTGATTGGCCTAGGTCTTAATCTTATTCCTCAGATAGGATTGGACGAAGGATGGGATAGAATATTGATCAAACCCCTCATGATAGGAGGAATTTCGCTTTTTGGGTTATTGCCCTCTCTATTTATTGCAATCCTATTTTTTGCAATCACCAAGCAATTTGTCTACGGATTGGCCGTAGGGGTATTGGGACTAGGTGCCGTTGCTGGCCTGCTTTTGCATGTGAGTCTTGATATTTTAAAGCGCTTGGAGTTTAAAGAACTATAAGTCCGCCTCGAAGGACTTCGAAAATTTTAAGTCAGGTCGGAAAAGGTGAAGATTTTTTTAGCTTCTACCACCCAGCTTTTTCCATTGGCCCAAGAAATTCCCTTAATTTTGAAAGGACATCTATAAACCCAATATGATTTACAACTCTATCATCGATACCATAGGCAATACCCCCATGG
>VGMU01000014.1 GCA_016866385.1 Bacteroidota bacterium
CTACTTCATCAAATTCAAAGTGATTTTGCTTCAAAACCGCCATTCTCTGCCCAGGAGTGATATGGATAGCTCCTGAGGTGGATTCCATTTCCCCTGAAAGGATTTTCAGAAAAGTGGATTTTCCTGCTCCATTGGCCCCAATCACCCCGTAACAATTTCCAGGTATAAATTTTAAATTGACTTCCTCAAAAAGTGTTCTTTTTCCAAACTTAAGGGAAAGATTATCTACTAAGATCATGGGTATTTTTTGAATTTAAACGAAGCAAAGATAAAAAATAATCCCCTTTTCGCTTGCTTGGATTCTGCGTAATATCTGTAAATTTAAACCTTTCAAGGCTAGAGATCATCTAATTAGGTAGATGTCAAAATAAGCCTTCTGTATTAACCGTGCTTACATTCATAAAATTTCTCCAAAGGTTATTCCTGATTTTATTTATTTGCTTGGCGAGTTCTCTTTCTGTACAAGCCCAATTATCTACCATTGGAACGGAGTTTTGGTTGGGATTTATGGAAAACAACCGCAGTCTTCCTGCTACGCCTGATTATGCAGTCATCCTGATAACTGCCACTGAAAACACTTCGGGAATGATCGAGTACCGGGGTAGGGCAGATGTTTTTACACTTACGACAGGACAGCAGTATATTTTTCGAATTTCCTCCGCAGACTTGGACTTGTTGCACCGTACTTCAGGAATTGTAGAAAACCTAGGTATTCATATTACTTCTTCTGGCAAAATTGCGGTACATGCCATCAACGAACGGTACCGAAGTGCGGACGGAACCGTTATTTTACCCGTAGGGGCCTTAGGAAAAGACCACTACATTACCTCCCATTTTGAGGTGAATCCATCTTCGAATTTGAATTCCAACAATGAAAGCACCTTGTTGGTAGTAGCCATAGAAGACAATACTCGAGTAGAAATAACCACCACCCAAAACTCCATTTCTGGCAATGTCAAAGGCGTTCCTTCCGAAATTGTTTTAAATAAAGGGCAAAGCTATCAGATCAAGGCGAGGGGAGACCTCACCGGATCTAGGGTGAGGGTAGTGGGATCTAATGCAGATGACTGCAAAAAAATCGCTGTTTTTGGAGGGAATAAATGGACCTCTGTAGGCGCTTGTGGTTCGGCCAACGATCACTTGTACCAGCAAGCCTACCCCGTCAATACTTGGGGTACTTCCTTTGTACACGTCGCTCTTCTTGGACGATCCTCCGGGGAATTGGTCAAAGTCCTTGCCGCAGAAAACGACACCGAAGTACGAATCAATGGTATAGTGCAACCCAAAATACTCAATCAAGGGGAATGGATAGCCTTGGAGTTTGGAGCCAATGAATCTGCAAAAATTGAAACATCCAAGCCTTCCTCTGTTACTGTTTTTTCCAAAAGTCAATCCTGCAACAAAATAACCGATCCCTTTTATAACAATGGTGATCCTTTTATGATTTCATACAGCCCTACGGAGCAATTGCTAACTGAATTGGCTTTCAATGCGTATGCCTTACCTTCTATCGTAAATCATTACGTGAATATCGTCGTCAAAGCGGGAGAAGAAAATAAAACTCGATTGGATGGAAATTTGGTAGGCGCTAGTTTTCAAAGTCTCCCGGGTGATCCAACCTACAAAATTGCCCGAATTGAAATCACCCAGGGGGTTCATGTGCTTTCTAATCCTTCAGGTTTTACTGCATACGTATACGGTTTTGGCAATATTGAATCCTATGGCTATGCGGCAGGTGCTGCATTGACCAACCTAAATTTTGAGACCGAGCCTGACTATGAATTTGAGGTAGTAGGAGATAATGTGGCCTGTCTCAATGAGGAAGGTAATTGGACGGTAAATCCAGAAAATCCCGATTTCACCTACTTTGTTTGGAACTTTGGGGATGGATCAGCTACGAAAACAGGAAAAACCGTAGCCCATACCTACACCAATCCAGGCCCATACCAAATTACGATTACCGCCTCATTAAGTCCTAATTCTTGTGATGAACAGGAAGAGACCACCTTTGAGGTGATTGTTTTGGAAACAAAGGCAGATCTAGTAGGTGCACAATCGGTGTGTCCAGATGTGGAAGAGGTTATGTATAGGGTGAAAAACAAGCAAAATATTGCTAGCATGGAGTTTCAAGTAGAAGGAGGAACAATCCTCCAAACGTACACCGATTCTGTATTTGTGCGCTGGGGGCCATCTAATCCCAATGCGAAAGTAAGGGTACTGCCTTTCTCTGCTAACGGTTGTCCCGGTCCCCCAATTGAACTTCCCGTAGTGGTCAATCTCCGTATCGTAGTAGGGGCAGCATTAGGTCAGAAAGAAGTTTGCTTCGATCCTTCTGTACGATTTAGCTATGCTGTTCCAGATCCGGTACCTGGTAGAAGGTATACTTGGGTGGTGCAAAATGGAACTATAGCTTCTGGTCAAGGAGGAGAAAAAATTGAAGTGATATGGGATAAGGCCGATGTGGTGGGAACCATTGGATTTACTGCGATTAGCTTTGTGGATGCTTCCTGCGAAGGTAAAGCGCCTGATATTCAAGTAAAAGTAGCTAAAGAATTGAAGCTTGAAATTAAATCTGTTACCCCTGTGGCTTGCTTTGGACAGCCTACAGGAAAAATTGAAGTGAATTCTCTTGGAGGAACCCCGCCATATACCTACACCTGGGCTCATGATGCTACCTTAAAAACAGGTACTGCGGAAAACTTGAAAGCTGGAATATATTCAGTAAAAGTTACAGATGCTTTAGGGTGTGAAAAAACCATTCCTTCGATAGAGGTAAAAGAACCACCCTTATTAGAGCTTAGCCAAGTGGTGGCCATTGGGACTACCTGTTTTGGAAAAAGTGATGGTATCGTGCGAATTGCCGTGAAGGGAGGAGTGCCACCTTACAGTTTAGAATTTGAAGGAAAACAGGTATTTTCTAGTAATTTCGAACTAACTACGCTAAAAAAAGGCACGTACAGCTGGGAAGTTACCGATGCCAACGGATGTAAAATCCCTGTATCTTTTGAAATTACCTCACCACCACCCCTGGTAGTAGATGTTTCTTTGGCCAAACCTGCTTGCCCTGGAGGTTCAAATGGGGAACTGCTCGCTTCTCCCTCTGGACCAGCTGGGCCTTTCAATTATATTTGGAGGCCCACAGACCAAACCACAGATTTGGCTACTGGATTGGCCAAAGGGGAATACCAAGTTCAGGTGACCGATGCTGCAGGTTGTGTTTCTTTTGGTACCGGTATAGTCTTGGAAGAGGCACCTAAAATTCGCATGCCCAATGCTTTTGATCCCAAGCAGGCACCCGGAGTTTTCCGAGGAGTTTCCAATTGCGTAATAAATTTTTCCATGATCGTTTACAATCGTTGGGGACAGCTGGTTTATTCAGGTACAGAGGGTTGGGATGGTCGATTTGAAGGTCAAGAAGCTCCAACGGGAACTTATTCGTATACAAGTTCTTACACCTATGTAATGAATGGAAATACGGTGAATGTCGTCTTCAAAGGCTCTGTGATATTGGTCAAATAAGGTTTAAGGAAGTCTCTTCCTATCCTATATTTTTTAAAATATGGTAGCTAATTAGTAATTTGGAGAGGATTTAAACAACTATCCTGGGATGGAGTTTTTTTAGAGCTGAAAGGTTATGGAAAGGGGACGATGAATTCTAAAAAAATAAGTGATTTGAAAATTATTTTCAGGGCATTATTCACCCTATTTTTTGCATTTAACCTCTCATTTTCCACCTTGGCACAGGTGAGCACCTTAGGGAAAGAGTTTTATGTGGCTTTTATGGAAAATCATGTCACAGCATTTTTGCCAGTGACGGCCTCAGTCATTGTTACTGCATCAGAAAAATCTACTGGATACCTAGAGTATAATAATCAAAAAGCATTTTTTACTCTAGAAAAAGGGCAACAATTTATCCATGACTTTGAAGACGCTAGGTATGGGGTGATTCACAAAACCTCTGGAGTAGTGGAAAAGAAAAGTATTTACATCAAGTCCTCTGGAAATGTGGCCGTTCATGCATTTAACAAGCGCCAGGCCAGTGCCGATGGAACAGTAGTATTGCCTATCACGGCCTTAGGAAAGGAGTACTATATCACTTCGCATTACGACGTATTTGAGCCAGGATTAGATATCTCCCCTTCGAATAAAAACTATGAGAGCGCCCTGCTTATAGTGGCTATAGAAGATAATACCGACGTAGAAATCACCCCAACGGCCAGGGTAGACTTAAATGGTTCTCCGGTACCTGCCGTGGCACCCATACAACTCAAGCTCAAAAAGGGCGAGACCCTACAATTAAAATCCGATGCGGGAGACCTTACAGGAACACGAGTTCGCGTACTTAATGCCAAAGAGGGAGATTGTAGAAATATTGCGGTTTTTGGAGGGAATAAAATGACTAGTGCAGGGGATAATTGTGCCACTTCCGGAGATCATTTATTTCAACAAGCTTACCCCATCACTACCTGGGGCAAATCTTATATTCACATTCCTTTGGCTGACCGTACTTCAGGAGAAATTATCAAGGTATTGGCCTCTCAGGATAATACGGAAGTAAAAATCAATGGACAAAGTAAGGGGATCCTAAATAAGGGTAAATTTTTAACTTTAGAATTTACCAAGGACGATATAGTAGCCATAGAAACAAGTAAACCCAGTTCGGTTTCCATGATAGCCAAGAGTGGGAATTGTAACGACCAAAACGATACCTACTCCCGGTATGGGGATCCTTCTTTGGTGACCTACAGTCCAGTTAATCAATTGATGACTGAAATGATCTTCTCCTCAGTAAAAATCAATTGGATTCGGATGCACCTGGTGAATATTTTAGTAAAGAAGGGCACAGCCAATCAAACCTATTTAAACGGCCAGCCCATTGGCAACCAATTCAAGCCCGTACCTACCCATGCTGGTTTCGAGTATGCACGTATTGTGGTCAAGGAAGGAGCCAACTTGCTTCAGAATGCTTCAGGTTTTAATGCCATCGCCTACGGATCCGGTTCGGTAGAATCCTACGCCTATGCAGTAGGTGCTACTTTAGAACCTATACAATACCAAACCACGACCACCTATGACTTCGATATTGTCGGAGAGCAGGTGGCCTGCCTTGGAGAAAAGGGATTGTGGAAAGTGACTACAGATAATCCTGCTTACCTTAACTTTACCTGGAATTTTGGCGATGGTAGTGCTTCAAAAGTTGGAAAAGAAGCAAGTCATACCTTTCAAAAGCCAGGGAAATACCCCATCACGGTAGTAGCATCTACTGGGGAGAAAAATTGTGGAAGCGAGGAGACTTTCCGTTTTGAAGTGGAGGTTTTGGAAGTACAAGGGAAAGTAGTAGGGCCAGTAGCAGTATGTCCATCGATTGACGAGGTTAGCTACAGCTTTGAAAATTACGCACATTTGGGAAGCTTGGATTGGGAAATAGAGGGAGGTAGTATTGTTTCTCAGACGCAGAATAAGGTGCTGGTACGATGGAATGCTAATTCTACTCAAGGAAAAATCAAGGCCAAACCTTTTACTTCTGCAGGTTGTCCTGGAAAGTTGGTAGAATATACTGTGGCTATTACCGAGCAACTGAAACCGGCTGCTCCACTGGGTAGTTCGGGAATTTGTGGTGCCGTAGTTCCCTTAACCTATGACATTCCCTATCCACTAGCAGACAGAAAATATATCTGGAATGTAATAGGAGGCACTATTTTGACGGGTCAAAACAGTGCTAAAGTGGAAGTTCTTTGGGATTTTGGGGCCGCATCAAGAAAGATCTTTTATGAAGAGGAGAGTTCGATTAATCTATCCTGCATGGGGGTATCTGAGGTAGTGGAAGTAAAAACCTATCCCGAGCTAAGCATTGAAAATATCGTGCTAACCGATCCTGCATGTGTGGGTGAGTCTACGGGAAGGATTTTGGTACAAGCAAAGGGGGGCTCGGGTAACTACCAGTACCGTTGGTCCCATCAAGTCGCACTAAGCTCTAATGTAGCGGCTGGATTGGCGGCAGGAAACTACGAAGTGATGGTTAGGGATGCTTCTTCTTGCGCAGAAAAAAGAGTTACCGTTAGCCTGAAGGATCCCGAGCCCATAGAGGTTTTTGGGCAACTTCAAGTTACTGAAGTTTCCTGCTTTGGAGGCCGTGACGGCCAAATTAGGGTTGCGCTAAAGGGAGGAAGCCCTCCGTACTCGGTCCTTGGTTTCACTTCTATTTGGGAGGCGCCATACCTAAATATTCAGGGCCTAGGTGCTGGTTCTTTTCCCCTGAGAGTTAGCGATAGCAAGGGGTGCATTCTTGTCCTAGAAGCAGTAATGACAGAGCCTGAAGAACTCAGAGTAACCCCTTCTGTGCTTCGTCCAGGCTGTGAAGGAAGTTTGGATGGTCAATTGACGCTAGCAATTTCAGGAGGAAGAGCTCCTTATGAGGTGCTTTGGACCAATGGAATGAAAGGAGCCACAATTAGCCAACTGGCAGCAGGTACATATAGCTATGAAGTAAGAGATGCCAATGGCTGTATGACCCTAGGTACAGCAACGGTAAGGCAAGCTACTCCTCAGTTGAGAATGCCAACGGGATTTTATCCAAAAGAGGAGACAGGTTTTGCTCCGGTATCTAATTGCAGCCTGAATTATCAATTATTGATTTGGGACCGATGGGGCAATTTGGTATACAATGGTGCTGATCCATGGTTAGGGAAGGTGAAAGATGAACCTGCTGCAGCAGGGACGTATTCTTACAAATTAAATTATGAATACCTTTTGGAAGGGGAAGTAGCTCGTGAAGAAATATCTGGAATTTTTGTTTTGTTGAGGTAAGTTTTTTGTTTCTGGAGATTAGGATTAATCTTTAGCTTTGTTGCTGTTAGTTTTTAATGAATGAAGAAAATACTCATCACCGGAGGTGCAGGATATATAGGTTCTCACACCGCAGTGGAACTCTGGAATGCAGGTTTGGAACCTATTATTTTAGATGATTTATCTAATTCCCATGCCCAGGTTCTGGAACGTTTGAAGGACATTACGGGAAAAAGTTTTTCATTTTATATGGGAGATTGCAACAATAGGGTAGTGTTGGATCAGATTTCTCGAGAACACGAGATTGCAGGGGTCATCCATTTTGCAGCATTTAAGGCAGTGGGAGAGAGTACGATAAAACCACTAGACTACTACAAGAACAACTTAGGATCTTTACTGGTTTTGCTTGAATACATGCGTGAAAAGGGAATAAGAGACCTAGTATTTTCTTCTTCTTGCACTGTCTATGGACAGCCAGATGTGCTACCTGTGACCGAGGTAACCCCTAGAAAAGATGCGGAAAGTCCCTACGGCAACACCAAGAAAATCGGAGAGGATATTCTAGTGGATTATGTCAAAAGCAAACCTGGGATTCGCGTAGTGGCACTCCGCTACTTCAACCCAGTCGGGGCACATCCTAGTGCTAAAATCGGAGAATTGCCCATGGGTACTCCCCAGAATTTGGTACCTTTTATAACCCAGACAGCGGCAGGAATTCGGCAAAAACTTACCGTGTTTGGCAATGATTACGACACTCCCGATGGCAGTTGCATTCGAGATTATATCCACGTGGTGGATTTGGCAGATGCCCATGTAAAAGCCCTTGGTTTTCTCTTTCAAAAGCCTCTTGATTTTTACGAGGTTTTTAATGTGGGTACAGGCAGGGGCAATACCGTATTGGAAGTAATCCATGCCTTTGAAAAAGTCAATGGTTTAAAATTGGCCTATCAGATTGGTCCAAGGCGAGCGGGAGATGTAGTTAAAACCTGGGCGGATACCCGCAAAATCAATCAAGAATTGGGTTGGCATGCAAAATATACTTTAGATGATTGCATGCGGGATAGCTGGAGATGGCAACTATCCTTAGGGGAAAGGAAAGGAATTTTCGAGTAAAAAAATATCCTCCTTAAATGAATTAGGAGGATATCGTTTTATTTTTTTTCTCTATTTATTATTCTTCTTCTTCTTCCTCTTCTTCTTCCTCCTTCTTCATTTTGTCCTCACTTATTTTTACCACCTTATCTCCCTCTTTGAGTTCCTTACTGACTACAAAATAGGGTCCAGCAATTACTTCATCGCCTTCTTTGAGGCCTTCCAAGATTTCAATGTTTTCGTAATCTGAAATACCAGTTTTTACTTCTCGAATCTTAGCCACTCCATTTTCACTCACAAACACGATTTCTTTAGGTTTGGTAGTGGATTTTGCCAAACTGTCCTTCTCGTCTTCTCTGGTAGTTACTGCAGATAGCGGGATTGCTAAGGCATTGTCTTTGGAGTTGGTTAAAATCTCTACCGAGGCAGTCATTCCTGGACGGAAGGGATACTTATTTCCAGCTTTTACCAGATCTTGATAAGACTCATTCAAGATTCTGATTTTCACCTTAAATTCAGTAACCGCATCGGGAGAGGCTTTGGTATTGGCAGTATTGGCGATACTGGTTACAATTCCTTTAAATTTTTTACCTGTAGCAGAATAGGCATCTACGTCTATTATAGTGGTGTCTCCCAAAGAAAGTCGTACAATATCGTTTTCATTGACATCAACCCTCACTTCCATTTTGGAAAGGTCTGCGATGGTCATCATCTCTGTACCAGCCATTTGCTGGGTTCCTACCACACGTTCTCCCTGTTCTACTTTAAGGCTAGAAACTATTCCGGAAACAGGGGAGATCACATTGGTGAGTCGTAGATTTTCAGAAGCTTCATTGACGGAAGCTTGGGAACTTTTTACGATAAATTCGGAGGCAATTACATTTTGTTTGGCTGCTTCTAAGTCTTTCTGTGCAGAAGTGTAATTGGCTTGTGCTTGCTCATAATCTGCATCAGAAATCGCTTTCTGTTGGTAAAGGGTTCGCTGCCGTTTAAATTCCAATTCTGTACGAGTAAACTGGGCTTCTGCCCTCTGCAAACTTGCTTTTGCCTGAGCTAGATTAGCCATTTGCTGATTCAGGTTTGCTCGTGTGCGGTCCAATGCAGAAATAAAATTATCAGGACGAATTTTTACCAAGAGCCTACCCATTTCTACGGAGTCACCTTCCTGTACATTGAGTTCGATGATTTCCCCAGCGACATCCGGGGATAGTTTCACTTCCACTTCGGGTTGAATTTCTCCAGAGCTACTCACTTTCTCAATGATGGAGGTTCTTTTTGCTAAGGCAAATTCTACCTCGGTTTCTTTGGCTCCTCCGATCCAGCCAGCAGAGCGGCCGATTATAGCAAAAATAATAATGACTCCTACTGCTCCGAGTAGGTAATACAGAAGTTTGTTGGACTTTTTAGTGGCCATGGTTTAGTTTAAATTAATTGGATTGCCAAGGTAAAAATCAAGCACCTTTACCCTAAAGATATAGGTGTATTTGGCATTGATTAAATCAGCTTGAGCATTGAAAAGATTGTTTTGTGCAACTTGAAAATCTACAGAATTGATAGCGCCCAAATCAAATCGTTGTTGGGCAATACGGAACGTTTCTTCCAAACTTTTTACCCGTACCAAAGAAGCTTGGTAGGACTGTTCGGATGCCAAAGCTGAATTGTAGGCTGTTTCTATATCTTGTCGAAGCCTATTTTTTGCTTCGGTAACCGATACTTCTGCCAATTGGCGCTGCACTCTGGCGCGCTGTAAGTTGGATTTATTGGAAAATCTAGTGAAAAGTGGAATACTTAAATTAAGAGTTCCAGACTGGGAAAAGTTATTGTCCACTTGGGTACGAAAAGGTATGATTTCTTTGGTTCCAAATACGAAAGCTTGATCCACATAATTGGAAAATGCAGACACCCCCGCATCTAGCGTGGGAAAAAATCCTCCCTTAGCCACTTTCACCCCATAATCTGCACTTTTTACATCAGCTTCAGCCGCCTTAATTTGAGGCATCAAACTCACCGCAATTTCAAAAATTTCCGCTGGACTAGCAGGGTTCAATGAAGCCTTGCTCACCTCATATTCGGGTTCTATTACATCAAAATCTTCTGTGAATGGGATTTGCAGCGCTTGGGCCAAGGCCAACTTGGCTAACCTAAATCCATTTTTTGCATTGATAACATTGAGCTGGTTGGTAGCATTTTGGGACTGAAGATCTAAAAGATCAGAATAGGGTAGTGACCCTGCATCTACCAATCGCTGCGTCCTAGATAATTGTTCCGTAGTGGAATTCAACTGATTCTCAGCAATTTTAACTTGTTCCCGATTAAACACCACGTCAATAAAAAGATTTATCACATTTAAAGTGATATCGTTTCGAGTGGCCTCTAGGGTAAATTGTCCAGACTCAAGTGTGCTTTTAGCTTGTCCAATGCTGTTATTGATTCGCATGCCTTGAAAAATGGGAGCTCCTGTATTTCCAAAAAGGTTTACGTTCCCAATTCTTCTGGTTTCAAATAAGTTGGTAACTGGGTTGATGGATCTACCCCAGCGGTATCCAGAACTAGCCCCTGCGGTGAGACTTGGCATTCTTCTTCCCTGACTTTCCAAAAGGTTTGCCTCTGCGATAAGTTGGTTTAGGGCTGATCTTTTAAGAGTTAAATTGTTTTCAATGGCTATAGAAACACAGGTAGCAAGGTCTAAAGGTCCTTGGGGAACTTCGGTCTGAGCCTTTGCATACGAGGCAAACATAAATCCACTGAAAAGAAGTAAAAAAATTTTTTTCATAGGTAGCTAACTTAGTTGGTTTACTTTTTATAAGTCAATGTCTGGAATATAGATCAACTCTTGAATCCATGGCAGGGAGGTTAAGTATTGCCTCGTAATCTCGCTTATTCCAGAATCCATCTCTATAACATGGCAAGCCAAATCATGTTTACCTTTTCTGGAAACAGACATGGTTGCAATATTTATTTTTTCCTGAGCGATCACGCTAGAAATGAATGCTATGGCTCCCGAAATATCATCTGCCTTGATGATCAAGGTGTGGTGCTGGGCAGAAAAATTAGCAACAAATCCATCTACTTCTTCGATATTGATGATTCCTCCTCCTAGACTTTCTCCCAAGACTTCAATGCTCTTTTCTTCCTTTTTAAGGTTGAGTTTGATGGTATTTGGATGATGTACGGAGGAATTTCCAATGGATTTGAATGAATAGTGTACTCCTTGTTCTTTAGCGATTTCAATGGCATTTTTGATACGAACATCATCTGTTTTGAAATCCATCAGCCCTCCCAAAATGGCTCGATCACTTCCGTGTCCTTCGTAAGTTTTAGCAAATGAATTGTAAAAAGTAATGATGGCATCTTCAGGAATACCCCCCAAAATCCGAATAGCAACACGTGCAATTCTCACCACTCCGGCGGTGTGAGAAGAAGAAGGGCCAATCATCACTGGACCAATCATATCAAAAACACTGCTTTTTGTTGTCATATGCCTTAATGCACCAAAAATGGTGCTACATCAAAAATCACCCCAAGATTACTTCATTTTTTGCATTCTTTCTCTACCAGGCATCAAATAAAAGTGCTTTTTTATGGGATGAGTAGTAGAATAAAAGGTGCAAAAGAAAAAAATGAACGGATACGGACAGGTAAATGCGCGGTAGCGATACACTTCAAGAAATTTTGATGGTGCATCCATATTTTTATATCTTTTTACCCGCCTTTACTTCCTAACGATGGTAACAAATACAATCTATCCCATCCAAATTTTAAACTCTTTAATCTTAAATTTTTCCTAAACCTTGGATTTGATGTAAAAGTTTATGCACACGTTTGCTTCAATCGCTTATATTTAGTGGCAGTATCTTAATTAAATGAAAATCTACACTTAACACTATACCCAAAACCTTCTCCTTATCTAAGCCATGTCTCTTGAATTGATTGATTATCTCGTTTTCTTTGGTTACTGTTTCCTTATCGTAGGAATGGGTTTGTTCGTTTCTCGAGAGAAAAAAGGACATATCAAAAATTCTTCAGATTATTTTTTAGCCAGCAAAGCCCTTCCTTGGTGGGCAGTAGGGGCTTCCTTGATTGCTTCTAATATTTCTGCGGAGCAGTTTATTGGCATGTCTGGTTCTGGATATGCTATGGGTCTAGCCATTGCTACCTACGAGTGGATGGCTGCAGCTACTCTGCTTGTGGTAGCTATCTTTTTTCTCCCTGTTTACCTGAAAAAGGGGATTTATACTATGCCTGGCTTTTTGTTTGATCGTTACGACAATCGAGTCAGAACTACCATGGCTATTTTCTGGCTGCTTTTGTACGTTTTTGTCAACCTCACCTCTGTACTATACCTAGGAGCGCTAACACTGAATACCATCTTAGATATTCCACTGATTTATGGTATAGTGGGCTTAGCCATTTTTTCCTTGATCTATTCCATTTATGGAGGATTAAAAGCAGTGGCCTGGACCGATGTCATCCAGGTAGTATTTTTGATCGCTGGGGGATTAGCGGCTACCTATATTGCCTTAGGCATGGTGGGAGAAGGAGATGCCTGGCAAGGACTCGGTACGTTGCGGCAAAAAGTTCCTAATCATTTTTCCATGATTTTCTCCAAAGATGATCCCTTCTACCAGCAATTACCGGGCTTATCTGTTTTGATAGGAGGAATGTGGATTACTAATTTGAGTTACTGGGGTTTCAACCAGTACATCACCCAAAGGGCATTGGCAGCTATCAACATCGATCAAGCGCAGAAGGGGATGATATTTGCCGGTTTTCTCAAATTACTTATGCCATTGATTGTGGTGATTCCAGGAATTGCGGCTTGGGTTATCGTGAAAGAAGAATTGAATCCAGATTTTATTAATGCCATGATTGATCCGTTGACCGGAGACACTAAATCCGATCGTGCCTATCCTTCCTTACTACAGATCTTACCGACTGGCTTGAAAGGACTAGCATTTGCCGCCTTGACCGCTGCGATTGTTTCTTCACTGGCCTCCATGGCCAACAGTACCTCCACCATTTTTACGATGGATATTTACGCCAAATACTTTGGCAAAAACTCCTCCGAAGCAGGTAAAGTGCGTGTGGGAAGAATCACTGCTGTGATTGCATTTGTGATTGCTGCCTTGGTGGCACCTGCCCTAGGTCAATTGGATCAGGCCTTCCAGTTTATTCAAGAATACACTGGCTTCATTAGCCCAGGCGTATTTGCGATCTTCTTCTTTGGGGTATTCTGGAAAAAAACGACCTCCAATGCAGCCCTCGTGGGAGCCTCTCTTAGTATTCCGCTTTCGGTGGTGCTGAAAATTTTGCTTCCTTCTCTTCCCTTCATTGATCGTATGGGATGGGTCTTTTTGGTGCTCTCAGCCCTGATGATTCTTATCTCCTTGATAGAGGGTAAGGGAAAAGATCATCCCAAGAGTATTGAAATCAATCAAGAGCTATTTCATACCAGTACAGGATTCAAGATTGGAGCAATTCTCATTGTAGGTATTATTGCTGCACTTTACACGATTTTCTGGTAAGATGAGAAGCCTTCTTCTAGGTCTTGATATCGGAAGTTCTTCGGTCAAGGCCTGTATTTTAGATGCCGGTTCGGGAAAATCTCTCGCTTCCAAAGCCTTTCCAGAGGTGGAGATGTCCATTCAATCTCCTCAAAGCGGTTGGGCCGAACAAGATCCTGAACTGTGGTGGGAATATGTCAAACAAGGAATTAGGTACGTATGTCAGCAGGCCCAGGTAAAAACTGGGGAACTAAAATCTATTGGTATTGCCTACCAAATGCATGGCTTGGTCTGTGTGGACAAAGCCAAGCAGGTGCTGCGTCCTTCTATTATTTGGTGCGATAGCAGAGCCGTAGGACAAGGAGAAAAGGCCTTTCAAGAACTTGGAGCATCCTATTGTCTACCGCATTTACTCAATTCTCCAGGAAATTTTACGGCTTCCAAGTTGAGGTGGGTAATTGAAAACCAACCTGAGATTGCTTCTCAGATTTACAAAATCATGCTTCCAGGAGATTACATCGCCATGAAGCTCACAGGAGAAATACTTACCTCTGAAACGGGTCTATCTGAAGGAATTTTTTGGGATTTTAAAGAAAACAGTATAAGTAAAGCACTGCTTAAGCAAATGGATATCCCTATGGAGTGGATTCCTGAAATAGTCCCTTCCTTTTCTGTACAAGGAAGGGTACACCAGGAAGCTGCTCTGGAGACTGGGCTAGAGAAAGGTATTCCTATTTCCTACCGCGCAGGAGATCAGCCCAACAATGCCTTTTCCCTGCAAGTACTTCATCCAGGCGAATTGGCCACTACCGCCGGAACGTCGGGTACTGTGTACGGGGTAGCCAATACGCCAGTATACGATCCCAAATCTCGGGTAAACACCTTCGTGCATGTCAACCATTCCCAAAGTACCCCATCCTATGGAGTGCTGCTTTGTGTCAATGGAACAGGCATTTTGAATTCTTGGTTGAAGCGATTGCTTGGCGGAAGTTCCCTGAGTTACGAGGAAATGAATGCCCTCGCTGCAGGTGCACCCATTGGTGCGGATCACTTGACTTTCTTGCCCTTTGGCAATGGAGTAGAACGGATCCTGCAAAATATACCTCTAGGAGCACACTTGCTCGGTTTGGACTTGCTGAAGCACGATCAAAAGCACATCCTGCGTGCAGCACAAGAAGGAATAGTCTCGGCCTTGACCTATGGATTCCGCATCATGAAGGATATGGGGATGGATTTGAACACCGTAAAAGCCGGTCATGCCAACATGTTTCTAAGTCCCTTATTCCGAGAAACCTTTGTGCAAATGAATCAAGTGAACTTGGAATTGTACGATACGGATGGAGCCCAAGGTGCTGCTCGTGGAGCAGGAATTGGTGCCGGGATTTTTACTTCGGAAGAGGAAGCATTCCAGGGCTTAGCACTCCTTCAAACGCTCGCACCAGATGCTGCCAAGGCAGATCGCTACGAAGAAGTATACCAAACCTGGTTGGCCCGCTTGGAGCAACTCCAGAAACCAACTGACAATTAATTACTAAACCCATACGCAACACAACCTATACCATTATGGCTAACTCATTTTTTCCCCAAATCGGGAAGATTCAATTTGAAGGAAAGGAAAGCGACAACCCATTGGCATTCCGCTACTATGATCCCAACCGGATCATTGCAGGGAAATCCATGAAGGAGCATTTCAAATTTGCAATCGCCTACTGGCATTCCTTCTGCGGCACGGGGGGAGATCCCTTCGGTCCGGGTACCCTCAAGCATCCCTGGGATGTTAGTGCTGACCCCATTCAGCGTGCCAAAGACAAGATGGATGCGGCGTTTGAGTTCATGACCAAAATCGGGGCAGAGTACTACTGCTTTCACGATGTGGATTTGATTGACGAGGCGCCCACCTTGCTCGAATACGAAAAGCGGATGCAGATTATCACGGATTATGCTGCAGCCCATCAAAAAGCGAGTGGAATCAAATTGCTTTGGGGTACAGCCAACGTGTTTAGCAATCCTCGCTACATGAATGGAGCCTCCACCAATCCAAATTTTGATGTATTGGCATTTGCGGGAACTCAAGTGAAAAATGCCTTGGATGCGACTATCAAATTGGGTGGAGAAAACTACGTGTTCTGGGGAGGGAGAGAAGGATATATGTCTCTTCTCAATACCGACATGAAGCGGGAAAAGGAGCATTTGGCAAGATTTTTAACCATGGCCAGAGACTACGCTCGAAAAAATGGATTTAAGGGTACTTTTTTTATAGAACCCAAGCCCATGGAGCCTACCAAGCACCAATACGATTACGATTCGGAAACGGTGATTGGATTCCTAAGACACTTTGGATTGGATAAGGATTTCAAATTGAACATTGAAGTTAATCACGCGACACTTGCTGGCCATACTTTCCAGCATGAATTGCAGGTAGCTGCAGATTGTGGTATGCTGGGATCCATCGATGCCAACCGTGGTGATTACCAGAATGGATGGGATACTGATCAATTTGCACTCAACTTACAAGAACTGGCAGAATCCATGCTGATCATCCTCGCCGCAGGAGGTCTGCAAGGAGGAGGGGTCAATTTTGATGCAAAAATCAGAAGAAATTCAACCGATCCAGAGGATTTATTTCTGGCTCATATTGGAAGTATGGATGCTTTCGCTAGAGGTTTGATTATAGCTGCAGATGTGATGGAGAAGTCAGATTACTTAGAGCGAAGAAAGAATAGATATGCTAGCTTCGATAGCGGAAAAGGAAAAGCATTTGAAGAAGAAAAACTTACTTTGGAAGATTTGAGGTCCTATGCGCTACAAGTTGGGGAACCTGCCCAAATTAGTGGTAAACAAGAATATTTTGAAAACCTTATCAATAGGTTTATTTAAGCTGAAAGGGAGGTGTTAGCCTCCCTTTTTTTTCATCTTGTCGGTTCAACGGATGCTGTCCAAAAGCCTTGTAGCTTCTGTCATTTCTGCTACCCGCGATTGGTAAGCTGCATTGGCTGGAACTTTTGCTACATGCTCTAAAAAATCTATGGTTTGGAATAATACGCTCTGCCAATCGTTCGAAGTGATGGAAGAGGCGATGACATGATCTCCCGTATTAGGAAAGGCCAATTCCTTTTTCTTGTCTGTGGGAGTACCTAGTTGGGTAAACATTTCTTGCATTTTAGCTACGGACACTACCTTGTCTTTTTCATTTTCATTTTTGAAATAATACCCTAGAAATACAGGTTGTTTTACTTTGGAAAAAGTTTCTGGAACCATGGCGCTGTACATGAGTACAGCCAAACTTTCGTAGCCATTGGCATGGTATTCTTCTGACCAATAGTCTCCTTTTTCCCCTTCTCGAGCCTGATAATTCACTCCATTCTCCAAAAGGGTATGCTTCATTACCCAAAAGGTCCAGGGTTTAAACAAACTTTCCAAGAGCCTACTTTCATCTCGAATGGCTGGGGAATAGAGCACCAAAGCATGAATATCCGGCTGCTGGCTAGCGAGCAATAGTCCTAGTGTACCTCCCATAGAAGTGCCCACTACTATAACTTTTTCTCCAAGACTTTTACCTACCTGATAGGCTTCTCCCGCTGCATCTACCAGGGCTTGATCTGTCAAATATTCCATACCATTGGCCCTGCTTATCCCGTGCTCAGGGAGTCGGGTCACGTATAAATTGGCTCCAAAATGAGTAGCTAAAAATCGATGCACTGGACCACCTTCCATGGGGCTGGCTCCAAATCCGTGAATGTAAACTATGGAATATGGAGTCTTTTGCTTGGTGGTAGAATCTGCCCATTGGATATAGGCTTGGTTACCTGGTTTCATCCCCTTTACTGTATCCTCCCTCTGTCGGAGATAAGCTTCTAGTTTCTCGGGTTCATTAGGGACTTGAGGAAAGGAAACCATCAAAGGTTTGGTTGCTAAAGAGGAACCAAGCATGTAGACAATTGCCAAAACCATAGCGGTTGCAAACAGTCCTAGAAAAATTTTTTTAATCATGGTAGTAGATGGAGAATAGACGTGGAAACAAAGTTATTAAGCTGGAAAAATCAAATTTACTATGTTGAAGAGAGGTGATTTGATCATTGTTAATACAAATCTACCTCTAATAACCTTTAAAAATGAATTTGCGTTTATCTTCGCACATGAAAACGAAACCCGGTATGAAAAAGTTAGCTTTTCTCTCATTATTTTTATTTCTATCACTTCACATTTTTGGTCAAGACAAAGCGGTTCCTCATCGTTCTGTTTTTTTAGAACTTGGTGGATCAGGCCTAGCTTACAGTTTTAACTATGATTTTCGGTTTGACAAGCAACGAGTTGATTCTTGGGGCATGCGTGTGGGTGCTGGAGGATTTGGAATCGAAGGAGAATCCTTTTATTCCTTGCCCGTTTTGGTCAATAAATTATATGGTAAAGACACGCATTTTTTTGAATTAGGATTAGGAATGACCTTTTTAGGATTTAAAAATGAGCGTTACACGTATTGCCAATCTGGATACTACGACGCGAATGGAGTGTACATTTGCACTATGCAGTCTGTAGATAATGATTATAACTTTATTCTTCCCATCGATGGAAGTCCTAATATCATGGGAACCATGAACATAGGTTACAGAAAAATACCCTTAGATGGAGGCTTCTCCTGGAGAGTAAATCTGACCCCCATCTTCAATAACAACGGGTTTTGGCCTCTTTTTGCAGGGGTAGGTATGGGATATACCTTTTAACCCACGTCGTTAACTTATTTTTTACCTTCTGAAATTAGGTGTTGGGTAAGTTTTGAAGCCTGGGATTCCAGGTCGATGCCCAATTCCTTCTTAGTCACTTGGAGCACTTTTTCACGCTCTTTCATGGGCAATTTATTGAATCCATACCAAGCTCCTAAAATTCCTCCCGCCAAGGAGGCTGTGGTGTCATTGTCCCTTCCATAATTACTTAGAAAAGTAAGGGTTCCCATAAAGTCAAAATCTGCAAAAAGTAGGGCAGTAAGGCACTGCAAATAAATTTCCCCCGCATGAAAGGGCATGTCTTGTTGCCGTCGATCCAACTCGCTGTAAGCATATGTCAATCCAGGATGATTTGGATTCCATTTTGAGGGCAAAGAATCTAATTTTTTTGCCTCCTGAACTATTCCCAAGGCCTCTTTAAGCAATTTATGGGAGCTTCTACCTACCAATCGGCTTTGAAAATATCCCTGAGGGTCTAATCGTAGGGTGGCCAACATACTTTCTTTATCAGCACCAGGAGCCATGCCGGCTGCTGTAAGACCTGCCGCCAATCCGGTCAGATCACGGGCATAGCCCAAGTCGTAAATAGCTAGCTTGTAAGCTTCTTGATAGGCTTTTTCTGGATCTCCAGGAAAAAATACTCCTAGCGTTGGAGCATACAATAATCCTGCACAAACCATCTCTCCTCCATAAAATTTAGATAAAGAATCTGAGTATGCGGTTATGTCGCCTGATACAAAAGGTTCACTCACTTTTGCCCATTCTGAAAGCCAATTGGCCTTCATGAGGGCAATTTCGTACGGTTCAATGGATGTTCCTTCGGTGCTTTTTAGTTCATTCAAGCTTTCTTCGTACTTCTTGAGCACATGCGCAGCAAACTTCTTGGCATCCAGGCTCTCCTCTGACTGGGTCAGCAAATACTCTACCCCTAAATTTTTCCATCGGGTATCGTCGGTAGTTCCACCAGCAGGCAGGTTAGGTTTCCAAATCCCCTCGGGAGAACTCTCACGAACCATGGAATCCAAGCCATCCACAAAACCATATTCCAGTTGAATCGAGGCCCTGGTCCACATTTCAGTAGGGGCGCCCATGGCATCTCCTATGGCAGCTCCTACCATCATGCCAAGAATTTTATCGTACAAATCCGCTTCAGTAAGACCTGAGTTGGTTTTTTCTGCCTCTGAAAATTCAACCCGAGGTGATTCATTTTCTTTACTTGCGCAGGAAAGTAAAAATGAGATGAATATGAAGGAAGCAATTTTTTTCATTTAAGAAAGGACTAAGGTTTTTGCTTGAGACAAAAGACGCGACTTTTCTTCCAAACTCAAAGCGAGGGGCAATTGTGCCAGACCTAGTATACGCCTAAGGATTTCAACGCCTCGATAGCCTTGCACTAGCTTCGGGTCTACGGGCAAGGTATACCTTTCCAAGACTAGAGAGGCGTACCCTGGAGGTTGCTTGGCCAAATCCAAATGAGCGAGGAATACTCCTAAGTCGAAAGCCGCATCACCCATTCCCCCAAATTCCGGATCAATAACTTTTAGATTTGAGCCTATCTTAAGCCAACTTCCAGGATAAAAATCCCCATGGATTAAGGTATCTTCTTCCTCTAAATACCTTTTTCCTAAATAAGCTACCTGCTCGGTTAGCCGCTCGTCGGAGGTATAGGACTTACTTAAGGCCTGTAGACCGACTTGTATGCCGTCCAAGTTAAAGCCATTGTCAGCTAAAAAAGGAAGATGAAAAATATGTTGGTGATTGAGTGCTCTCATGGCCTTACTCGCAGGAATTTTAACCGAATCCATGGCGTGGATACCAACAAGATAATCGACCAAAATAGAAAGCTGCTCTGGAGAAATTAGTTTGTTCCCAGCGTAGATGTCTAGAAAATCACTTCCACTTCCCAAATCTTCCAAAAGCATGAGGTAATTTTCAGCATTGTAGTGTAATACTTTGGGAGAAAAGGACGCTACTGATTTTTGATCAGAAATAGCCTCTAAGATGGATTTTTCAGCTTCCAATCGTTCGATTGGGGCTGGGATCTGTGGGTATTTTCTGACGTAGGCTTTGGATTGCTTGAGGATGACACTCCTTCTAGTTGTCTTGATCCTCAATACCAAATTCATATTGCCTTCTCCGGCTACCGTACGTTCTAGTACTTGTTCCCCATTTTCCCATAGAGGGAGCCTTTGTATGTCATAAAGGGAGGTATTTGCGGTGATGTCAAGCATAAGTACTTTCTCTTTCAAAGGTAAGTTGAACCAAGCAATGATGTGAAAAATTGAGTTAATTTATCTTTGCCATGAAAAGATAAGAAGTGATTTTTTTTGGAGTTGCAGGACTTTTTTAGGTAATTACTATCTCAGAAACACCCAAAATAAAATAAAGATGAAAGATTTTCCTTGGTACAAGCATTACCCCGCTTCCTTAGAAAAAGAAGTGGATTGCAAAGCCTATGGTAGCGTAGTAGAGCTATTTGAAGAAAGCGTGAAAAAATTTGGGTCTTCAACTGCATTTGAATGCATGGGGAAGACGCTAAGTTTTACTGAATTGGATAGGCTGAGCGCCCAATTTGCTAATTACCTCTTAAAGGAATTGAAACTTCCCAAAGGAACCAGGGTAGCCATCCAAATGCCCAATATCCTCCAATACCCTGTAGTCATGTTTGGCGTCTTGCGCGCAGGCATGGTGGTGGTCAATACCAACCCTCTCTACACCCCTGCAGAAATGAGACATCAATTCAATGATTCTGGTGCAGATGTAGTGGTGATCGTTGCCAATTTTGCCTCCAACCTAGAGAAGATTCGAAGTGAAATTTCTGCCAAACACCTGGTCGTTACCGAGTTGGGGGATCTTTTGGGAGGCCTAAAAGGAGGAATAGTAAATTTTGTAGTGAAGTACGTTAAAAAAATGGTACCGGCTTTTTCCTTGCCTGGATCTACTTCCTTCAAAAATGCGATGAAGCTAGGAGCCAAGCATTCTTTCCAACCGGTACATTGTACCTTGGATGATGCTGCCTTTTTGCAATACACCGGAGGAACTACCGGGGTATCCAAAGGAGCGGAACTTACCCATGGCAATATTGTGGCCAACATGCAGCAGATTTCGGCATGGATGAAATCCAAACTGAGGGAAAAAGAGGAAATCGTCATTACCGCTCTTCCGCTCTACCATATTTTTGCACTTACGGTAAATTGCTTGGCCATGTTAAAAATTGGTGCCCACAACGTACTCATTACCAACCCTAGGGACATGAAGGCGTTTATTGGAGAATTAGCAAAAAAGCGATTTACAGTGATGACTGGGGTCAATACCCTATTCAATGGACTATTAAACCAAGAGTCTTTTAGAGCACTTGATTTTTCTTCATTAAAAATTGCGGTAGGCGGAGGCATGGCTGTGCAGAAGGTGACCGCAGAAAAGTGGAAGGAGGTAACGGGAGTGGCCTTGGCCGAAGGATATGGATTGACAGAAACTTCGCCTGTGGCGGTATGTAATCCTATCGATGGTACGGAGCGAATAGGTACCATAGGCATGCCAGTGCCCAATACTGAAATTAGAATTGCCGACGATGCAGGCAATCCAGTGCCTAAAGGAGAAAGAGGAGAAATTTTAATCAAGGGTCCCCAAGTCATGAGAGGTTATTGGAATAGGCCTGAGGAAACAGCCTTAGTAATGCACGGAGATTGGTTCAAATCAGGAGACATCGGAGTTATGGATGAAGATGGCTTTACCAAAATTGTGGATAGGAAAAAGGAGATGATCCTAGTTTCTGGATTTAATGTCTACCCCAACGAGGTAGAAGATGCCGTGGCTTCCTGCCCGGGAGTTCTAGAAGTAGGGGTGATCAGCATGCCTGACCCTAAGTCTACGGAAAAGGTGGTCGCCTACGTTGTAAAAAAAGACCCCTCGCTTACCGAAGAACAAGTTATTGAACATTCTAAAGAATTTTTAACCAATTACAAGGTGCCCAAGGAGGTTTACTTTACTTCCGAACTTCCAAAAACCAATGTGGGTAAAATTTTAAGAAGAAAGATAAAAGAAGCACATTTGGAAAAGTTGGGAATCCAAGCATAGAGTAAATCAAATGAACTTGAATACTAAAAAAAGAACCGTGTCTTCACGGTTTTTTTGTTTTTTTGCATCCTCGTTTCCGTTTTGTAGGAGCAGGGAAGAAGTAACCCTATTTTATTTTTATGACCTGGCAATTAATTAAGGAAGCCTTATCTGGAAAAGAGCAAGATTTTACCAAGCTTTCCTTGCGCTCTGGAATTATCCTCTTGGCTATCCCCATGATCCTAGAAATGATGATGGAGTCTGCATTTGCCATTGTAGATTTATTTTTTGTTGCCAAACTTGGTCCCTATGCCGTGGCGACTGTGGGATTGACCGAGTCGGTCATAGTACTTACTTATGCCATTGGTTTTGGCATAAGTATGGCAGCGACGGCCTTAATCTCTCGCAGATTTGGAGAAAAAAATTACTTAGAAGCCGGAACGGCCACTTTTCAGTTGTTGGTGGTGGGTGGATTCATTTCTGTTTTTTTAGGACTTGGGGGATGGTATTTTGCCGGAGATTTATTGGCTTTGATGGGGGCAGAACAGGAGGTGTTAACCTTAGGTACCAATTATGCAAAAATTGTTTTTGCCGGAAACTCTGCCATCATGCTTCTTTTCTTGTGTAATGGAGCTTTTAGAGGAGCTGGTCAAGCCATGCATGCCATGCGAGCTTTGGCCCTTGCCAATGGCTTAAACATTGTTCTTGACCCGATATTCATTTTCGGTATAGGGCCATGGGAAGGATTTGGGCTAGAAGGGGCGGCCATAGCAACCACCTTTGGTAGGAGTATGGGGGTACTCTATCAAGTATACCATTTGGTCAATGGTAAGCACCGACTTCGCATTTTAGCAGAAAACATTAAGATCTCCTGGGTGACCATTAAAAAAATTATGGAATTGTCCTTGGGAGGAATGGGTCAGTTTTTAATTGACTCCCTTTCTTGGGTGGCCCTGACTCGAATGAATGCAGAATTTGGATCCATTGCCTTGGCAGGCTATACCATTGCCTTCAGAATTTTGATTTTCACCATTTTACCTGCTTGGGGTCTTTCTGGTGCAGCAGCTACCTTAGTGGGTCAAAATCTTGGTGCTCAAAAGCCTCGGAGAGCAGAGCTGGCCGTATGGTTGACCGTCAAATACAATATGATTTTTATGGCTTCCGTAACTGGTATTTACCTGCTTTTCAATGAGGAATTGGCTGGATTATTTACCGATGAACAAGCGGTGCGAGAAGTGGCAGCACAAGGCCTTTGGATAATTGTCTTGGGGTACGTATTCTTCGCAATAGGGATGGTACTTACCCAAGCTTTCAATGGCGCTGGAGATACCAAAACTCCTGCTTGGATCAATACGGCTGTTCTTTTAGGATTGGAGGTTCCTATGGCTTACCTCTTGGCTTTTCCTTTGGGGTTAAATTATGTAGGGATATTTGTTGCCATAGCCTTATGCCATTCCTTGCATGCCTTGGTATCCTTGTATTTCTTTAGAAAGGGAAAATGGAAGTTGAATCAGGTTTAGTCCCAAGGGTCTAGGAAAATAGCATATACGTCTTCCATATTTTTACCTAAAGCCTAGCTCCCTCTGCATGGTCAATAATTTTTCCATCCAAGCCCAGATAGAAACCCATGCAATCTGCTGTCATGCAAGAGTGCACTGGCAATATTCCCAATAAATCACCTACCTGTATGGATGCCAAGAGCTCCTCTGAAGCCTGAATAATGCCGTGTTCTTGGGAGATACTTTTTACATAAGAATAGTGCTTAGGAATGGTCCATCCTTGATCGTGGAGCAGAACTACTTCTCCAAAATTTTTATTCCCATCTGCCTGGACAAGGACATCTTTGGCCAAATGTACACCACCTCCATGGATAAGAATTTCTTTTCTAGAAAGCTGAATGTCTACCACCGGCACAGCCAAGCAGAGCGCAATATCCTCCTTGTTGCAGCTCCCTAAACCGACTTGCATCAAATCAAAGAAAACAAAATTGCCAGGACCCAATTCGTCCACTTCTCCAAAATCTTCAGCCACTGCACATCCTGGTGTATCTCCAAGGCGTGTCAGCAGCTTAGGGTACTGGACGATATACCTATCCTTTAAGCTTTTTAAGGCATCTCTACTTTCTTGGTGAATTTTTAAATTGTCTTTACCATAATAGGTATGACCAGGATGGAGATAAAATCCTCTGAATTCAAGGTTGGAACACCCAGATGCTATCGATAAAATAGAATCTATGGTGGCGGAGTCGGAGAACTGTACGCCCGTACGTCCATAGCCTGCATCGATCTCAATAAAAAAATCAATGGGGGCTTTAAGTTCTCTTGCCAAAAGAGCGGCAGTAGCTGGATTGACTACTTGTACCGACATACGTTGACGTAGTGCCAGTTGGTTTAGTCTTGGGAGTTCCCGTACGTTAAATGGAAAGGCAATGTGTATCCTTTCCCATCCTTCCTGGCTCAGGTATTCCGCCATTTTTATGGAAGAACAGGTGATTTCTGTAATTCCGTACTCCCTTGCCCATCGTCCTACTTCCTTGGATTGGGATGTCTTCCAATGGGGAACAAGTTTTTTTCCATGATTTTTGGCTTTGATGGCCATTCTTTGGAGGTTATTTCGGGTAATCCCTTCACTAAGTACCAGCGTAGGTGAGGTTATTTGGGCCAAGTAAGACATGGGTAAGGTTTGAAGTGTGGAGATGAGTACGCGTATGCAAGGATACAGAATTCCTTTAAGTTTTTTTAGAGGTTTATCACATATCAAAAGTGAATTTATCACTTCTATAAGCCCTTGATTTCAATACCCTGTTTAAATCCATTTGCCCATCCTGATTTTAATCATGGTTTAATCCAGAAAGATTATCAAGACTAGGGGTTTATCTGCAAAAAGTGAATTTGGATCGTTTATGGATTCGATTAAGAATTTAGAAAGTGATTTTTTAAAAGAAGTAGGGCAAATTACACGCTTTATCGCTCGTTTTTTTTTGGTGGTGATCAAACCTAAGCAAGAGTGGGAAGAATGGATCAATCAATGCTATTGGATAGGATACAAAAGTTTGACTCTTGTAAGTGTCACTGCCTTTATTATGGGATTGGTGTTGACCATTCAGTCAAGGCCAACTTTAGTAGAATTTGGAGCGGCTTCCTTACTTCCAGCGATGGTTTCGGTTTCTTTAGTTAGGGAAATCACCCCGGTGATTACTTCCTTGATTTGTGCGGGAAAGATTGCCTCTGGCATAGGAGCAGAATTAGGTTCTATGCGAGTGACTGAGCAAATAGATGCCATGGAAGTGTCTGGAACCAATCCCTTCAAGTACTTGATTGTGACCAGGGTGCTTGCTTCTACGGTCATGGTACCTATTTTGTCTTTGCTAGCTATAGCGATTTCCTTGTACGGCGGGTTTTTAGGAACCAACATCAGGGGTGAGGTAAGTTGGACTCTTTACTGGTTTCAAGCCTATGATGCACTAAGTTTTGGAGATTTTATTCCTTCCTTAGTCAAGACGATATTTTTTGGATTTGCTATTGGTACGGTAGGTTGCTACAAAGGATACACTTCTCAGAAAGGCACAGAAGGGGTAGGAAAGTCTGCTACTACAGCGGTAGTGGTAGCTTCCTTGCTGGTGTTTGTACTGGATTTGATTGCTGTTCAAATCACCGATATCCTAGGACTTACTTAACATTACATGACAGGTGACCCTTTACTTGAGGTTCAAGGACTTTCTCTAGCCTTTGGGAAAAATAAAGTCTTACAAAATTTTTCTTTGACTTTGATGGAAGGGGAAAATTTAGGAATTCTAGGAAAATCAGGTTCTGGCAAATCCGTATTGATCAAATGCATCATCCGGTTGTTGAACCCAGACCTTGGAATAATACGCGTTTTTGGAAAGGATATCTCCCAATTGAATCAAGAGCAAATGGACGAACTTAGAAAGGATGTTGGTTTTCTCTTTCAAAGCAATGCCTTGTACGATTCCATGACCGTCAAGCAAAATCTAGAATTTCCATTGCGAAGACATTGGAGTGAAGAAGACCGTTTGGCTCATGCTGAAACAGCGGTGCAAGAAGCTCTAGATGATGTGGGTTTATCTCATACCCAGCACATGATGCCTTCAGAATTGTCTGGGGGGATGAAAAAAAGAATTGCCTTGGCCCGAATGCTTATTCTAAAACCCAAGGTGATTTTATACGACGAACCTACTACGGGATTGGATCCGGTGACAGGGAGAGAAATAAGTGAATTGATTCTAAAAATTCAAAATAAATACAATACTGCCTCTATCCTGATTTCTCATGACTTGAGCTGCATTCGCCTTACTTCCAATCGAGTCATCATGCTTATTGAGGGTAAAAATTATGCCGACGATACTTTTGATCAACTTAGGCATCATGCTGATCCTAAGGTTAAAATTTTTTTTAGGGATTATGAATAAATCGCATACACTTTCCAACACCAAATTAGGCCTGCTGGTAATTTCGGGGCTACTATTTTTGATTTTCTCCCTGTATATGATTGGAAAAAATCAAAATATTTTTGGCTCTTCTATTCGTATAACCGCCCAAGTGGCGGAAGTGAATGGCTTGATGCCTGGAAATAATGTTCGATTCAAAGGCATGGATATCGGTACGGTGAGACAACTTCGGATGCACAACGATTCTGTCATAGAGGTTCATTTGTTGATTCAAAAATCCATGGCGCGTTTCATCCAGAAAAATGCAAGGACTACCATCAATTCGGATGGTTTGATGGGAAATAAAATCTTGCAAATCCATGATCAAAAAGGCCCATCAAGCCCTATAGAGGAAGGAGATGTATTGTATCCTTTGCCACAAGTAACTTCGGAGGCGTTGTGGGGTAAGTTGGACCGGTCGAGTGGGTCTTTGGAGTCTACTCTAATAAATTTGAATACCATCACCGCCAAATTAGCACAAAGCAAGGCACTTTGGGTGTTGCTTTCTGATCCTAGTATACCTAGTGAATTGAAGGGTACTTTGGAAGAGTTTCATCGTACAGCCAATAGCGCTACCCAAGTGGCTGAACAGGGTAAGGCTATGATGCAACAACTTCATGAGGGAAACGGTCTGGTAAATAAACTATTTGTAGATACCCTTTCGGCCATTCAATGGGAAAATAGTTTGAGACAGCTGGAGCTAGCAAGTTTGCATGCTGCCCAATTTATGGAAAAGCTTCAAATCATATCTACCAAATTAGAGCATGGCCAGGGAGTAGCTGGCCTTTTGCTTTCTGATACGGCCCTTAGGTCTCAGGTTTTGAGAATCTTACGAAATACAGAACAAAGCAGCCTGGTACTTCAAGAGGATTTAGAAGCATTGCAGCACAATTTTTTATTTAGAAACTATTTCAGGAAACATAAAAATAGTCCCTCTAAAAATCAAAAAAACATTAAGTAATACTTTAAAAAATAAATTATAAATTATTGAATAATAATAGTTTATATATTAAAAATTTTTAAAATTTTAAACACCTAATAAATACAAATCAGCCTTACCAGATACAAGTAAAAAAACTAACCAAAATATTTCTGGAAGCTTTGGGCTAGGTTTTGGCCCTTTAGAGCATTTTTCAATTTCCAGCTCTAAGTGTGCATAAGCCCGTCAATTCTATTAATTTTGTGCCTTATGCCCTAGGCATCTGCCTGAGGTGAATCAAAAGTTAAAAGAATTGTACCCTTTCTTCCATGGAAGCAAAAAAAATACGAAGCACCTTTATTGAATTTTTTCAATCCAAACAGCACCAATTTGTTCCTTCCTCTCCCATAGTGGTCAAGAATGATCCTACGCTCATGTTTACCAATGCGGGCATGAATCAATTCAAAGACGCGTTCTTGGGCAATGAAGTGGCCAAATATCCCCGTGTAGCCAATTCCCAAAAATGCTTAAGGGTGAGTGGAAAGCACAATGACCTGGAAGAAGTGGGCGTGGATACCTACCACCATACCATGTTTGAGATGTTGGGAAATTGGTCATTTGGGGACTACTTCAAAAAAGAAGCGATTGAGTGGGCGTGGGAATTGCTTACTGAAGTATACAGAATACCAAAAAATCTTCTCTATGTATCTGTTTTTCAAGGAGATGCAGGAGATATGTTGGACAAAGATCATGAAGCCTATGCCATCTGGAAAGAAATAGTATCGGAAGACCGAATCATCATGGGATCCAAAAAGGATAATTTCTGGGAGATGGGCGATACTGGACCTTGTGGACCATGTTCTGAAATCCATGTAGATCTACGATCAGCTGCAGAAAGAGCTAAGGTGCCGGGAAGGGAATTGGTCAATAACGATCATCCCCAGGTCATAGAGATTTGGAATTTGGTATTTATGCAGTTTAATCGACTTGCCGATGGGAGTTTGAAAGAGCTACCCGCCAAGCATGTGGATACCGGAATGGGTTTTGAGCGATTGGTACGAGCAATTCAACATAAATCTTCCAATTACGATACCGATCTTTTTACGCCATTTATTCAATTTTTAGAAAAAAAATCGGGAAAAGCTTACGGGAAGGACGAACCTACAGACATAGCTTTTCGAGTGATTGTGGATCATATCCGAGCCATTTCCTTTACCATAGCCGATGGTCAAATTCCCTCCAACAATAAGGCCGGATATGTCATTCGAAGAATTCTCCGTAGAGCAGTAAGGTATGGATATACCTTTTTAGGTTTTCACCAACCCTTTTTGCATGAACTAACTCCTCTGATATCAGAAAATTTTGGAGATATTTTCCCAGAGGTAAAGGTGCAGCAAGATTTTATCTCCAAAGTGATCCAGGAGGAAGAGACTTCCTTTTTGCGAACCCTAGAGAATGGGCTTCGAAAATTTGATGCGATTAAAATCGAGTTGATTGGGAAAAGAGAAAAAATGGTATCGGGAAAAATAGCATTTGAACTTTACGATACCTACGGTTTCCCCTTAGACCTCACTTCCCTAATTGCTAGGGAAAATGGATTTTCTGTGGATGAAATAGGTTTTTCACAAGAAATGGAGAAGCAAAAGACCCGATCTAGAGCAGCCTCTGAGCAAGAGACTGGAGATTGGATTTTACTTCAAGAAGATGCTGGAGTGGAATTTACAGGTTACGATACCTTAAGTGGATTTGCTCAGATCATTAAATACCGCACTATAACCGATAAGAAAGGATCACGCTACCAACTCGTGCTTGACAAAACCCCTTTCTATGCTGAAAGTGGGGGACAGGTGGGAGATACGGGAACCTTGACTTCAAGTGTTGAAAAAATTAGGGTAATTGATACCAAAAAGGAAAATGATCTTATTGTTCATTTAGTAGAAAAACTCCCCTCTCAGCCTGATTTACCCTTCTTTGCCGAAGTAAATCAAGAGAAAAGGCAGTTGACCAAAAGCAATCATACTGCCACTCACTTGCTCCAAGCGGCTCTAAAATCCGTCTTGGGGGACCACATCCAACAAAGAGGGTCTTTGGTCAATGAGGAGTTGTTGCGATTTGACTTTTCCCACTTTGGGAAAATGTCCGACGATGAATTGGCTCAGGTGGAAGACATTGTCAATGCCAAAATCAGAGAAAATATTCCTCTTTGGGAACAAAGAAATGTGTCACTGGCTGACGCAAAAAAAATGGGAGCAACGGCCCTTTTTGGAGAAAAATATGGGGAGGTGGTGCGAGTGATTACGTTTGGTGCTGATTTTTCTATAGAGCTATGTGGGGGTACTCACGTCGAAGCCACGGGTCAAATTGGTTTGTTTAAGATTAATTCAGAAGGATCCATTTCTTCTGGCGTTCGTAGAATTGAGGCCATTACCTCAGTAAGTGCTGAGCGTTACCTCCGGCAACAGGAAACTTTGCTCAAAGAAGTGCAAGAACTTCTCAAACAACCCAAAGATGTAAAGAAAGCCATAGAAAGTTTGCTTCAGGAGAGAAGCGAGCTTAAAAAAGAATTAGAAAAGCTACACCTTGAAAAGGCAGCTGGATTAAAGCAAGAACTTAAAAAACAATTTGTGTCCAAGGAGGGTAAGCAGCTATTGATAGCTTCGGTGGCACTTCCCTCAGCAGATTCATTGAAAAAGTTGATTTACGAATTGAAGCAAGAAGTAGATCAGTCCATCATTATTTTAGCGGCTGCAATAGATGAAAAGCCACAGGTAGCAGTTTGGATAGATGAAAAATTACTTCCTGGATTCCAATGGAATGCAGGAACCCTCGTCAGAGAACTTGCCAAAGAAATTCAAGGAGGTGGAGGAGGGCAGCCTTTCTTTGCCACAGCAGGAGGCAAAGACCTTTCAGGATTGCCTCAGGTATTGAAAAGGGCTAAGGAATTGTTGCTTCAGTAAAATCACTAGGGCTTATGCTGTCACAAGAACTTGTAAAAAAATACCAAGTTGTCATTGGACTAGAAGTTCATGTACAGTTGGCTACGAGGAGTAAACTTTTCGCTCCAGATGCTACAAGTTATGGCAAAGAGGCAAATACCCAAGTCTCCGTCATTACTTTGGGTCATCCAGGTACCTTGCCCATGGTAAATAAAAAAGCCATTGAGTATGCGCTCCACATGTGTTTGGCTTGCCGCTGCGAAATAAGTAGAACTACCCATTTTGATCGGAAAAATTATTTTTATCCAGATCTTCCCAAAGGCTATCAAATAAGTCAGGATAAAGCTCCATTGGGAAAAGGGGGTAAAATTGTAGTGAAATTATCCTCTGGTTTAGAGAAGGAGATTTTACTTGATAGAATTCATTTGGAAGAGGATGCGGGCAAGTCCATTCACCTGCCTAATGTACCCGATACCTTAGTAGATTTTAATCGTGCCGGTACGGCCCTGATTGAGCTCGTCACTGAGCCGGTGATCAGTTCAGCTGAAGAAGCTGTAGCCTGTCTAACGGAAATAAGGAAAATGGCTATGTTTCTCTCCATTTGTGATGGAAATATGGAGGAAGGGTCTGTTCGTTGTGATGCCAATGTGTCTGTGAGGCTAAGAGAGAGCTTAAAGTTGGGAAATAAAGTGGAGGTGAAGAATATGAATTCCTTTAAAAACCTTTCTCGCGCTATAGAATTTGAATTTGAGCGACAGGTTACTCTCTTGGAAGAAGGTAAGGGGGTGATTTCAGAAACTAGGACCTTTGATGAAGCAAAAGGTATCACCTCAGCCATGCGAACCAAAGAAAGCATAAATGATTACCGATACTTTCCAGAACCCGATATTAGTCCAATAGAAATTTCAGAAGAGTGGTTGACGCAGGTAAAGAATCAGCTTCCTGCTTTGCCAAGAGATTACTATGCAAAGTTTTTACTTCATTACAAACTTCCAGAATACGATGCAGGGGTGCTGACGGAAACGAAGGAATTGGCCTATTTTTTTGAAAAGATTTGTGAACTAAGTCCTCACTTCAAAGCTGCTTCCAATTGGATCATGGGCCCTATCAAGTCTTATTTAAATGAATATGCCATTGAAATAAAGGATTTTCCAATTTCTACTCCAATCTTAGCAGAACTAATCGCCTTGGTAGAAGAGGGTATGCTATCTTTTTCTATTGCTTCCCAAAAAATATTCCCTGAACTTTTAAAATCTCCTGGATCTTCACCTTTTGCTTTGGCCCAGAAATTGAACCTAATCCAAGAAAAAGATGTAGAAGTTTTACTGCCGATTATTCAGGAAGTATTGATGGAAAATAAACACAAGGTAGTGGAGTACAAATCTGGAAAAAAGGGCCTGTTGGGGATGTTTATGGGAGAAGTCATGAAGAAAACCCAAGGAAAAGCAGATCCCAAGCTCACTACTTTAAAATTGAAAGAATTATTGCAAAATTAAATCTATGAAAAATAGTATGATCGGAATTTTGACAGCAGCCACTTTGGCTTTTTTCTCCTGTGGAGAAAATAAATCTATATCGGAAGGGGTAGTTCAAATTAGTGGTAAGATTGGGAATCCTCCTAAGAATGGATTCTTGATTTTATCTCAATACACAGAAGCCAGCCCCAAGGTGCTCGATACCCTAGAAATCAATGGATCGGGGGAGTTTAGCTACGAAGTAGAAGTTACCTCGCCTACCTTTTATGAATTGAATCTTTACGGGCAACGCATCGTCAAACTTGCTCTACTCGATGAAGATGTATCCGTTACTTACGATATAAATCAGCCCAGCAGTCTTCAAATTGAAGGATCTAGCGATAGCAAGGAGATGCTGAAATTGGAAAAATTGATGGACGATTACCAGGTCAAGGTCAACCTCCTCAATGAACAATACTATGAGGCAATGAGTAAAAATGATGCTGAAGCCATCAAAAAAATTCAACAAGACGCCATTATCTTAGAATCCCAACAAGCGGAGAACGTCAAAGCCATGATTAATAGCATGGGTGATTCCTTTGCCGCCATGTCTGCGATAGGTTTATTAAATCCTCAAAACGATTTTCCTTTTTTGGATGAGCTCATCACAAGACTGAATGAAAATTATCCAGGTACCCCTAGTATTCAGCAAATGAAGTTGCAATTGGACGAAATGAGGGCCTTGGCTGTAGGGCAAATAGCTCCTGATTTTGAGCTTCCGGATCCAAATGGAAAACTAATTAAATTGTCTGACCTCAGAGGGAAGTACGTAATGATTGATTTTTGGGCTGCTTGGTGTAAACCCTGCAGAATAGAAAACCCTAATGTTGTTCGCTTGTATAAACAATACAAAGATAAAGGATTCGAGGTTTTTGGAGTTTCTCTTGATAGGACTAAAGAAGATTGGGTAAAAGCGATAGCCGACGACAAACTTACTTGGACTCACGTCTCTGATTTGCAATATTTTAATTCTGCAGCAGCTGAATTGTATCAGATTCAAGCCATACCTGCTACCTACATGATTGATCCTGATGGAAAAATCATTGCCAAGGATTTGAGAGGACCTAGTTTAGAAAGTAAACTTGCTGAGCTTTTTGATTAATTCTCAGTTCATCTTGACTTATAAGCCCCGTAGGTACGGGGCTTTTTTGCATGACGTAAGCTAAAAAGTAAGAAGGAAAAAAATGCTGGATAGCCCTTCTTAAAAAAATAGTTTCACTTAAAAATTAAATTTTAAAAATTTTATAATCCTACATAAAATTAATTAAAATAATTAAAATAAAAAATAATTTTATATTATTTTTAAAATAAAAAATTATATTATTCTAATAAATAAAAAACTAAATTTTAACTAAAAAGGAAGGTATAAGTTTTAAGATTTCAAGGAATTATTCTTGTCAATAGCATCTTTCAACACCAAAATGCCCCATATTTTGTCTAGAAGTAAAGTTGAATGAAGGAGAATTCCCTTCTTTTTCTATCCACATAATTTTTAAATAACTTCTTCTGATAAAATTTTAACTTTGTGTACTTGTTGTCATCCTAATGCCCAAACTCCTACGTATTTCTACTGAGCCGATCACCTTTAAGATTACCCTAGCAGGGCAATTTAAATTTTTGAGAGAAAAAGGATGGGAGGTTATCTTGGTAAGTGCAGATGGAAGGGAAGTTTTTCAGGTTTGTTCTTCTGAAGGGGTTTCTCATGTAGAAATACCCTTTGCCAAGGGATTGGATATCATTCATGATTTTACGTGTTTTTTGAACTTGGTAAGTCTCTTTAAAAAAGAAAAACCAGACATGGTACATAGCCATGGTGCCAAGGCAGGTTTTTTGTCCATGCTTGCAGCATCTTTTGCTGGTATTAGCCACCGTATCCATACGGTGTCAGACATGCCCTTCAGCGGAGGTAAGCCGGGGAAAGAAAATTCTTTACGATTTACTGAAAAGTGGACCTTTGCGAAAGCTTCGGAGCTTTGGGTAATTTCTACGGGGATGTTAAATTACTTTTCTTCTAAGTCCTTGGTTTCGGATTCAAAACTGAAGTTGGTAGGCAAGGGTTCGTCCAATGGAATTGATTTATCTAAATTCAATCGAAGCGCCCTAAAAGAAAATCATTTGGTGGCTGCGACCATGCGCATTTTGCCTGGGGAGAATGAGTTTATCCTGATGGTTGTGGGAGGATTAAGTAAGCAGAGAGGTACAGAAGACTTGGTAGCTGCATTTCTAAGTTCCAAGATTTTATCCGCTTCAAAATTGGTACTCATTGGGCCATGGGATAAAAGTGAGGAAGGAGCCATTTCTACCGAGACGGCTCAACACGTCAACGAACATGCCAAGATTATACATATTGATTGGACAGATCATATAGAGCATCATTTGGCCCTGGCAGACGTGTTGGTGCAGCCTTCTGATCAAGAAGGGTTTTCTACAGTCCTGTTGGAAGCCGCTGCCATGCAGGTTCCTGTTATTTGTTCAGATGGTGTAGGCAATACCTCCTTGGTTGTGCAAAAAAAGTCAGGTTTGATATACCCTGCAGGTGATGTTTCGGTATTGAAAGAGGCCATTGAGTTTGCCTTTGTCAAGCGCGATTTCATGGCTGCTTGCGCCGAGCAACTTGCTCACGAAGTAGAAAAGCACTACGATCGGAAATCCTTCCATACTCAACTTTTACAGAATTACGAAAGAGTCCTTCAACATGGATAAATTTTTTAATTATGAGAACAAAACTTGTTTATATTCCAACCCTTAGGCCATGAACTACCTTGTCACCGGGGCAGCTGGATTTATTGGTTACCATGTGGCCAAATTTTTGATACATCGAGGGGATCAGGTCATAGGTTTAGATTCCATCGACGAGTATTACGATCCTCAACTTAAGCTGGCACGTCTTGCTCAACTGGGTATTGCTGCAGGTGAAATTCACCCTGGCACGCTTATTTCATCTTCTGCATATTCCAACTTTCGATTTGTTCAGGCCAATATCGTAGATAAGGAATTTATGCTAAGTCTTTTTGAAGCACAGGACTTTTCTGTAGTCATACATTTGGCAGCACAGGCTGGTGTTCGCTATTCTTTAGAAAACCCTGATGTCTACTTGCAAAGCAATCTCATGGGCTTCCTTCAGCTTTTGGAATGCTGCAGACACTTTCCAGTGAGACATCTGGTTTATGCTTCTTCTAGTTCGGTTTATGGAATGAATCAAAAAATGCCTTTTTCTACTTCAGATGAAGTCAATCATCCCATTTCCTTGTATGCGAGTACTAAAAAAGCAAACGAATTAATGGCCCATACCTACAGCCATCTCTTTGGTATTCCCACTACCGGTTTGAGGTTTTTTACGGTGTATGGGCCTTGGGGAAGGCCAGATATGGCCTATTTCTTATTTGCAGATGCCATTACCAAAGGAGAGCCCATTGCGGTATACAATCGTGGACAAATGAAGCGGGACTTTACCTACATTGACGATATAGTTTTAGGCTTGGTAGCGGTAGCAGATCAACCCGCACAAGCCGATCCCAACTTTGATCCTCAACTTCCTGATCCTTCACGCTCTTCTGCACCCTTTAGAATTTACAATCTGGGAAATTCCAAACCGGTGCCCCTGATGGATTTTATTACTGCACTGGAAAAAGGATTGGGAAAAAAAGCGAAACTAGAATATTTGCCTTTACAACCCGGAGACGTGTTGGAGACCCATGCGGACTTGAGTGATTTGGCCCGCGATGTGGGTTATCATCCTTCTACAGAAATAGTGCAGGGGGTAGAGAGTTTCACTTCTTGGTACAAACACTTTTATCAAATCTAATATGTCAAAAACTATTTTAATCACTGGAGGTGCTGGATTTATTGGATCCCATGTAATTCGACTTTTTGTAGAAAAGTATCCTCATTACCAGATTGTAAATCTTGATGCCTTGACCTATGCAGGCAATCTGGAAAATTTAAAAGAAGTAGAGGATGCACCCAATTACACCTTTGTAAAAGCAGATATTCTGGAGGAGCAAGCTTTAGCCCATATTTTTGCTGCGTATGGGATTACCGATGTCATCCACTTGGCTGCAGAATCCCACGTGGATCGCTCCATCTCGGATCCTCTGGCATTTGTGAAGACCAATGTCATGGGAACGGTAAATCTACTCAATGCTGCTAAAAAGGCGTGGATGGGGGCATTGGATCAGCATCTATTTTACCACGTTTCTACCGATGAGGTGTACGGTTCTTTGCATGAGGGAGGATTTTTTGTAGAAACTACTCCCTACGATCCACAATCCCCTTATTCAGCATCAAAGGCAGCATCGGATCATTTTGTGAGGGCTTATGCCAATACCTACCACATGAAAACGGTGGTTTCCAATTGCTCAAATAACTATGGTCCCAACCATTTTCCGGAGAAGTTGATTCCCCTTTGTATACACAATATCAAGTCCAATAAGCCCCTTCCTGTGTATGGAAAAGGTGAAAATGTAAGAGATTGGTTGTATGTAAAAGATCATGCAAGAGCCATAGATGTGGTATTTCATCGAGGAAAACCTGGAGAAACGTATAATATTGGAGGATTCAACGAATGGAAAAATATTGACATTGTGAGATTGCTCTGCAAAAAAATGGATGAAAAGCTGGGTAGGGAAAAAGGCACCTCAGAAAAGCTAATTACTTTTGTTCAAGATAGGGCAGGCCACGATTTGAGGTATGCGATCGATGCCAGCAAAATAAAAAAAGAGCTGGGTTGGGAACCCAGTCTACAATTTGATGAGGGTATAGATCAAACCATTGATTGGTACCTTGAAAATGAGTCTTGGCTGGAGCAAGTCACTTCGGGAGCTTACCAAGAATACTACCAAAAACACTACGATAACCGGTAATAAAAAATGGCCCTTTTTGGGGCCATTTTTTATTTATATGAATCATCGAGTGATCAGTATAAGGTTCTAAAGCGGATGGTTCCTGGAATACTTTTCATGGCTTCGATAGCATCTGCGGCATATACCTTGTCAATATCCGTGATAACGTATCCGATTTTTTCATTTGTTTTCAGGTATTGCCCCACAATGTTGATGTTGTAGCTGGCCAATACCTGATTGATTTTAGCAAGAACACCCGGCTCGTTTTGGTGCAGATGGATCAGGCGATGAGCATCCTTCAAAAAAGGAAGTTGGATATTGGGAAAATTCACTGAATTGTAAGTATTCCCCGTGTTGATATATTCCATGATTTTTCCAGGTACAAATCTGGCGATATTTTCCTGGGCTTCTAAGGTGCTTCCTCCTATATGGGGTGTCAAAATGGTATTGGGTAATCCTCGCAATTCCGACTCAAATGTTTCTTTGTTGTTTTTAGGTTCCTCCGGAAAAACATCCACCGCGCATCCGGCCAAGTGACCAGATAGTAGTGCTTCTCTGAGTGCGGGTATTTCTACCACATGGCCCCTGCTCAGATTGACTAGGATGGCTCCTTTTTTCATCAAGGCTATTTTTTCCTTATCCAGAAGGCAGGTATTGTCTTTTCTTCCGTCTACATGCAAAGTCACCACATCGCAGGTGGAGAGTAGGGCTTCTAAGGATGGTAGTTTGGTGGCATTTCCTAAGGCCAACTTTTCGATGACATCGTAATAAAAAACGTTCATACCCAGGTTTTCAGCCAAGACGGAAAGTTGCGCTCCAATATTACCATAGCCTATAATTCCCAGTTTTTTGCCTCGTATTTCAAAAGATCCATGAGCAGACTTGTCCCAAATACCTTGGTGCATTCCTTGGGATTTGTCCTGTAATCTTCTAAGTAAAAAAATAATTTCGGCAATAGCCATTTCTACCACCGAACGGGTATTGGAGAAAGGCGCATTAAATACGGCAATACCTTTTCGCTGACATTCTTCTAGATCTATTTGGTTGGTGCCAATGCAAAAAGCACCAATCGCAAGAAGTCGGTTGGCACTTTCCAATACTTTCTTGGTCACGGTAGTCTTTGATCGAATACCGAGAATGGATACATTTTTGATTTTCTCGCAGAGCTCTTCCTCGCTCATGGCTCCCGTGGCCACTTCTACTTGGTAGCCTTCTTCTTTGAGCAACTCCACAGCGATGGGATGTACATTTTCCAAAAGCAAGACTTTTATCCTGCTTTTGGGGTAAGAAAATTTGGTATTCAATTTATTGATATACAAGATTTCATCGAAGCTAGGTGCGATATGGTCTGCTTGGCTGGTAACTTTCGGACGATGTACGTTTTCGGTAAAAGCATAAAATTTATTGGCTAGCCCGGAAGCTTTGATTTCATAGTCGGTGTAGCCATCTCCAATGACATAAATATCCCCTTCCAGTTTGATGTTTTTTATGGTCTCTGATTTCCCATTGTTTTTAGAAAGGGGATTATCCCGGTTAAAATCTATGATATTTCCTTGTTCATCGTAATGCAAGTCGTTGGCAAAGACATTTTCTTTTTTGATGCCATAATCGCTCACAATGGGGATGATAAAATCCTTAAATCCATTGGAAATGATAAATACATCCTCCGCATTCTCACTTAGCCATTCCCTATTCCGCTCAAAAGATTTGGAAACTTTTTGTTTGAGCACCTGAATCAATTCCGTGATCTGGGTTTTGTTTGCTTGCAGGATGCTCAAGCGTTGTTCCAAACTTTCTCGAAAGGTGAGGGAGCCATCCATGCCCTTATCGGTAATGGTTTTGATTTCCTGAAGTTTTTCTTGCTGCTTGGGGTCCCCAGCAAGGCTGATCTCTCCCAAAATATCAAGGGCTTCCACCCGGGTAAAGGTACTATCGAAGTCTATTATAAATTTTTTGGTAAGGGACATGAGCCTGGGAGCGATTCGTGTAGGCTGTAAAATTACAGCATTGTTAAAAAAACAGATGATTTATTAGTGAAATTAATAGAAAAGTTTTTCTTTTTTTGATTTAGTCAATCAGGAGAGGGGTTTTTATTTAAGATAAACTTAGTCTCCAATAGGATTACTATTTTTCGTAACATAATCCTATGAAGAATATTTTTTTTCCTACTTCTAGTTTTGCTTAGTTTTGAAAAAAAAATAGGCATGAAATATTCCGTTATATTCCTTTCCCTAGCTCTAGGCAGTATCGTTTCTTCTTGTCAACAAAAGGCAGTAGTGGCCACTGCTACGCATCGTGAAGTAGTGGGAGAAGTCGAGGTAGTGCCGGGACATTATGGAGACTTGGTTGAAGCGACTTCAGCCATCAGTCCAGGAGAATTGGTGAGTAAACTTTCTAATTCCGGGACATACCAAGGAAAAATTAGGGGGATTATCGATGAAGTTTGTACCAAAAAAGGGTGCTGGTTTGCCATGAAACTTCCTGATGGGAATTCCATGCGAGTAACTTTTAAAGATTATGGTTTTTTTATTCCTACCAATTCCCAAGGATTCCCCATAGTCTTGGAGGGAGTGGCTAAGGTGACAGAGACTGATATTGAGACTCTTAGACACTATGCTGAGGATCAAGGAAAAACCAAGCAGGAAGTAGAGGCAATTACCGCTCCCAAAAAGGAAATCACTTTTGAAGCTACTGGAGTCCTTATTCAAGATAAGAAGTAATGGCCCTGGCTATAGACAATTTGCGAGTAGGAAGAATCTACAGGTTTGTCAATCAAGGGGAAGTAAGGATTATTGAGATAATGTCTCGCATTTCTGGGGATAATTTCTCTGTCAAAGACCTGGACACCCTAGAATGGTATACCCTTGAAGAATTGCTTCGTTGGGGAATTGGAAAAGATTTTGATTTGGAGGAACTTCGATAAACTTTTTACCTACAGGCTAGCTCACCTTCCAACAGTACCTTCAGCGCTTTACCATCAGGCACCTTGTTCCTTTCTATAAGGGATGGTAAATCGTAGGCCGCTCCCTCACCTCACTTTTTAATTGAAAAAAAAGATCCTAAACTCTATATTTTTAAAGAGTATCGTTAGGATTGGTATTTTTTTTGTTATTAATACTAACAAAAACAATGGAAAAGCAAACTTTTTTATTTTTTTTGCGTTTAAGACAATATAAAAAACTAAAAAATGGATTCCATTTTAAGAAAACTCAAGGTAGATGTCAATTCCAACTTGTATTTGAAGGATCCTTACAGTTCGGAATTAGGGCTTTCGATAGTAAAAGAAGGGGCATTGTTGATTCATAAGCTAGGAATGGAACAATTTACCTTTAAGAAATTGGCAGCAATCATTGGGAGTACCGAGCCCGCTATCTACCGTTATTTTGAAAATAAGCATAGATTGTTACTCTATCTCAATGCTTGGTATTGGGTTTGGCTGGAGCATAATCTTGTATTTTCCACAGCCAATATTACCGATGCAAAGGACCGACTCGAAATCGCTCTTCACTTGCTCGTGGACGGTCCTATGTACCGTCAAAACGATTTTTTAGACCCTGAAATCTTGAGAACTATTGTAGTTCATGAATCAATAAAAGGCTACCTGACCAAGGAAGTAGATGAAGAACATGCTTCGGGAATCTTTTCTCAGGTGTACAAATTTGGAGACCGAATTTCTTCTATCGTCAAAGAAATTAATCCCGATTATCCTTTCCCTAAATTTTTAGTTTCTACCATCATGGAATCTGCCTTGCTGCAATCCTTCAATGCTCAGCATTTGCCAGGTATGGTGGATGCGGAAGCTAGCCATGAGGTTAGGTATAATTTCTTTCATCAACTCGTGACAAAAGCCATTATATAATGTATCAAACATTTATAAGTACTCCGCTTAAGAGGGTTTTTTCCATTTTAAATGAAGAAAAGAATCAAGTTTATGCCATTTATTTTTATGCAGTTCTCAATGGCTTGATTACGCTGTCATTGCCTTTGGGTATACAAGCGATCCTCAACTTTATTTTGGGAGGTAGAATCACTACCTCTTGGATCATTTTGGTACTTATTGTGGCTATAGGCGTAATATTTGGCGGATTTTTGCAGATTTCACAGCTGCAAATCATGGAAAAATTTCAGCAAAGAATTTTTTCTAAATCGGGACTTTCGATTGCCTATAGATTGCCTAGAATAAAGACAGAGATCCTGCATGGCAAGTACGGACCCGAAATCGTGAATAGGTTTTTTGATACGGTAAGCTTGCAAAAAGGAATGGCAAAAATTCTCATTGATTTTTCATCGGCCTTGCTTCAAGTAGTTTTTGGTTTATTGCTACTTTCCTTCTATCACCCAAGCTTTATTATTTTTGGATTAGGACTTTTAGGGATTTTAGGATTGATTTTTTACTTCTCTGCACCAAAGGGAATGAATACAGCCCTGCAGGAATCCAACTACAAGTATAAAACAGCTTTTTGGTTAGAGGAGGTGGGTCGGACTCTCAATTCTTTTAAACTCGTGGGTACGACCAATCTACCCATCATGCGTGCAGATAAGCTGCTTCAGAAATACATAGAATTTAGATCAAACCATTTCAACGTGTTGATTTTTCAATATAAGGTGATGGTAGGATTTAAGGTATTAATTGTACCAGTTTGCTTGTAGCTGGAAGCTTATTGTTGATCAATGATCAAATTTCTATTGGTCAATTTGTTGCTGCGGAAGTCATCATAGTGCTGGTAGTAAATTCGGTTGAAAAACTTATTCTTTCCTTAGAAACGGTTTACGATACCTTGGTTTCTGTTGATAAATTAGGCCAAATTATGGACTTGGATTTGGAGCATCATGAACCAAGTGATAAAGTAATAGAGCCTCTTTCTGGAGGATTGAAATTTGGCATGGAAGAGGTGCATTTTCAGCCTGCAGATGCAAATCAACCCCTATTGTTAGGGGTTACCTTGACCATAGATCCTGGAAGAAAGGTAGTCGTTACGGGTAAGAGTGGAAGTGGGAAAAGTGCCATGATGGCGTTGTTTGCTGGGTTGTACGAACAGTACCAAGGCAAAGTCTTGGTCAATGACCTTTCCCTAGAGCTGATCAACCTAGAAAAATTTAGAGGTATGGTTGGGGATTTCCTTGAGCTTCAACAAATTTTCAACGGCACCATACACGAAAATATTTGTTTGGGTAGAGAATGCCCATCGGAAAAGTTAAATGAAATCATTGAATTGGTGGGGCTGACCGAATATATCTATCAAATCCCTCTCGGACTTTATACCGTCCTCCAGCCGGAGGGAAAAGGATTGTCTAAAACCATTGCTCACCAAATCTTATTAGCAAGAGGCTTAGTTGGCGAACCCAAAGCCCTGATCATGGAGAATGTACTCAATTATGTTGATCCATTGGTAAAAGAAAAAATGATTCAACATATCCTTCATGGTCCTTGGACGCTCTTGATGATCTCTGATGAAGAACAGGTACAAAAGCAGGCGGACGAAATTATTTTGATGGACTCTGGAAAAATAGTTTTTAAAGGAAAATTTGAAGATTATTTACGCTTTAAAAAGAAATAGGCATGTTGAATATTTCAAAAAATAGGATTAAGGATTTATTTCCTTTTACTGAAGCCCAAAGTTTGGTCCTTTCCCATCCCCAGCAATTAGGGTACAAGCGAGTAAAAATTCTCGCTTGGGTAATTGCGTTTTTCTTTCTCCTACTCTTTTTGCCTTGGACTCAGAATATTCGTTCAAAAGGCTATGTAACCGCCTTACGACCCGATCAAAGGCCCCAAACCATTCACTCCATTATTCCTGGCCGAATTGAGCGCTGGTATGTGGCAGAGGGGGATTATGTTCAGGCAGGGGATACCATCTTGAGAATTTCGGAAATAAAAGATGAGTATTTTGACTCCCTTTTGTTGCCACGAACCCAGCAACAGGTAGATGCGAAAGCACTTTCTGCAGAATCCTATGGGGAAAAAGTAATCGCCTTGCAAAGTCAAATTTCAGCCTTGGAGAAAAACAATGTATTGAAGCTTCAGCAAGCCAAAAATTACCTAGAAAATACCCGTTTTAAAGTCCAATCGGATAGTATCAGTTTCGTTCAGGCTAAAGTCAATTACGACATTGGGAAATACCAATTGGAGCGTGCCGAGCAACTTTCAAAGGAAGGATTAATTTCAGTTACATCATTGGAAGGGAGGAGACTGAAGTTTCAGGAAGTTCAAGCCAATTTGATTGCTGCAGAAAATAAATGGATGAGCAGTAAGAATGAATTGATTACTGCGAAAATTGATTTGAATGCCATAGACAATGAATACAAAGACAAGGTAGCTAAAGCCAAATCGGAGATGTTTACCGCCATGTCTTCTCAGTTTGATGCAGAAGCCACAGTGACAAAATTGGAAAATCAATATTCCAATTACCAGCAGCGTTCACAGTACCGCTACATTCTAGCTCCCCAAAATGGATTTATTGCCAAAGCCATACAGGTGGGGATAGGCGAAACCATCAAGGAAGGTGCTGAAATAGTAAATATTGTTCCTGCTAATGCTGCCTTGGCAGTAGAAATGTTTGTTCAACCGGTGGATTTACCTCTAATCAAGATAGGTAATAAGGTAAGATTTATTTTTGACGGCTGGCCAGCCATTGTGTTTTCAGGATGGCCTCAAATTTCCAATGGAACCTTCGGGGGTGTGGTCATTGCTATCGATCAATTTGCTGGTCCCACCAATCAATACCAGGTGTTGGTAGCAGAAGACCTAGAAGAAGAAGCCTGGCCAGATGCCTTACGTATGGGTTCTGGAGCGGATGGCATTGCCTTGTTCAATGATCTCCCCGTATGGTACGAACTCTGGCGGCAATTGAATGGATTCCCGGCAGATTATTACACCCAAGAAGAAAAAGATAAAACTGCCACTTCTGAAAAATGAAAAGAATCATTCTTTTAGCTTGCCTTTTTTTCCTCTCTTGGAGTGCCATTCCTCAGGATTCCTTGAGGTTGGACTTTATGACCTATATGGAATGGGTCAAGTTGAATCATCCTGTAGCGGTACAGGCAGAGCTTACCCTGCGTTTGGGAGATACTGAGGTGCTTAAAGCCCGGGGTGGATTTGATCCTATGCTCTTTGGCTACTTAGATAAAAAAGAATTCAATCAATCCACCTATTTCGAAAAAAGAGAAGCAGGGGTGGTGATCCCCACCTGGATGGGGGTAGAATTGAATGGTAATTTTGAACAAAACAACGGTCGTTTTGTCAATTTGGAAAATTCGCTTCCGAGTAATGGATTACTCTCTGCAGGAGCTTCTGTAAACTTAGGACAGGGTTTGATGTTTGATGATCGTCGAGCCATGTTGCGAAAAGCGCAGTTATACCAACAAGCTACTGAAGCGGAACGTAGCGTCTTGCTCAACGAGCTTCATCTGCAAGCTACGGATGCCTATTGGAGATGGGCCGCTGCTTACGAAAACAAACAGGTTCTTCAAGAGGGATTAACCTTAGCAAAAATTCGCTTTGAGGCAGTAAAAAGAAGTTTTGATTTAGGGGATCAAGCGGCCATAGACACCGTAGAGGCCCTATCCCAACTTTTAAACCGAGAATATAGATTGCAGACAGCGGAGAATGAACTCTTTTCGAGTTCTCAATTGCTCTCTACTTTTCTTTGGAGTGAAACTGGTGAGCCTATGGTGTTGGATCAGGCGATTGTTCCCCAGGACTTGTTCGAACAGAGGCAAATTGCTCCAGATGAGGAGGAATTGAGAAGTATGGTATCTGCCCACCCTGTATTGAGGCTAACTGATGTGGATCTAGCCAGTCTAAATGTAGAAAAAAGGCTAAAAACTCAAGAACTCCTGCCCGTAATGAAGTTGAAGTATAATTTTCTTACCGAAAATATTGCGGGTGCGAGACCTTCTCCTTTCCTTGAAAACAATTACAAGTGGGGAGTTACTCTTTACTCTCCTTTGCTATTGAGGAGCACCAGAGGCGCCTTGGGACAGACCAAAGCCAAGATTGAAATCAAACAAACAGGAAGGGATCTGAAGGAATTGGAACTAAGGAGAAAATTAGAAGCGGATTTAAACGCATGGAAAATTTTGAATAATCAAGTAGCTACTATCCGTACGAACGTAAAAACGCTAGAAGCCCTTTTGCAAGGAGAAACCCGTAGATTTTCTATTGGGGAAAGCAGTCTGTTCTTAGTTAATGCACGGGAAGTAGCCGTATTTGATTCTAGAATCACGCTCAATGACCTTGCTGCCAAATTGCGCACGGCATACGCCAAGACGCGATTCTCGGCGGGCTTAGGATTTGAAGAAAACTAAGCCGTCAGCATTACTTATTTCCTTGTAGGCCGATTGTATTGCGTGGCGAGAGGAAAGTCCAAAAAATAATTGACTGAGCTGGATGACCCGCTCAAATTCGTTTTTCCGCTGTTTTTTAATTTTTTCGATTTGTTTCAAATTTTCTTCAGTATCCCTCATTTCATCGGTAAACCTGAGCATAACCAAGCAAAGTGCAACCAAGCCTTTTGCCAGTTCTTTGGGTAGTCCGACCTCCTTGGCTTCATAAAATTGGCATACGGGTTTGAGTCGAGAGGAAAATTTGGATATGGAATGAAGGGAGATGTCTCTAAGCTGGTGCTGAACAAAAGGGTTCAATAGCCTTTCCATTACCTCAGCAGCATAGAGTTGAAGGGATTCTTGAGGTCCCGATAAGTAGGGCAATAGCTCTTCAAAAAGAAGGTGCTGAACTTCTGCTAGTCTTTTTTCATCCATCAAATATTCTCGTACGGTGGTAATTCCCCTGCACTTTCCTAAGGAAGCCATGTAGGTGTGTAAGCCGTTTAGGAGGGTGATTTTTCTCTTGGTAAAAAAATCTAAGGAATCGCACAAAACTACCCCGTGATCGCTGTCCAGAAAAGGTAAATTAGCTCTATCAGAATTTCCGCCTTGTATTCCCCAAAAGCAATACGGCTCTGCTTGTACTGCAAAACGATCTTTGAATTGCTCGATTGGCTGCTTTTCAAGTCTAGGAAATCCCGGGACAATCCTATCCACCAAGGTGGTATAGAATTTACAGGTGCTTTCCATCCAAGAAAAAAAATCTTCCGAGAGGCTCCAATTTTTGGCATGTTGCTTTACCCATTTTTTTAGGAGTTCTCCATTGGATGGTAGCAATTCGCAAGGCAAAAGGTTAGTGTGTTGTTGGGGAAGATACCTAAATCGCTGGTATAGCCACTGGGTAAGCCTTGCTGGAAAGGAGGATGCAGGTACCGTAGCTTCATGCTCCGCTTCCCATACCAAGCCGGCCTCGGTCACATTGGATAGTATCCATTTCACCTCGGGATCTCGGGAATAGGATATGAAAATTTCCCAATCCTGTGGCAAACTAATTCCTTGAGTTATGCAGGATATTTTTTTTTCTTCATTTACTTCAACACCACGATGGAGTCCAGCAAGGTGCAAGGTGTAGTTAAATTCTTGTTTTTTTAATTCTTCCAGGGTATTCCCACCAGTACTTTGAATAAGGATTACTTCCAATGGATACCCTTTTTCTTGAAGGGTTTGGACCATAGGTTCTATAAATCCTCTCAAAAAATTTCCAGTACCAAATTGAAGGATTTTTTGCTTTGAGTTGGTCATAGTTTAGTAGTTTTCCACCTTCATTCTAACCTTAACTTACTATGGCTGCCTTTATGCTTGTGGAAGTAGATATCCAAGATTGGGACCTATACGAAGAATACAAAAAATTAACTCCTGGAATTATTGAAAAATACGAAGGAAAGTTTGTAGCCAGAGGCCTTCCTGTTCTTGCCTTAGAAGGGAATTGGAGCCAGGACCGCTTGGTTTTATTGGAATTTCCAAGCAAGGAAAAGGCCTTAGCCTGGTACCATTCCCCGGAATACCAGAGGGCAAAGCAGATTAGGGACAAGGCATCCCATGCAAGGTTTTTGCTTATTGGCTGACTAGGTTTTGATCTCATAAGGAAACTCCTCTTTTCCAAGGAATAAAATCGAAGTTACGTCTTTCCTCTGCTTTGGTTAAGACCTTCCCACTAGCCACTTCAATCATAAATTCAAGCAGTTTGTTGCCAGCACTTTCTGGGGTGTCTTCACCTGTAATGATGGTTCCGGCATTGAAGTCGATGATGTCAGGCATTTTCAAAGATACCTGGGTGTTGCTTGATACTTTTATTACTGGACAAATGGGATTACCTGTGGGGGTGCCAAGTCCAGTTGTAAACAAAATAAGATTAGCTCCACTTCCTGCTAGCGCAGTAGTACTTTCCACATCATTGCCTGGGGTGCACAAAAGATTGAGTCCCGGCACTTTTAGGTATTCGGGATAATCCAATACATCGCTAATAGGAGCTGTACCGCCTTTTTTTGCCGCTCCACAGGATTTGATCGCATCTGTGAGCAATCCATCCTTGATATTTCCAGGGCTAGGATTCATGTCAAATCCGCTACCTACTCTCTGTGCGGCAGCTTCATACGTTTCCATCAGTTGAATAAATCTCTTGGCTAGGTCCTCGCGCGTACATCTATGGATAAGGTTTTGTTCTGCACCACAGAGTTCTGGAAACTCGGAGAGTATAGTGCTTGCTCCCAAGGCAACGAGGGTATCTGAAACATGCCCCAAGGTAGGATTAGCGGAAATCCCAGAAAACCCATCTGATCCCCCACACTCTAAACCTACCACCAACTTGCTCAAAGGAATAGGCTCTCTCCTAGCTTTATTGGCTTCTTTCAAACCTTCTAGGGTCTGTCTAATGGCTTTGGAGAGAAGGTCCTCTGTTTTTCCCTCGTGCTGCTGTTCACAAAGGATGACTGTTTTTTTGCAGTGCAAGGCATCCAATTTTTCCTGTAGCAAACTGATTTGTGCATGTTGGCAACCTAGGCTAAGAACGGTAGCCCCAGCTACATTGGGGTGGTGAATATAGCCTGCCAAAAGTTGGCAAAGTGCCGCCGCATCGTCTCTTGTCCCGCCGCATCCCAGGCTGTGCGTTAAAAATCTGATCCCATCAATATTTTCAAAATATTTAGTAGGGGAGGGTGAAATTCCTATGGATGAATTCGAACTTTCAGGTGAGTTGGCATCTGCAATCCAGGCCTTGATTAACGATTCATAGGGATTGGGTTGTGCAAAACCCAAGGCATTTTCAAAGGCTTCTTGCAGGGTTTTGATATTGGTATTTTCACAAAAAACCAAGGGCAATACCAACCAATAATTGGCGGTACCCACCTGCCCGTCATCTCGCCGGTATCCCAAGAATTCTCGATCTTTCCACACACTCTTATCAGGTGACTTCCAGTGATACTTTCCTGTATTAAGGGTATAGGGAGTGGTTTTATGCTTGATGTTGTCTAAGGTAATGGCATGTCCTTTTGGGATTTTTTTAGTGGCTTCCCCCACGATGCTTCCATAGAGGTACAGGTCATCTCCGATATTGAATTCCTGTAAAGAAAATTTATGTTTACCTGCGATAAACTCTCCTAAAACTAATCGGTACGGACCAAGTTCGACCGGGGTTCCAGCAGCTAAGTCAGTGAGCGCCACCCCGAGGTTGTCGGAAGAATCTAAGAGTAGGGAAGTATTATTCATCATTTTTATTCCTTATTTTGGTCAAATTAGATAAAATTTATTCTTCTATGAAGAAAATTGTGACGCTAGGGGAAGTGATGCTCCGCCTTTCTCCACACGGGCAGCAGCGTTTTTTCCAAACACATTCCTTTGAAGTAGAATTTGGAGGTTCGGAGGCCAATGTAGGTGCTGCTTTGGCATATTGGGGATTGAAGGTGGCGCATGTCACTGCATTTCCAGACCAAGAATTGGGCTGGGCAGCGGCAGGACAGTTAAGGAAAAATGGTTTAGACACCCAATTTGTTTCTTTTCTTCCAGGTAGGATGGGGGTCTATTACCTGGAACATGGGGCCATGCATCGTAGTTCCCAAGTCATTTACGACCGTGCTGGATCTGTTTTTTCCACATTCGATGGGAAGGGATTGGATTGGGAAACGATTTTGGATGGTGCAGATTATTTTCATTGGTCTGGGATTACTCCGGCCTTGTCAAAGGCTTCTGCAGATTTAGTAAGGACCGCAATTCAGAAAGCAAATGAAAAAGGAATCCCAGTCTGTGGGGATCTGAGTTTTAGAAGCAATTTGTGGCAATACGGCAAAGCTCCCTATGAGATCATGCCTTCTTTGATGGAGGGATGTAGCTTGATGATTGGAGGCCTGAAAGATTTTAACGTTTCTCTTCACAAAAGTTGGAAAAAGTTTTCTGAGGCAAAAAAAGAAATTTTCGATCTATTCCCAAGATTGACATACGTGGCACAAACGGACCGGCATTCCAGTAGTGCTTCTGAAAACAAACTAAGTGCTGAGTTGCACAGTGCAAAAAAATCTTACTCTTCTAAGACCTATGCGCTGACACACATTGTCGATCGAGTGGGTTCAGGAGATGCTTTTGCAGGAGGTTTACTCTATGGGTTAATGCACCTCAAGCCTCAGCAAGCCATAGAATTTGCCATGGCTGCAGGAGCCTTGAAACATGGGGTTCCGGGTGATATTTTACTTTGCTCCCTGGAAGAAATACAGGAAGTAGCTTCTGGACAAAGCCTTGGAAAAATAAAACGGTGATGAGAAATCCTACTTCATTTATACGCAAGATGCATGCTGCTGGGATGATGCCTATTTTATTTCATCCCGATGAACAGGTTTGTATAGAAGTTCTTCATGCAGCCTATGCAGGAGGAGTTCGTGTGATTGAATTGGTGAATAGGGGCAAGGAGGCTGCGGCCATTTTCCCTAAGTTAAAATTAGCTGCAAGCAAGCTTCCTGGACTATCCTTGGGGGCAGGTACCATTTATCAGCCCAGCGATGCTGAAGTTTTTTTGGATGCAGGTGCCGAATTTATTGTAGCTCCAGTAATGCATCCTGCTTTAGGTGAATACTGTGCAAAGCATGGGGTACCTTGGATACCAGGATGTGGTACCGTCACGGAAGTTTTTGTAGCCCAAGAATTGGGAGCTGAATTGGTGAAAATTTACCCTGCCAACTTGCTTGGACCATCCTTTATCCCATCGGTGCATGCGGTGATGCCCAGTATTGAACTGATGCCAACGGGAGGAGTAGTACCCACCTTGGATTCGATTAAATCTTGGTTTGAAGCGGGAGCATTATGCGTGGGTATGGGTTCGCAGCTGCTGAGCAAGGAGGCCATGCAGTCCAAAAATTACGAACAAATCCAGGGGGATATCGCTCAGGCAATGCAAATCATCAATACGCTCAGAACTACAGCCTAATGCACTTCAAAATTTTTTGTTTTAGCTTTTTTCTACTGTTGCTAGTGAGCAGCTGTCAACTGAATACAGGGGTAAAGGTTATCAAAATGGGTCATGCCCAAGTAGTATCTCATCCTGTGCACCAGGCCATGATCTTTTTGGGGGAGCGATTGGAAGAGAAGTCGGGAGGTAAACTAATCGTAAAAGTTTACCCCAATCAACAACTTGGCACGGAAAGGGAGTTGCTCGAATTACTTCAAATTGGAAGTTTGGGAATGACCAAGGTTTCGGCGGCCTCCCTAGAAAATTTCTCTCCTAAAATAAGTCTGTTGGGATTTCCATTTTTATTTCGTGATGACGAGCACATCGCGCAGGTACTAGGAGGTGAAATTGGCAAAGAGTTGTTGATGAGTTCAGAAAAATATAGACTCCGAGGGCTATGTTTTTACGATGCAGGTAAAAGAAGTTTTTATAGTAAAACACATCCTATCCACTCTCCTGAGGATTTGGCTGGACAAAAAATACGCGTACAGGAATCGAAAATGGCCATTGCTATGATTAAAGGAATGGGAGGCTCGCCAACTCCAGTAGCTTATGGCGAGCTATATACCGCACTTCAACAAGGGATTGTGGATGCTGCTGAAAATAACCCTCCTAGTTTTTACAATTCTAGGCATTACGAAGTGTGCAAATATTATGCAATAGATGAGCATACAGCTATACCAGACGTGGTCTTGGTCAGTACCATTGTCTGGGAGCAGCTGAGCCCACAAGAAAAACAATGGCTGCAAGAAGCAGCAGATGAATCAGCGGTATATCAAGCCGAATTATGGAAAAAGGCTGTAGAAGAATCCCTCACTGAGGTGGAAAAAGCCGGAGTAAAGATTTCATACCCTTCTAAAGAACCCTTTATCAAGAAAACAAAGGCCATCTACGACCAAATTCTCACCGAGCAGCCTCATCTCAGGGTTTTGCTCCAGAGGATACAAAACACGGGCTTATGAAGATAAAATCATTTTTAGATCGATGTATTCGTAGCTTCATTGCTGTACTGATGGCTTTGATGGTATTGAACGTGACCTGGCAGGTGGTTTCTCGCTATGTATTGGGTGATCCAAGTTCATTTACCGATGAACTTTCCCGTTATAGCATGATCTGGCTTGGGGTATTGGGAGCAGCCTATGTCTCTGGTAGAAACGGACATTTAGCGATTGACATCTTACCAGAAAGGCTCTCAGGAAAGTATTTGTTATTTCTTCAATTGCTCATTCACGGATGGGTTATCTTTTTTGGCGCTGTAGTTATGGTTTGGGGAGGGGGCAATCTGGTATACCTTTCTCATCTCTTACAACAGAAATCTGCCACCTTACAAGTACCCCTTTCTTGGGTTTACGGAATTGTTCCCTTATCTGGTTTTTTGGTGGTGTATTACCATGGCTATCACTGCTTTCAATGTTTTAAACTTAGAAACTAGCCATGGAGTGGTTGAGCATTTTAATTTTGGTATTCAGTTTTGTAACCCTGTTGGCTTTGGGTGTACCTGTAGCCTGGTGCTTGGGTTTATCTAGCTTTTTTACCCTTACGGTGACCGTGGCGACCTTACCCGCAGCCACAACCATCGCCCAGCGTATGGCTACAGGTTTAGATAGTTTTTCTTTGTTGGCAATACCTTTTTTTGTGTTGGCTGGCGAAATCATGAACAAAGGCGGAATTGCCAATCGCTTGATAGATTTTGCTAAAGGCTTGACGGGAAGAGTGCCTGGTGGCTTGCTTTATGTCAATATCATTGCTGCCATGCTCTTTGGAGCTATTGCTGGGTCGGCTGCGGCAGCAGCTTCTGCCTTGGGAAGTATTCTTGGCAAGCGAATGGATGCAGAAGGCTATCCCAAAACCTTAGGGGTTGCGGTCAACATTACCTCTTCCACCACCGGATTGATTATTCCACCTTCCAACGTGTTGATTATCTACTCTTTGGCTAGTGGGGGAGTATCCATAGCAGCCTTGTTTGTGGCTGGATACCTTCCAGGAATTCTTTTGGGAATTTCATTAATGATTTGCGCAGCTTATTTTATCAAAAAGAAAAAGCTTCCTGAAGGGGAACGGGTGAGTTTGGCGTACCTGGGAAGATCTTTTTGGAGAGCCATTCCAAGTATGTTACTACTGGTCTTGGTGATTGGAGGCATTGTGGCAGGAGTATTTACAGCCACAGAGGCTTCAGCCATAGCGGTGGTATACACCTTGTTACTTTCCTTGGCATACAGGGAGCTGAAATGGAGTGAATTTACGGGTATTTTGGTGCGATCGT
>VGMU01000015.1 GCA_016866385.1 Bacteroidota bacterium
TCTGGCGCCATCCTTTCGTCCACTTGAAACAAATGAATCCGATGCCAGGGCAAATCGGCTTTGGCTAAGTATTTCAGCATTTCCCAAGGGGTTCGTCCTCCGCTAAGAGCCATGGTAAAGAAGTCTTTCTTGCTCAAGGTCTCTTGAATGAGTTCTTTGATGAAACTAGCTGCGTGTTGAGCAACCTGGTCTGCAGAGGAAAAAATCTTTATTTCCACGATTCTTTTTTGGTTACACTTGGATTGTTCCAGCCACCTGGAGGGCATATCAATTCATTTACCGACTCAGGACCCCAGGTTCCTGGTTCGTAGTCAAATACAGGATGGTCTGCACTGAGGTATTCATCTACTAGTTTCCATGCCTCTTCTACATAATCCTGCCGGGCAAAATGGGTGGGATCTCCTGCCATAGCGTCGGTCAGAACTCTCTCATAGGCATCTTTTTCATTGGGAAACGGCGTGGGATTGCCTTGTACTTCAGAAAGTACCGAAGCCATGTTTTCTCCCTGGGCCATAATCAGCATTCCAAAAGCTACGGTTACGTCTGGACTGATTCGGAAACGGATATGGTTAGGTTGAGAGGCTATGGAGGAATAGGCAGATGGAAGGTGTTTGAATCTCACCAGTATTTCGGTGCAAGTGACCGGTAGGTGCTTCCCAGCCCTAATATAAAAGGGTACTCCTTCCCACCTTGGGGAATTGATATGCAGGCGAAGGGCAGCAAAGGTTTCTGTTTTGGAATGTTCCTTAACAGCCTTTTCCTGTAAATATCCGAAATATTGACCTTTGACTACATCCTGAGCTTTTAATGGGGTAATGGCTTTCAAAACTCTGACCTTTTCGTCTCGAATCGATTCACTGTCTAGACTTTTTGGGGGCTCCATGGTCAAGTTGCACAGGATTTGAAACAAGTGGTTTTGAATTACGTCGCGAATGGCACCAGTGACATCATAGAATGCCCCACGACTTTGAATTCCAAAATCCTCAGCCATGTTAATTTGCATGGATTCTATATGGTGCTTGTTCCAAACGGGTTCAAGAAGGGAGTTAACAAAGCGAAAAAACACCAAATTATTGACCGGTCTTTTTCCTAGATAATGATCAATTCGGTAGACGGAACTCTCTGAAAACTTGGATAGTAGCAGTCTATTGAGTTGCTTGGCAGATGCATAGTCGGTGCCAAAGGGTTTTTCGACGATGATTCGTGCTCCTTTGGCACAGCCCGATTGATCCAGTTGCTGGATAATACTGGGAAATAAGCTAGGTGGAATGGCTAGGTAGTGGGTAGGATGCTTGGCAGAGCCTAGGGCCTGGCGTATCCGGAGAAAAGTTTCTGGGTCAGTATAATCTCCCCCTACAAATGCCAAGCGAGAGATAAATTGCTCGAAAATAGGATCTTCAAACTTACCGTATTTTTGTATGCTTTCTTTGGCTCTCTGTTTAAGTTTTTCCAGGTCGTAATCTCCACGGGCTACCCCGATAATGGGTACTTGGAGATGACCTCTTTTGACCATAAGGTAGAGTGCTGGAAAGATTTTTTTAAATGCTAAATCTCCAGTTGCCCCATAAAATACTAGGGCGTCAGAACTTACTTGGGCCATACCATGCTAATTGTTCTGGGAAGGTACACAAACTATCTTAAAGGATAAAAATGGATTAAAAAAATGCTAGAAATCAAAAAGTGTAGCTGCCTTCCCATAGTCGAAATCCACCCGTAAACGCATTTTTATTTGATCCAAGTCTGCAGTTGGCAGGAAGGTCATCTAAGTATTTGGAATTTCCACCACCTAGGACAATTTGATCGGGTTGGAAACAGTGTTGAAAATGCTCTATGGTTAGGTAAACCATTTCCTTCCACTTGTTTTTTCCCAGTTTAGCTAATGCAGCATTGCCAACATGATTTTCGAAAGTTCCCATTTTAAAAGGTAGGTGGCCCCCTTCTAAGGGAAGAATGAGTTGCTCAAACACCATGGCGGTACCAAGGCCTGTTCCGAAACCCATAAATAACAATTTACCTCCCTCATAACTTCCTAAGGCCTGCATGGCAGCATCGTTGATGACCTTTACCGGGCAAGTAAATGCTTTCTCGAAATCAAAACCTTTCCATCCTTTCCCCATGTTGACAGGGTCGGCGATGATTTTTCCGTGCTTGACTACTCCTGGAAATCCAATAGAAATCACGTCAAAGGTCCACTGGGCAGATTTTGTAGCTTCTTGAACTAAAGGAACAAGTTGATCAGGGGTAAAATGACTTCCTGAAGGAATTTTGATTCGTTCCAGTTGCCCAGTAACTAACAATTTGATATTTGATCCACCTATATCGATAACGAGTACCTTCATTCTTGGCTTGCTGTGAGCTTAGGATAATAAGAAAACCTCCCAAAGAGGTAATGGTTTAAAACTATTCTACAAAGATAGCAATCCTATTGCGAAACCGAATAAAATTTTGTTTAACTAAACCAATTTACAGCTTAACCATCCTAACCTAAATTTTGCACGTCTGAGGTACTTACTTCAATCCTTTGTAAATAGAATTCCTCAACTCATTACCAAAATAAAACCCATAGGGATTTGGAGAACCCACAGAAGCCACTTGAGTCATAAATACAACCACCAGTTTTTTTTCAGGATTGATAAAAAAGTGGGTAGAATTGGCTCCTGACCAAAAATATTCCCCTTTGGCTGAGTTATTTCTATTGGCTTTTTTAGGCTGTTGTACGACGGCAAATCCCAGTCCAAAACCATGACCAGGTTCTAGGTTTAAGGTACCCAGAGCATCGGTAACAATTCCATTACCTAATCTAGTGTAGGTATCTTTTGTAGAGAGTCTATACCGAATGTTTTGAGTATGATCTTGGGTCATCAATGCTACCGTTTCGGGCTTTAATATTCGTTTCCCATTCCACTCTCCTTGGTTCAACATCATTTCGGCAAATCGTAGGTAGTCTGCCGTAGAGGTAAATAAAGCATTAACACCAGCAAAAAGGGTGTTCTCACTGGTCTTAGGTTGGGCCAAGGCCCGTTGGAGACTTTGGTCAGCTGCAAAAGAATATACCACTTTTACACGCTTTTTTTGTTCCTCGGTCAAATTGTACCCGCTATTTTTCATTTCTAGGGGAGCGAATATTTCTTCTTGGAGGTAGGTAGACAAATCTTTTCCAGAGAGTACTTCTACTAGTCTCCCCACCACATCGGGAGAAAAGGAATAATTCCATTTGATTCCCGGATCGAAGGCCAGGGGCATTTTAGCGAGAGCAGTGGTGCGTTCTTCTAAGGTTTTGATTTTACCGTTTAAAATAATTCCATTCCAGATTTCCTTGTCGTATGTCATGGATGAAATTCCATGGCTCATGCCAGAAGTATGGCTCAAAACCTGTCGAATAGTGATGGGGCTAGGAGCAGGGTGGGTACCAGCAGAGGATCCCACTGTTGGATCATTGACCACCTGCAGGTTAGCATATTCTGGTAGGTAGTTTGATACCGGGTCATCCAACTGAAACTTACCTTCTTCATAGAGTGTCATCAATGCCACCGACACAATGGGTTTGGTCATTGATTGGATAAAGTAGAGTTCGTCTCCTCGGAGAGGATCTTTGGATTCCCGATCCCGTTGGCCGTGAGCTTGGTTATATACGAGTTTGCCTTCCTGAAAGACCATGCCATGTACGCCGACCAGTCTCCCTTCGTGTACTTCTTTTGCGAGGTAGCTGTCAAAGGCTTCAAAAGATTGTGCACTGAGTGGGAGTTGTAAGCAAAGGTTTAGGCTGAGCGCGAGGAGTAGGAAGGTAATTTTTTTCATGGCAGGGTGCTTGTTATCTTGAAAATACGGAGCGATTGAATTCAAATCAAGTTTTTTGTTCTAGAGTTTATTCCTTATCGAGAGAATCGCAACTGAAGAAATGGTTAAATAGGCATATTTCGAAACGACTTTCATTTTTCGGATAAATGAATTGAAAGCTTTAATCGCTTATTTTTGAACTTTATGATGAAAAAAATTCAATTCCCAGGCTTGAATGGGGTGCGCTTTATTGCAGCATTATTGGTAATTGTGGACCATACGGAACTGTTTAAAAGTTACCTTGGCTACCCCACGCTTTGGGCCAATTCCTACAGCGCCTACCTAGGTGCCTTTGGTGTCAGTATCTTCTTTGTATTAAGTGGTTTTCTGATTACCTATCTGCTCCTTGAAGAGCAGCAGGAAGCTCCAATTCGTATTCGCCACTTTTACATGCGGCGGATCTTGCGGATATGGCCGCTCTACTACCTGATTTTGGTGCTTGGCTTTTTTGTGGTTCCCCACTTGGATTTCTTTCAGTTGCCCATGTATTCTAGCGATATGGGGGATTCCCTGCATCGACTGCTACTATTTGTTGGCCTGGCGGCCAATGTGGCATTTGTGTATTTGCCTACCGTTCCCTTTGCCAATGTGCTCTGGTCGGTGGCAGTGGAAGAACAGTTTTACCTGTTTTGGCCGCATGTAATCCGGATCAAGCGATACTTACCCTGGATCATGTTGCTACTACTCACCGGTTATCTATCCCTCAAATTTTATGCGGGCAGTGTAGATCGTCAATTAGAGTTGCTCGTCATTCGTACCCGCTTCTCGTCCATGATTGTTGGAGGCATTGGAGCCTACCTGCTTTTTTACCAAAAAACAGTCATAAAATTGCTTTACCACCGGTTGATGCAAGTTGGCTTAATGGTGCTCTTTGTGGTGATGGGCTTGGATTGGATCAACTATCATTCCCTGGCATGGATGCAAGACGAGTTGATTTCTTTGGTAGTTTGTGGATTGATCTTGAATATCGCCACCAATCCACGGACCTTGATTTCATTGGATAATGGCCTGTTTGCCTATTTGGGTAAACTGTCTTATGGGTTGTATGTATACCACTTGTTTACGGTAGTACTGGTCTTGAAGGGCTTGCCTGCGATAGTGGACCTGCAGACTTTGCCTTCCTGGATCGGCTATCCGCTGACCTTAGGGGCGATTCTTGTCTTGACCACAGGCTTTAGTCATTTGTCTTACCGCTACGTTGAAAGCTATTTTTTACGGAAAAAAGTGAGGTATTCGGCGGTGCTGAGTGGAGATATGGTAGAGGGTACCAAGTACAATGTACCAAGTACTAAGTCAAGCTGTTAGAAACGAGAGTCTAGATTACTTCTTTTGCGGATTTCCGTGATAAAAAACCTATTATTTGGTAGTCTACTTCCCGATACAGAAAGTAAATTATTGAATTAACATATTGATATACAGCATTTTATAAAAAAAATATGTAAATAAGGTACAAATAAGATACAAAAGTTGTTTTTTTCTCACTACACAATTAAGATGCAGTGTTTTTAAGACAATTTCAAAAATCATTTTTTTTAGAGTCTTTTTGCCCTGATTTTTATACCTTCATACTGTGGCAATTTTTTGTGGTATTCTAAAAAAGAACTAGAAATGGAACGCGGATTGCATCCTACAATCATACTGCTTACCCTGACTGTTTTTTTCATCACAACGGGGAAAGCACAGGCGCAAGGCATACAACTTTCAAAAGCGAATGTGTGGCTATCAACCAAGGATGGTAGTAAACAACTTAGCAAGGAAGCTGATATTGCGATTCAGGAATTGAAGGATCTAAACAGCAATAAAATAATCAATATTGATAATGAAAAAACGTTTCAAACCATTGATGGAATGGGTTCTTCCCTGGAACATGCTACCTGCTTTAACTTATCGAAACTAGATTCTGTCGAGAGAGAAAAAACGCTCACTGCACTATTAACTGATGAAGTAGGAATTAACATGAATCTCATGCGCATATGTATGGGTACACCTGATTTCACTAGCGATCTATGGTATTCGTACAGTGATTTACCCAATGGTGAAGTTGATACTTTGCTGAAAACGTTTAGTATAAAAAAGGATGAAACCTACATTCTTCCGGTACTTCGCCAGGCACTACGTATCAGGCCCGATCTGCGTTTTTTTGCCTCTCCTTGGAGTCCACCCGGATGGATGAAAACATCAGGAAGTATGATTGGTGGAAGCGTAAAACCAGAATATTACGCTTCTCTAGCCCGCTATTTTGTTAAATTCATCAAAGCATACGAAGCAGCAGGAGTTCCTGTATTTGCAGTTACGGTACAAAATGAACCGGGTGTCGATCGACAATTTGAATCTCCCAAATGGCACTATCCATCCTGTCACTGGACAGCAGAAGCACAGCGTGATTTTATCAAAAATTATCTGGGACCTGAATTTGTCCGTAATGGATTGAAAACCGAGATATGGTGCTATGATCATAATTTTAATATGAAGCCCGTAACAGACGGCTCGCTCACATTTATTCCTGAAAAACCTGGTGATGCGGGCATTGGATTTCCCCGAACTATTCTAAGCGACCCTAAGGCCATGGAATATACTTCGGCAATGGCCTTTCATGGATATGTAGGTTCGCCTGATGGCATGTCTCAAATTCAAAAGGAGTTTCCCCATGTACCTGTTCGATTTACTGAAGGATCTGTTTTTGGACTTTCAGGCGGAATTCAGTTGATGAATATTTTGAAAAATAGTGCCATCAGCTACAACGCTTGGGTTATTATGCTTGACCAAAATCGTAAACCGAATAATGGACCATTTGCTGCAAGCCAAACAATCATCGAACGAGACTTAAAAAACAATCGGGCCATATATTATTTCGATTATTATATGTATGGGCACTTTATGAAGTTCATCACTCCTGGTTCAAAAATTATATCATCGACTGCACATGGAACCAGCATCCGTCATCTTGCAAGTATCAATCCTGAAGGAAAATTAGTGGTGATATTGATAAACAATTCAGGAAATAAAGAAGCTGCATATGTGGTATGTCAAAACCGATATGTCGAAATTAAAATGCCAGAAAATTCTATAGCAACATTAATATTAGACTGATATGAATCAATCGAATCAGCAGAAGATGATGCGTCCAATGACTCCTATGTCTCCTATGCAACCAATGTGGATATGAAAAAAATTTATTTATTAATTTTTCTTGCTGCGATATCAGTGGGTTCTTTTTCCTTTTCCTCGGATTTCAAATTAAATAGTGATACAGATTCTAAGGTAGTAGCTTGTAAAATTGGCCAATGTTCTGCAATAGCTAAAAGTACAGGACAACAGTGTAAGAGGTGTGTTTCGAAAGCAGGAGATTCCAATTGTAGTCAACATAAATAAAGAAATACTTTCTAATTCTTAAAAGACCTCCGATTAAGCCTAGTATGAATCCAGGTGATATAATTGGATGGCTCTTTAACTCTCTTGCCTGTGGTAGGGCTGTAAAGCATTATTTTGCCTGTCCTTACCTTTCCTTTAGCATCAATTTGCCAAAAGACCGAAGCACCGTCCCAATGCTTTGAAGTTCCAATGAAATACTTCCCAACCAAAGCAGATGTGGCCTCTAACCCAAATAAGTCAATGAGGTAGCTTACAAAATGATTGGATTCATACGCTTTTAAACTAGCCTTGAATTTCTCTTTGGCTGACAAGCCATAAATACCAAAAGGAAAATGAATAAATAGAGGATCTAAGAACGCATCGGTTGGGCTTGGTTAAAAAGGAATTTACAATACTTTTAGGAATAAGAATTTTTCTGACTTATTAAATTAATGGAAAATTGGTCTTTTACCTATGGAATAAAAATTAGAATTGAAATAGTAATGGATAACCAAGTAATTAATACTAATCTTCCAACCATCCATCCTATAAATCTTAGGTAAGGTTTGGTTTTCTTCATTTTTCCCTAATATTCGTAATTAGAGAACAAAGATTATTTTTATTCATTCTTTAAAGCCTAACAAAAACCCGAAATGCTGACACTTCTGATTCTCCTAGTTGCTTTGGCCTTGATTCTTCTCGCCATAGTCAAATACGATATTCATCCATTTCTTACACTTTTTATAGGGGCAATTATTTACGGGCTGATGATGGGAATGCCAACAGACCTTATCGTCAAATCAATTTCTGAAGGATTTGGAGGGGTGATGGGAAGTGTGGGTCTGTTGATTCTTTTGGGAGTAATCATGGGTACTTTTCTAGAAAAAACAGGGGGTGCCATCGTCATTGCAGACCGGATTCTGAAATGGATCGGAGAGAAATTTGTCAACCTTTCCTTGATGCTAAGCGGATGGGTTTTATCTGTTCCAATTTTTGGGGATAGTACCATCATCATGATGAACCCAATTGCCAAATCATTGGCATCAAAAAGTAAGATTTCTTACGCAGCCACTATTGTAGCTCTTTCACTAGGAGCTATGGCAAGTCACGCATTGGTACCTCCAACTCCTGGTCCGATTGCTGCTGCTGCAATTTTAGGCGCAGATTTAGGTCAAATGATAATTTGGGGATTGGTTGTTTCACTGATCACACTTATCCCACTTTATTTCTTTGTCAATAGGGTTGTGGTCAAGATTCCCCTTGAACCACAACTAATCGCGGATGAAAAAAAATTGGAAAAGAAAGAGTTTCCAACATTCTTCAATTCGCTGCTTCCTGTAATCATTCCATTGATCCTGATTATTCTGGCCTCTATCGCAAATTATCCTACCAAGCCTTTTGGAGAAAGCGGGTTTACAAAGGCCATTCAATTCATAGGTTCTCCAGTCATTTCCTTGTTGATTGGTGCAATTTTATCTTTCACTTTACCAAAAAAGTTTGACCGCAAACTTCTATCTTCCTCAGGTTGGGTTGGGGAATCAATACTCCTTGCAGCCCCAGTTATTTTAATCACCGGAGCAGGTTCAGTATTTGGAAAAATGCTCCAAAATTCAGGAGTCGGAGACCTAGTTACTTCTAACATGAGTGATGCCAATTGGGGGATATTTCTACCTTTTTTAATCGCGTTTGCGTTAAAAACAGCACAGGGATCGACGACTGTGGCAATGATCACTACCGCTTCCATTATAGCACCAATTTTGGGACAGTTAGGACTGGATTCGGAAACAATGAAAGTCTTCACTGCACTCGCAATTGGAGCTGGCTCACTCTGCATTTCTCACGCCAATGATAGCGGGTTTTGGGTGGTCACTCAACTTTCAGGCATGAGCATCAAGCAGGGGAATATGTCGCATAGCTTGGGAACCTTAATTGCGGGAGTAACTGCAATTTTTTTGATTTTCGTGTTGACTTTGATGGTGGCATGATAGTGGTCAGATTTAAAATGACCGATAAAAAGTTGAATTCCATGGTTTGGCATTCAACTCTTTAAATCTGAGAGTTGTCAACTATCCAAAATGCTGTAACCCTTCTCAAAAATACAAGTGAAGGATAGCCTCTGAACTTTTTAATTTCCAGGGCATTTATTTGAGTTTATTGAGGTTTCTCACCTCACAGTTCGTACATTATCGGGCTGTCCATCCTCCATCCACAGTGAGCATTGATCCTACAAGGTAGGTAGCAGCATCCGAAGCTAGAAAAATCGCTGCTCCCTGGATTTCTTTCAGTTCAGCCCAACGTCCCAAAGCAGTGGCACCGACTATAAACTTTTTCCCCTCCTCGGTTTCCGCAATTGGAATATTCATCTCAGTCAAAAATGGCCCTGGACAAATTGCATTTACGGTAATGTTCCAAGGTGCCAATTCCAAAGCCAAAGCGCGAGTCATCTGTACCACCGCTCCCTTACTCGAAGCATAAGGGGTTCGGTTAGAAAGTCCCACCAAGCCTAAGGTACTTGCGAGATTGATGATTGCCCCTTTGTTTTTTTCCTTCATATAGGGCGTCACCGCACGATTTGCCAACCAAGTTCCAGTAACATTTACGTCCATTACTTTGGTAAAGTCTTCCTGGCTTAACTCATCAATTGCTCCCCGGATATTGATCCCCGCTGAATTGATTAGGATGTCAATTGATCCAAAAGCCTCAAAAGCTGTTTTTGCCATGGCCTCCATGGCGGATTGATTAACTACATCTGCAGCGAAAGTCATCGCTTTGACCCCATAATGAGCAGCAATCTCAGCAGCAGCGGCATCCCCATCGGAAGCCATGCGACTCACAAGCATTACATTGGCACCAGCTGAAGCCAGTCCGGCAGCCATAGCTAATCCAAGGCCTTTAGTACCTCCGGTGATAATGGCAGATTTACCTTTGAGTGAAAAAAGAGCGATTCCAGGGAGTTGGGATAGGTCGAATTGGAGCATGGTTTTGTTCTTTTGAATTTGCAACTAGTATGAAGCGTAAATTGTAAGTAGTTCATAAAGTCCATGGTTACTACTCACCCCTCAAAATGAATTTTTTACAGAAGTTGGGATTTGGAATAAGCAAGACACTTCAACACATTCTCCTCTTCGAAAGCGAGTTTTTCTTCCGCGCTCAGGTTTTTTACCTCAGGAAGAGAATCAGGATAAGAATTGTCACGGATCAATCTCAAGATTTTTGCCAGATCTTGGGCAGATGGATTTTCAAAAGTGGTCCAGTACCGTTCTTCTAAGCAGGGAATTTGCAGAGGATCTCGAGTAATCATTTCCAGGCTGAAGGTCACTGCAGGATTGTATTTTTGGCATAAGGTCACTGCTTCCTTTAAATCTACAATTCCTGACCCTAGTGGCACCTCTGATAGCAGAAATCCATCCAAGTATGCCTTTACTCCCATATCTTTCACATGGGTAGAAAATGCAAAAGGCGCCAAAGTCCGGATCGCTTCTATCGGTTCCTCGAGTAAGGAGATATTATTCCCAAAGTCCAAAGTCACCCCCACCCATTCGCTGTCAAGGCTTTGAATGAGTTGAGCAAGTTCAATAGCCTTCCAATCCTTATGATTCTCTACTGCCAGCTTCACTTTGTGTTTTCGAACTATGGGTTCCGCAAGCTGAAGAGACTTAGTTGCATTTATTTTGAATTCATTCCACTCCTTTTCCGAATTGAAATTTTCATAGCGTCTACCACTTAGACATACCGTCCTTAAAACATTTACCCCTGCTTCTTTTGCCGAAAGAACCTCATTCTCAAATCTCGAAATATCGACTTCATTTTTTGGAAGACCGATGCTTCCCTCCAGATACATTCCTAGATTCTCTCGCTCATCCCGAACTTTTCTAGCGAAGTCATCCGACCATCCACTTACTAAGGTCTGAATTCCTCCTGCACCAATGGAATGACAATGCCTCATGAAATCTACTGCATTTTGGAATCCAGGATACTTAGTGCTTTCCACCTTGGAACCGTAGCGATTCCCATAGGAATGGACGACAACCCCCATCGGTACACCATTTAAACTTTCCGGCAAAACCGAAAAAGGAAAACTCATGGCAGCAGTCACAAGTCCTGATTTTTTCAAAAACTCCCTCCTACCAGAGGAAAAATCTTTGGTATTTCGATTGAACTCCATTGGCTGGGATATTTTGGGTTAAGGTTTGGCATTGGTTGCAAGTCTTTCCATGTGCTTATTGAGTTCTGCAGCAGACCAAGGATATACCCTGCCCTGGTTCAAGTGACGGGTGGAACCAACCGTCCTACCGGTAACAGGTGCTGCTTCATTGCCCCATTCATTCCGAATATAGGTAAGAATAGAGGCAATTACCGCATCATCCATCGTTGAATGAGAGGGCATTACCGGCAAAATATCAGGGGCATCATATTTTTTTCCGTTTACTTCAATTGGGCCCTCCAATCCATGCAACATAATCAATGAAAGCCGTACCTCATTTCCAACCACCCATTCAGAGCCTGCTAACGGCGGACCCATCCGAGACACACCTTTTCCATTATTCCCATGACAACCTGCACAGGAGGCCAAATACTTTTGGCGTCCATCTGCAAATTGCTTCATGGCTTTTTCATCCAGATTCCCAGTAGAAATTAATTTTGCGGAAGGCTGATAGCCAGGCCAGGAAAAAAGCCGCTTCAGTATCGCCTTTCTATTTTGATTAATGGGCAAATCAGTCCGTTTGAATATGGAAGGTTCGCTAGGTAGTACCACCAAACCAGGTTGATCAATATCCCCTGCCTGAATAGCCATACCTGAAAGGATGATAGCTTCCTTCCAGCCCATTTTCTTTGAATCCGAAATAGTCAAAAGTCCAGCAATCTCCGCCGGCTTCCTGTTATTAATAATGGCTGAGGTGAGCATTTCAAGAAAAACTTCCCGATCAGCATTGGCCGTTGTCCAGGTTTTATTCGCCAGTATTTTTTGTAAAAAAAGATACTCTTGACCCTCGAGACTACTCATGGTGGCATCCCTGATCAACGCCAAATGACCATATTGGTCGATGATTTGGCTTAAAAAATCAATCTTGACTTCAGGTGAAAAAATCTCCGAACTCAATGCCAATTGAAGAGCGACTTTGTCTGAAGCCTTGGTAGCCAGATCTATTGCAATAGCTTCTAGTTGCTGCAAAATTCTAGGATCGTTTACAGCTGAAATTTCTAATTGTCGAAGTACTGTGGTTTTGATTAGGTCAGTCTCGTTTTTTATTACTTCGAGCAAAAGAGGAGCATTGATCTTCCTCATTCCTTCCAAGGTCCAAAGAGCATGGAATCGCCCTAATTCAGATTTTCCGTTTTTTACCAAGTCCTCAAGAAGTCCCACGGAATTAGGATCATTCTTTTCTACCAAAAGCCGCTGTGCCATATCCCGAAACCAACCATCTTGATTGGAAAGATATTGGACCAAGTCCTCCATGCTTGCTTGAGAAAGCTTTGGTGTCTTTTTAGGATCAAATCCTTTAGGGACTACCCTCCAAATTCGCCCCATGTGGCCTGGTGAATCCAACCCTCGCTTAAGCGTTTGTTCTTTCAAGTAAGGAGTCATGTACGAGCCATGTTGGACAATCCCTTGATACATATCGGCAAGGTAAAACCCACCATCTGGCCCAATTGTGGCATATACTGGACGGAATCTCTCATCTGTGGAAGCAAAAAATTCAGTGCCTGGATTAGGGTCATGCGCTTCAAGAAAAACTCCTTTTTCTATCACCACATTTCGCTTGACAAGATTTCCAGCATTTTCTAGCACGAAGATATTCCCATGATATTCCTTGGGGAAAAGTTGACTGCGATAGACTGTCGGCGCACAGGCTGAACTAAATTCAAAAAGACGTCCGGCAGAATCTAGCGTACCAGGTATGTATCCCCTATTTACAGCAAGATTGGATCTTATGGGAAACACTTTTCGATCAATCGTCAAGCCATGATCTATGCCAGTAGAAGGTTTGTGATTTTTATTTCGGAATAAATAATTGGCCGGTACAAGATCTCCATGAAGTTGGGACCAATTGTAATTGTAAATCAAACGACCCTGATCATCCTGAGAAATTCCCCATTGCCCACGAAACTCGGTACTATCACGAATCCAAGTCCCGTCTTGCAAGCGGTACCGGAGACGTGATTTAGCACTGTAATACCAATTGTCGGAATTCCGCACAAAACCATTGTCGGAGTGCTCGGGAATTCCATTGGCAGAATAGGTCGAATCCAGTAAAATTTTGGAATCTGCTTTCCAGTCTCCATCAAGGTCTTGGGTAATCCATAACTTATTATTCTCTGCGACTAAAGCTCCATTTTTGAAAAGACCCAAGGCTCTAGGCATAATCAGCGAATCCAGATAAACTGTCCGTTTGTCCATCAGGCCATCGCCATCGGTATCCTCTAAAATTGCGACAGAACCCACCGGGTGCTTCTCCTCCGAACCTTCAATATCACTCATGTAGCCACGCATTTCTACTACCCAAAGTCTTCCATCTTCATCAAAATGAATAATTACAGGAGATTCGACTAAGGGTTCTGAAGCCACCAACTGAACCTCAAATCCGGATTCAATTTGAAAAGTTTTCAACTCCTCCTCCGCTGTCCGCACAGGACTTTTGGGTGTTTCCGGAAGAGGTCCAACTTCTTTACAGGAAAAACAAAGCAACAAACCAAAAACACAAATCAACAGAGAATACCGAAACATCATCAATCAGTTATGTTGGGTTTAAACAAGTGAAGAAGATAGATTCCAAAGTAGTTAGGGCGAACTAATTTGGTTTTTATTCTTCTGAATTACAAGTAGTAATCCTCAAATGGAAGCATTCCAGTTTACAAGGGTAAAGTTTGGATCTCCTAAGAGTAAAAAGGAAAGGCTTCTGCATACTTCTCCTAACTTTGTACAAAATACCTACCATGAAGTTTTCCGATTTAGGACTGTCAAAAGATCTACTTAACTCAATCGAACGCGCAAAATACGAAAACCCTTCTACCATCTTGTTCGCCTGTTTCGGGGTGTGGTATGGCTGGGTAAAAATCCAAATAAAGGCTTTGCCTGTTACCCGTAATTTTCTTTTCTCTCAGTTTGACTTTTATTGCCATTGTATTTTATGCTTTGGATTTTTCAAATAATACTTGCTCAAGGTCTGAACGTTTAATTATAGTTCGCCTACCTGCTTTGCCTGTAGTCAGTTCGTTCCGTTCAATCATTCGGTAGACCGTGCGCCTGCTTATTCCTATCAATTTACAAGTGTCTGCAATACTCAAAAAGGCTTTAGCTTTTAGTTCCTCAATGGGTTGGTTCTTTGTTCGTTGGGTTTGCTTATTGCTTGCTTCAATTTTTGAAGCCTTTATCCGTGCCTTGTAAGCTCTCTTACTGCAATTATCGCCACAATACTGGGTTACTGTGGTTCGCGCTGTAAACTCAAAACCACAATATTGGCAAATGCGCTGTACCTGAATGTTTGAACTCATAAGCGTGACTAGTCGTGTCTTTGTGTGCCTTAATGTGTCTTAATGTGCTAGAATTCTCCCTAAAAAATGGGTTGAGGTACAAAATTGACCTGCATCCCACAACGAGGTACAAGAATGGTACAAATATTCTATAAAAAAACAACTATCAACCAGTAAATACCAATAACGAAAGTTAATAAAAAAAGCCCCAAATTGAGGCTTAATTGAGGTTTAGTCAATGTTTTTGTATTGCTTTGTTTTTGGTACTTACTTTCCGATACAAAACTTACTAAAAATATTTGCCAGCAAATCGTCTGTGGTGACTTCGCCGGTGATCTCACCCAGGTAGTGTAGCGCACGGCGGATATCCATGGCCAAAAAGTCGTTGGTCACCAACTGATCCAAGCCACCCAGTACTTCCAATAAAGACTCCCGTGTCTTGGTCAAACTGTCGTAATGCCGCACGTTGGTCACGAGGGTATTACCCGTGCGGAACTTATCCAAATTGACCAACTCGAGGATGCGTGTCTTGAGCAATTCCAGGTTTTCTTTATTCCCCGCCGAGATAAACAGCATATCCGGATATTTTGCTTGTAATTCATTGACTATGTTATTTTTAGCCGAATCCAATTTATTCCCAACTTTAAGGTAGGGGACTCCTAGATTTTCTAATTTATTCAGATCTCTGTGGACTTCGGCTAGGTCGGTAGCACTCAAGTCAAAGAGGTATAGAATCAGGGAAGCAGTCCGCATCTTTTCCTGGGTGCGGCTCACGCCAATGGCCTCGATGGTGTCGGTGGTTTCCCGAAGTCCTGCGGTATCGATAAATCGGAAGATCACCCCACCCAAACTGATTTCGTCTTCAATAAAATCTCGTGTCGTACCTGCAATATCGGAAACTATCGCCTTTTCTTCGTTAAGTAGCGCATTCAAAAGGGTAGACTTGCCTGCATTGGGCTTTCCTGCAATCACCGTGGGTACGCCGTTCTTGATGACATTGCCCAAGTCAAAACTCAAAATGAGTTCTTCCACGAGCCGAAGGATGCGTTCCACGAGTTGGCGCAGTCCTTCTCGGCTGACAAACTCCACATCTTCTTCCGAAAAGTCGAGTTCTAGCTCAATCATGGAGGCAAAGTGAATCAACTGCTGTCGAAGTTCCTGAATCTCGGAACTAAAGCCTCCCCGCATCTGATTGATCGCTGCTTGGTGGCTGCTTTCGGAGTCGGAGTGGATCAAATCGGCAACGGCCTCGGCTTGGGCGAGGTCAAACTGACCATTTAGGAAGGCCCGCTGCGTAAATTCCCCAGGCTTGGCCAGTCGAATCCCCTTGCGGACAAACAGTTTGAGGACCTGATTTACGATGTAGGAAGAGCCGTGCGTGGAGATCTCCACCACATTTTCCTTGGTAAAGGAGCGAGGTCCTTTGAATAGGGATACGAGTACCTCGTCGATGATCTTTTCCCCATCACGAATTGTACCCAAGTGAATGGTGTGGGAGGGCTGCTCTTCCAGATTTTTTCCGAAAAAAACTTCGTTGCATACGCGAATGGCGTCCTTGCCGGATATGCGAATCACGGCAATGGCACCTACTCCCTGTGGGGTGGCTAGTGCAATGATGGTGTCCTCGCGCTCGGAAAGTGAAAAACTCATGGGATCTTCTTAAAAGCTTTTTCCATCAAATCCGCAAGACCTGCCAAGAAGGCCGCAGGCTCTCGATAACCGGGAAGCTGGGCAATGTTTTGCAGACTGGGCTCAATCACTACAAAGTTGGGGTAGGAATTGACCCGCATGGATGCAGCCATCTGGGCTTCGGTAAAGGTTTTACCCATAAATTGAAAGTTTCGCTTGGTGTCTTCCGCATTCAATTTTACCGCATAAAAATTCTTCTGAAAATAGGCAATCACCTGGGGATCGGTAAAGGTATCCTTATCCATCTTTTTGCACCAGCCGCACCAATCGGTGTAGACGTCCACCAAGATCATTTTTGGATTCTTTTCATTGGCCGCGATGGCCTCTTCAAACTTCATCCATTGAATCTGATCTTGGGCTTGTAGGTTCAGACTGAGAAGAACCAAGAGCAAAATGAGTGAATAGACTTTCATAGACGTGTTTTCAAGAGTCAAACGCAGGGCTGGATTTGGAAGTTCCACGGAGACCCAAGGGCCAGTTTCCCTTGATCAGGGCACTTCCAAAGAAGAAGGCACCAGCTACGGCTACCATCATGCCAGCAATGGAACTGTCGATCCAGTAGGCAAGATAGTATCCCAAAATGGCAATTAAAATTCCTAGTGTAGCAGTGAGTCGAAGAAGTGGAATCAAACTCTTGGTCCAAAGGTAGGCGGTGGATGGGGGAACCACCAATAAAGCTACCACCAAAATGGCTCCTACAGATTCAAAACTACTCACCGTGGTATAAGATACCATGCTCATCAAAGCCAAATTGATACCCTTGGATGGAATACCTATGGCAGAGCTAAATTGTTCATCAAAACTGGTAATGGATAATTCTTTGAAGAGAAAATAGGTAAACCCTAGGATTAAGAAAAAATTGACACCTGCCAACCAGGTAATCCTTGGCCCCAGGTTAAGCCCACTTGAGGTAATCCAAAGGTCAATAGGTAGGTAGGCGATTTCCCCATAGAGCACACATTCTTGATCAAGATCTACCTTGTAAGCAAAAAGGTTAATCAAGATGATCCCGATGGCAAAAAGGAGGGTAAAGGTGATGCCGATGGAGGCATCGAGCTGCACTTTTGCTTTTTTGCGTAGCGCATCGATCATCAAGGTGGACAGAATACCCAGGAGGCCTGCACCCAGGATCACTTCCAAGCTTCTTTGACTTCCCGACACAAAAAAGCCAATCACGATTCCAGGCAGTACGGCATGAGAAATAGCATCACCGGTCATGGACATTTTGCGGAGCAAAAGAAAAACACCTAAAAATCCGCAGGAAATAGCAATCAGTGCCCCGGTGAAGATGATAAGAAAAGCATTGCTATCAAAGGTCATGGCGTGTCTCTAGGGATAGTTTCTTGATGAGGATCGAGGGTAGGGTAATTGAGCCGCTGTTCCAGTTGGGCTTCAAGTTCCGGAGTCAAGAGGTGCTCCATTTGTTCGGCAGACTCGTGCACGTGGTCTGGAGCTATGTTCATGGATTCGTTGAGGTATAGCTCCCAAAGCCTGTGGAGACGGACGATGCGCATGGCGTCTGAGTTGCCTTGAGTACTGAGTCGAATACCCTGGGAATCTTGTAGCACCAAGCCTTGTGTGGTGAGTTCCTGTAAAGAATGGGTGATTTCCTTTTTGTGAAAGGGGTAGAGTGCATGAATTTCTTCTAAAGTTAACCTCTCCTTATGGGCTTCTTTTGCTTTGAATAACGCCTTCATCAGGTGATCTTTGTGGGTCTTGCGCAAGTAGTTGCGTCGTGCGAGGAATCGGCGAATTATTCCGCTTTTGGGAGAAAAGATAAAGGAAAGTAGAGCAATCAAAGATAAGAAGACCACCACCCAAGGACCTGTGGGCATTTGAGGCAATACGAAGGAAACATAGGTGCCCAAAATTCCCGAAAGGATAGAAAAGAAAGCTGCAAGCAGGAGCAAGGGTTGTAATCTATCGGTCCAAAAGCGTGCTGCTGCTCCAGGAGTAATCAATAAGGCTGCCATTAATACCACGCCTATGGCTTGAATGCCAATCACCACGGCTAGAATTAAAAGAACATTGAAGACAAAGCGGATGCCCTTCATTGGGAATCCGATGGCCTTCCCAAATCCAGGATCAAAGACCATCAAGCGAAATTCTTTCAAAAATAGACTCAATACAAGTAGGATGGCCATGGATAATCCTCCATAGAGGAAAAGGTCAGCTTCGGCGATCCCGATGGCATTACCGAAGATAAAGGAATTGAGTCCTGCCACCTCAGGATTACCAGATTTTTGAATGGCGGTCAAGGCTACAATTCCTATCCCAAAGAACACAGAAAGGATGCTAGCAGTGATGCTATCTTCACTCAATTTCGTGTGTTGCTTCAGCCAAGAAGAAAGAAAGGTAGCCAAGGCACCCGAAAGAAAAGCGCCGGTCACGATGTAGCGGGGATCCTTTTCTCCAGCCAAAACAAAACCTAGGCAGATTCCAGGTAGTACCGCATGAGAGATGGCATCACCCAGCAAGGCTTTTTTATCTAAAAAGGAGAAGGTACCCACGTAGGCCGAACCTATACCCAGTAGCATGATGCCCAATACCACCCAGGTGATGGAGGGATCTTGAAAGGTGAAGAAGTACAGGAAATCTTCCATATCAACTTTTTAATGGGTTGAAGTCTTGCTTTCGGATCAAATCGGTTACTTGGGTGAGCAGGTTGAGTTTTCCTCCGTAGGTTTTGCGGAGTAGCTCCTCAGTCATCACTTGGTCCTTGGGTCCAGAGGCCACCAGGTGCAAGTTGAGCATAATCACCCATTCAAAGAAGTTCATCGCGCTGTGGATATCGTGATGGACTACCAAGACGGTTTTACCAGTTCGAGCCATGTCTTGGAGCAACTGGAAGATGGCCGTTTCGGTGGCCATGTCCACTCCGGCAAAGGGTTCGTCCATCAAGTACAAATCTGCTTGCTGAGCTAGTGCACGTGCTATAAACACCCGCTGCTGCTGTCCTCCAGAAAGTTCGGAAATCTGTCGGGTGACAAAGGCAGTCATGCCCACTTGCTCCAAAGCCTCCTGTGCGATTTGGACCTCTTTTTTGCCGGGACGGCGAAATAACCCCAGCTTGCCGTAGGTACCCATGACGACAACGTCCAGGACGGAGGCTGGAAAATTCCAATCCACAGATTCCCGTTGGGGTACGTAGCTGATTCGTGTGCGGACTTCTTGCAGGGCCTTATTGAAAATCTTGATATACCCAGAAGTAGGAGGGATCAATCCCATAATGGACTTGATCAGCGTAGATTTTCCGGCTCCATTGGGTCCTAAGATCCCAATCAATTGACCTGCAGGTAAACTCAGGTCTACATTCCACAGCACGGGCTGCTGGTCGTAGCTGACCGTGAGGTCATGTACTTCTAATATGGGGTTGGGTACCTGTGTGATCATGGGAGCAGTTGGCTGTAAATAAGTTGAAGATTGGTTTCAAACATGCCGATATAGGTTCCAGCAGGGGTGTTTGGAGCATCGAGGCTGTCCGTATACAAGGGACCAGCTAGGTTGACTACCAGATTTTTTTCTGCTGCGCCTCGAGCTACCGCTTGTAGGGCTTTTGGAGAAATGGTTTGTTCGGCAAAAATGGCTTTGACCTGATAGGTCTGAATGATGGTTATCAATTCGGTAAGGTCACGCAATCCTGGTTCGCTAAGTGTTGAGAGTCCTTGTAGAGAATAGACTGGGAGTCCGTATGCCTTGCCAAAATAGGCGAAGGCATCGTGGGCGGTGACCAGCACTTGTTTTTGCTCTACCAGCTGAGCAACTTTTGATTTAGTTTTCTGATCCAAATCGTGCAGTTGTGCTAGGTAAGCCTCTGTGTTCCGCTGTAGGGTAGTAGCCCAGGAGGGTTTCCAGCGTTGCAGTTCTTGACTAGCATAGCGTAATCCGGAGGACCAAAGCAATATATCAAACCAAACATGGGGATCTACGCTATGGGATTCCGGACCGGATCGGAGGAGTTGGTCTTCTTGGATTCCTTTGGACACATCAATGAGGACCTGTTGCTTGGCGAGTTTTTCAAATATTTCGGTCATTTTCCCCTCCAAGTATAGCCCGTGATAGACCACCAGGTCTGCTTGAGTGAGCAGGTCAAGGTCACGTACCGAGGCCTTGTACAGGTGAGGGTCTACTCCCGCAGGCATCAGCGCCACTACCTCTGCTTGATCGCCTACAAGTTCCTGAATTCCATCTGCCAAAATACTCGTGGTAGCCACGATCAAGGGTTTACTACGCGTAGATTTGGAAGCTGAAGTACAGCTCCAAAAAAGTATTAGAATCAAACTAGTATAGGCTAGGGCTTTCATGACTGCAGGACAAGAATATTGCTGGCTACATCCTTGGACATGAAAAGGGTCTTCTTTTGATCGACCAGGATCTCGACTGATCCATCAAATTCGACTTTATCGAGCACCTTGATGCGGGCACCGATATAGGCACCAACCTTGTCTAGGTAGCGGAGAAAGGCTGCTGAACTGTCTTTAACTGCCACAATTTGTCCCACTTGGTCGATATTCATTTCGTTCAATGGGATTCGAGGTCGGGACCGTACATCACCGTATTCGTCAGGAATAGGATCTCCATGAGGATCAAATTTGGGATAGTTTAGAAAGGCATCCAGCCGCTGGATCAATAGGGAAGATTGGATATGTTCCAATTGTTCGGCTACCTCGTGAACCTCGTCCCAGGCAAATTGCAATTTGTCTACTAAAAACACTTCCCAAAGTCTATGCTTCCTGATGGTTTGCAAGGCAAGCTGCTTCCCCGATTCGGTAATCTGTAGTCCATAGTATTTTTTGTATTGTATGACGTGTTTGTCGGAAAGTCTACGAAGCATGTCACTTACGGACGCCGGTTTGGTTTGAATTTCTCCGGCAATATCGTTGGTCGATACACTTTTTTTACCCCCTTCGGAAAGGTGGTAAATAGCTTTGAGGTAGTTCTCTTCGGCAATGGTTAAGTCCATAGGGTAGGGATGTTAATAAGACAAATATAAAAATTAAATTAGATATATCTAAAAAAAATGTTTTAAATAACTAAATCACCTGTGGATAACTTCAAAATTTTGGTGAAATCTGTTTTAGATTTACAAAAATAAAATTTTTAAATAGTCTAAAAAATGATATAAATCATTAGTTAACAAGGTTTTAAATTATATTCCTCTTTCTTCTAGGGATCGAAGACTAGGCTAGAGCAAAAAAAGCAAGGGGAGATTCGATATCCCAGAAAGGGGTATTTTTGAAGAGAGAATTTGATGAAAGAGAGACTGGGGAGTCGGAAAATTTTAGTCTTTACTAAGAAAGTTCTATGAACTTAGTCCTGTATTTACTTCTTTCGCGTTCGAAACCAGCGCATGGCATTTGGGGAAACGGTACCAAGGTTAGTTGAAACTTCTCCTTTTATATTTCAGTTAGCATCATTAGAAAAAATATTCATGGAATACAAAAAACTTATTGAGCAGGCTTGGGAAAATCGTGAACTGCTGCAAGAAGCCAGTACCCAAGAAGCCATTCGAAGTATTGTAGCGGATTTGGACAGCGGCAAACTCCGCGTGGCAAACCCTACAGACTCTGGAGATTGGGTAGTTAATGATTGGATCAAAAAAGCAGTGATCCTGTATTTTCCCATCCAAAAAATGCAAACCATAGAGGTAGGCCCTTTTGAGTTTCACGACAAGATGGCCTTGAAAACCAATTTTGCGCAACAGGGTGTTCGGGTGGTACCTCATGCAGTAGCTCGATACGGGGCCTACTTAGCTTCGGGAGTAGTGATGATGCCCAGCTACGTAAATATTGGTGCCTACGTGGATTCAGGAACTATGGTGGATACTTGGGCTACGGTGGGTTCTTGTGCACAAATTGGCAAAAATGTACACCTGAGTGGAGGAGTAGGCATTGGAGGCGTATTAGAACCCGTGCAAGCTGCTCCTGTGATTGTAGAGGATGGGGCATTTATCGGCAGTAGAGCTATTGTGGTGGAAGGGGTGCGAATCGGGAAGGAGGCTGTCATTGGAGCTGGAGTAACCTTGACTGCAAGTTCAAAAATTATAGATGTGACGGGGGCTACTCCAAAAGACTACAAAGGATACGTTCCTCCGCGATCCGTAGTGATTCCGGGAACATTACCAAAGGAATTTCCCTCTGGAACCTACCAAGTTCCCTGTGCTTTGATCATTGGACAAAGAAAAGCCTCCACCGATCTTAAAACCTCTTTGAATGATGCTTTGAGGGAAAATAACGTGGCAGTCTAATGGGACTAAAAAAACTACTTGCTTGGGTTTTGTGCCTTGCCTCGAGTTTACTTACTTTTTCATGCTCCGATCCAGAGGAAAAATCTATTGCCGATACCCAGTTTGCTAAAGGGGAGTTTGCGGAGGCTGTGCTTAGCTACAGCGAGGAATTAAAAACCAATCCAAAGGATATCAACTTACTTTTCAGTAGGGGAAGAGCCTACCAAGAATTGGGACAATTTCTGGAAGCACAAGCTGATTTTGATTTGGCTTTGCAGCAGGATCCTAAAAACACTCAAGTACTAATGAGTTTATCTTTGGTGCACTTGGATCAAGAGAGTTTTGCCAGCGCCTTGTTGTATGCCACCAAGGCCGAGGAAGTCGATGGACCGCTACCCATGTCTTCTCTACTCAAAGGAAGAGCATTTCATCAATTGGGAATGCCCGAAGAGGCTCTTAATGCTTATGGAATGGCTATTCAGTTAGATAAAAATTTTGCACAAGCCTATTTCAATCGAGGGATTTTGAAAGTCGCTTTAAAACGAACCAAGGAAGCCTGCGAGGATTTTCAACAAGCTGCTTCTTTAAAATACGCTGGTGCAGAACAAGCGTTAACTTCCTACTGTAGAAATTGATTTTTCTGAGTCTCCACTGTATTTGTAGGAGAAATTTGGATTTGTTCCTGGGTAGCTTGGTGATTGCACAGCTGATCAGATGCCAGGTGACCTGAGCCCATACAGGTCTTGCATTCACTAATTTCTTTTCCTACCCCTTCGCATTCGGGACAGGTGAGTCTCCCTTTTCCAGCGCATCTTTCGCATTCAAAAAATTCTACAAGGTTAAACACATTGATCTTTTTGATCATCCCCGTAGCACCGCAGCGGCTACATCCTACCACCCCTTTTGCTTTGCAATAAGAACAGGCTTGTTCGCTTTGTTTCTTTCCCTCGCAAACAAAGCAGGGACGGTAGCGATAGCCTCTTGCATCACAAAAATCACAGGCGTCGATTTGTGCGAGGGGAGCTTTGAGTTTTTCCTTTAATGCTATGGCTCCTTCGTAATGCTGCCCAGTAAACCCAGTGAGCTCTAAGTACTTGGATACAAAATTATTGCTATTGTCAAATTGACCCAATTGAAACAAGGTCTCAGCAAAATAGTAAGGCATGTCGTCGGGTAGAGGTAATCCAGAATCAATCAAGTTTCTAAAAATGGAATTGGCTGTCTGAAAGTCATTTCTTTCCATCGCTGCCAATGCACCCTTCATCCACCGGTCTGTTTGTCCTAGGTTTACTTGGGAAAGGGCGACTGTGGAGAATAGTCCATTTAGAGCTACAGCAAGTAAAGCCCAATTTAAAACAATTTTTATCCGGCGTATCATTCCTGAACAGCTCGACATATTATTCTAGTTTGTACAAATTAATGTACTTTTTTGTAGGATCTGAAAGAAAATCTCTACTCACTTTTTTCTCAGTCATCAACTTTTTAGTCAGATAAAGGAAAAGATTCCCAATTTTGGAAAAAACTATTTGAAATTAGAAGTGAAGATCGGCGTCATTGGAGGAGGAGCAGCAGGGTTTTTTGCAGCTATCCATGCCAGTGGACCTGGAATACAGGTTCTCCTTTTTGAAAAATCCCCCAAAATCCTTTCCAAAGTAAAAATCTCAGGAGGGGGAAGATGCAATGTCACCCACCGACCCATGGAAATCTCCAAGCTGGTCAAGAATTACCCTAGAGGAGAAAAATTTTTGAAGAAAGCCTTTGTTCATTTCTCCATTGCCGATACCTTTTCTTGGTTTGAGTCTAGAGGAGTGGCTTTAAAAATTGAAGAGGATGGACGAGTTTTTCCAAGAACAAATACTTCACAGACCATAGTCACCGTCCTGGAATCAGAAGCGAAAAAGTTGGGTGTTCAGATTCAACTTTCTACTGGAATTAAATCAATTCAACCTGTAGGACAAGATTTTGCGCTGCAAACCGATAAAGGAGAAGCAATTGTCTCCCAGGTTATTGTAGCTTCTGGAGGTCATCCAAATTTGGGGGCATATGAATTTCTTAACTCATTGAATCATAGATTAATAAAGCCAATTCCTTCACTTTTTACATTTAATACCCCTCAGGAACCTATTCGAGAGTTGATGGGCTTGTCTATGGGGGATGCAGTGGTCAAATTGGAAGGAACTAAGCTCAGTTACCGCGGCCCCATTCTGATCACCCATTGGGGTATCAGTGGACCTGCGGTACTCAAGCTTTCAGCCTTTGGCGCAGATTGGTTGCACGAGCACCAGTATAATGCCCGGGCGATCGTCCAATGGAATGCAGATTTGGGGGAGCAAGCTTACTCTGAGCAACTCAGCAGCTATGCGCAACTTCATCCCAATAGAAAAGTGTATTCCCATCCGCTATTTGGGATTCCTGCACGGCTTTGGGAGCATTTTTGTATTCAAGCTGAAATTTCAGAATCTCAGCTTTTTGGGCAACTTCCTAAGAAGATGCAGAATAAATTGGTGCAGTGCTTGTTTTGCTACCCTTTGGCCATGCAAGGGAAAACAACCTTCAAGGAAGAATTTGTCACTGCGGGAGGAGTGGACTTAGAGGAAATCCATCCAGAAACTATGGAGAGTAAATTTCATCCGGGAATCTATTTTGCAGGGGAGGTCTTGAATTTAGATGGAATTACGGGCGGATTTAATTTTCAAGCGGCTTGGACTACAGGTTATTTAGCAGGTATCCATGCAAAAAAAAGAGGCCACACCCATGGCCTTCTTTTAACTTAAGTCCCCTTTAAAAGCCTTATGAGAAGCTCTGAGGTAAAGCTACCCTATTTGGCGAAAAGGTAGGTTAATGAAAAATGAAATTGCTTTGAAGTTATTTTTAACATAGTTATGCCCATATTACCATCTTCCTATACTACACCACCTTGGTTTTATTTTAATGGACATGTAGAAACCATTGTGCCCAGTGTATTTAGGAAGGTTTTAGGAGTGAATTACAGGAGAGAAAAAATTGATACTCCAGATGGAGATTTTTTGAATTTGGATTGGTCTAGCGTGGGAGGAGACGGGCTTTTACTCGTCTCTCACGGTTTAGAAGGGGATTCTCAGCGGCATTATGCTCGTGCTTTGGTTAAATTATTTAACCTACAAGGAATGGATGTGTTGGTTTGGAATAACCGTTCCTGCGGGGGTGAACTCAACTTGCAACAGGTACTGTACCACCATGGATCCAGTCAAGATTTGGATACGGTCGTACAGCATGTGCTTGATAAGCATCGCTATTCTGAACTATTCCTTGCTGGAATTAGCATGGGAGGAGCTCAAACGCTGAATTATTTGGGTAAAAAAGGGGAGGAGGTTCCCTCTATTTTGAAAAAAGCAGCCGTTTATTCTACTCCAGTACACTTGCCTTCCAGTGCAGCTACCCTACGTCGTCCTGGGAATAAATTCTATGCCGAGAAGTTTTTAAGGAAGTTGAAAAAGAAAATGGAGGCTAAAGGGAAGCAGTATCCGGGTTTGATCGACATGGAACTCCTGCCTCATGTTCGCAATTTTGATGAATTTGACACCCATTACACGGCCAAACTGCATGGATTTGTAGATGCAGCTGATTTTTACGAGCAGGCCAGTCCCCATAGGAGCTTAGAAGAAATTTCAATACCCACACTGATTTTGAATGCAGCCAATGACCCCTTATTGGGTAGGGAGTGCTTTCCGATGAGTATTGCTCAAAGGAGCGATAAAATTTTCTTGGAGGTTCCCAGTCGAGGAGGACATACTGGATTTACTGTAGGCGGATCAGAATTTAATTATGCAGAATATAGGCTACTTGAATTTCTGACTGATATTCAAATCCCAAGACCTTGCAAGAATAAAAACACTTGAAATGCAAATTTAGAATCTCTTGAGCACCATTTCAGCCACGGTCCCCCCAATAGAAAGGGAACTAGTAGCGGCTGGAGAGGGAGCGTTAAGTACGTTGATCGCAAACTCCGATTCCCTAATTGCAAAGTCATCCAAAAGACCTCCCGTGCGGTCACAGGCTTGAGCACGTACACCTGCACCACCTTCTACGAGGTCATCTTCCTGGATTTCTGGGATAAGTTCTTGCAAAGCTTTGGTGAATGCAGCTTTAGAAAAAGAGCGATAGAGCTCTCCCAATCCTGTTTTCCAATACTTCCCTGCCACTTTTTGGAAACCTGGCCAAGCTAAGATTTCCATAAATTCTGAAAAATTGATTTGAGATTTTTTATATCCTTCCCTCCGAAATGCCAGGACGGCATTGGGGCCTGCCTCCACACCTCCTTTTTTCATACGGGTAAAATGTACCCCCAAGAAAGGAAAGTTAGGATCAGGAACTGGGTAAATGAGGTTGTTGACCAAATATTCCCGTTCTTTTTTGAGTTTGAAGTATTCTCCTCGAAAAGGAATGATTTTAACATCCTTGATGGATTCGTCGTTCATGCGAGCCACTTTATCCGAGTACAAGCCTGCACAATTGACGAGCAGTTTGGCTTGAAAAGTCTCCTTTGAAGTTTCAATATAATTTATTGAATCTTTTTGACTGATTTTTAGTATTTTATGTTCTAAAAAAATGGCTCCTCCTCCTTGAATTATTTTCCTTCCGTAGGCTAAGGCTACTTGGAAATAATCTACTATTCCAGTTTGCGGCACGTGAATGGCAGCTACACCTGTACAATAGGGTTCGTACCCCTTCAATTCTTCTAGGGTAATTTTACGAGTTCCTACCAGTCCATTTTGCAATCCACGCTCCAAAAGGGTATCTAAAATGTGAATTTGTTCATTTCTTGTCGCTACAACTACCTTACCGGTGATTTCGTAAGGTATTTTTTCTTGTTGGCAAAACCCTACCAATTCGTGGTATCCTTGGATGCAATTGATGGCCTTAAGGGATCCAGGCTTGTAATACAGGCCTGAATGGATTACTCCCGAGTTATTGGCCGTTTGGTGCTTGGCGAGTTGGTTTTCTTTTTCCAGAACAGCAATTTTTAGCTCGGGTCTGGCTTGGATCAACTTGTAGGCTGTAGCAAGTCCCACAATTCCTCCTCCAGCCACAACTACGTCATAGGTCATAGGTAGTTAAATTTTGTTCAAAGGTAAGGTAAAGACCACGATTCTACTTCTAAAGGAGTGTAAAAATCCCGGAAGTAACTTTAGTTTTTTTTTATGCGTACGATCATGAATGTTTTGGAATGTTGCTAAAAGTAAGGGCATCAAACAGCTCAAAAATACTCCTACCTTTGCATTCTCGGTGTGGACTTCACCTAGCCAATCATGTTTAGAAGTTTATTCTTTGGAGTTGCTCTCCTAATTTCTACCTTAAGTTACGGTCAGTTTACCCTTTCTGGGAAGGTCACTGATGCTGAAACTGGTGATCCCATTCCTTTTGCTAGTGTTTTTTTAAAGGGAAAAACCTCAGGTACAACCACTGATTTTGAGGGGAATTATCTTTTAAATGCTTCCAGTTTAAGCGACAGTCTTTCAGTAAGTTATCTGGGATACACCACCCAGACCAAGCCGCTCACTAAAGCTTTGCAGCAGCAACTTAATTTTCAGCTTTGGCCAAGCGACTTTCAATTGAGCACCTTTGTGTTTGAATCTGGAGAAAATCCTGCATTTCAGATTATTAGAGAGGCAGTGGCAAGAAGGAAAGACTTTGATAAAAGGAGTCTTCAGGCTTACCAAACAAAGAATTATACCAAAATAGAGTTGGATGTAGACAACCTTTCCGAAGAGTTTCGGCAAAGGCGTACCGTGAGGGCCGTAACCTCGGTTTTGGACAGCATAAGTCTGCTCACCAATGACGAAGGAGAGAAGATCTTGCCCGTATTTTTTTCGGAGACAGTTTCTAATTTTTATTACAGAACTAATCCTGAACTCAAAAAAGAGATCATAGAAAAAACCAAGGTAACCGGAGTGGGCATTACCGATGGGTCTACGACTTCCCAGGTGACAGGTTCCTTATTCCAAGAATATAACTTTTATCAAAATTGGTTAAGGATTTTGGATAAAGAGTTTATTTCTCCTATTGCAGAAGGTTGGAAGACCTATTACGATTACGATTTGATGGAGGATGTATTGGTGGATCAAGACAGTTGCTTCAAACTCTTAGTCTACCCGAGAAGAGAACAGGATTTGGCTTTTGCTGGGACCATCTGGATAAAAAAATCGGACTATTCTCTGAAGCAGGTAGACTTGAGTATACCTAAGGCGGCTAATCTCAATTTTGTGGAAAAGATCAAAATCCAACAAGAGCTTCAAGCTACTACTGCAGGTCCTCTCTTACCTGCAAAAACGCGGGTTTTGGTAAAAATTGGTCAAATCACCGAAAATACGGCAGGTCTTTTGGCAAAATTTTATACATCCACAGAGGAAGTGGAAGTAAATCAGCCTAGGGAAACTTCTTTTTTTGATCAAGCTGTGGTGTTGAAGCCCGACTTCAATCAGGTACCTCCTGATTTCTGGCAAAATTCTCGGCCTGATCCCTTGAGCAAGGAAGAATTGGCCGTGTTGCAAATGGTTGACACCTTAAAAAGGATCCCCCTCATCCGGTTTTATTCAGAAAGCCTGAAGTTTTTTGCTTCGGGCTATCTTCCTGTAAAAAAATTGGATTTAGGTCCTTGGACGGAATTTGGCAACTACAATAATGTGGAGGGGTTAAGGTTTGGCTTGGGTCTACGAACCAATTATTCATTTTCAAAAAAATGGGTGCTAGAAGGCTATGGCGCTTATGGTACGGTTGACCAACGATGGAAGTACAAAATCGCTTCCAACGTAATCTTGTCAAGAAGGCATTGGACTAGCTTGGAAATAAAGGCAGGTAGGGAACTGGATCAGGTAGGTTTGGAGATGGAAAACCTAGAGGGAAACTCTATTTTTCTAGCGGCTAGCCGTTTTGGCACCTTACGTAGACCTTTTGTGTCTACCACCCAAAAGCTATCCTTTCAACGTGAATTTTTTAAAGGGTTTTTGCTAACCGCAGGCTTAACTATGAGTCAATTTGATCCTCTTTTTGATTTTTATTACAAAGAAAAAGGTACAGGAGAACTTCTTTCTTCATTTCAATCTACTGAGCTCCGTGCGGGCATACGCTACGGGAGAGATGAGGTCATCATTATTAACGACAATAGCAGATCTTCATTGGGACCGAGAAATTGGCCCATCCTCGAAGCGAGGTACGCTCAAGGAATTTCCCGATTAGGTGGGAAAATTCCTTACAGTAGATTTAATTTTTATTTGTTTCACCGAATTCCCATGGGAATTTTGGGTACTGGCCGCTATGAAGTGGATGCAGGCAAAATCTGGGGAGAGGTACCCTATCCTTTGCTGAAAAACCATTTGGGCAATGAAACCCTTTTTTACACCACTGCCGCATTCAGCACCATGAATTTTAATGAATTTGCCTCAGACCAATTTGTAAGTCTGCGGTTTAGACAATCATTCGAGGGCTTGTTATTCAATTCTCTTCCAGGAATTAAGAAATTAAACTGGAGGTTGGTGGGGAATGCCAATGTCTTGATGGGAAGTGTTAGGAGCGAAAACATTGCTAATTTACCTGCAGTTAGTCCAGAGGGAGTTCCATTGGCAACTTTTGGTAGGCTAAACCCCAGCGTTCCTTATGTAGAATTGGGGTATGGAATTGAGAATATTTTCAGATTTTTTAGAGTTGATTTTTTTCATCGTATGACCTACCTGGATCTTCCTGAGGCTAGGCCTTTTCATGTCAAAGTAAGTGCTCAAATCATTTTGTAGGTAAAAGTTTGCCTCTTTCTGATTCAAATAATTTTCCTTTGGGTCCCTTTTGTGCATATTTGCAGCAAAATCATATGCCTGTTTGTATAGGCAGTAAAAACTAAGTATGTCACAATCACTACACATTACTCTTCCCGATGGATCGGTGAGAGCGTATCCTAAGGGCATTACCGGACTACAGATTGCTGCAAGTATCAGCGAGGGTTTGGCTCGGAATGTACTTGCTGCTAAAATTAATGGACAAGTATGGGATGCTACTCGTCCCATTACCGAGGATTCCAGCTTGCAGTTGCTCACTTGGAACGATTCCGATGGAAAGAGTACGTTTTGGCATTCCTCCGCTCATTTGATGGCTGAGGCATTGGAAGCCTTGTATCCAGGGGTGAAGCTAGGCATTGGCCCTTCCATAGAAACCGGTTTCTACTACGATGTAGATTTTGGTGATCACAAGTTGGAAGGAGATGAGTTGGAGAAAATCGAAAACAAAATGCTTGAGCTAGGAAGGCTCAAATCTGACTACATTCGAAAGGAGATTTCTAAGAAAGATGCCCTGAGCTACTTCAAGCAAAAAGGGGATGAGTACAAACTAGACCTCTTGGAAGGTTTGGAAGATGGGACAATTACTTTTTACGAGCAGGGCAATTTTACGGATCTCTGCCGTGGTCCGCATATTCCCAATACAGGATTTATCAAAGCGGTAAAGCTGACCAATATCGCGGGAGCCTATTGGAGGGGAGACGAGAAGAGAAAAATGCTTACTCGTATTTATGGGGTCACCTTTCCTAAGGCGCAGGAGTTGAAAGATTACCTCACCTTGCTAGAGGAAGCTAAAAAGAGAGATCATCGAAAGATTGGCCGTGAATTGGAATTATTTACCTTCTCGGAAAAGGTAGGTATGGGCCTACCTCTTTGGTTACCAAAGGGCACTTTATTACGGGAGCGCTTGGTCAATTTCATGAAAAAGGCTCAAGATAAATCGGGTTACCAACAGGTGACTACCCCTCATATTGGTCACAAGGCCTTGTACGAAACTTCAGGGCATTACGAAAAATATGGCAAAGACTCTTTCCAACCCATAGCTACCCCTCATGAAGGGGAGACCTTCTTATTAAAGCCCATGAATTGCCCTCACCACTGTGAGATTTACAAGCATAAGCCACGTTCTTATAAGGATTTACCCATTCGCTATGCAGAATTTGGGACTGTTTACCGCTACGAGCAAAGTGGGGAGTTGCATGGACTTACCCGAGTGAGGGGTTTTACTCAAGACGATGCCCACATCTTTTGTAGACCGGATCAGGTCAAAGAAGAATTTATAAAGGTGATTGATTTGGTACTTTATGTCTTCAAGGCCTTAGGATTTACCGAATACACGGCACAAATTTCTTTGAGAGACCCAGACAATAAACAAAAGTACATTGGCGGAGACGAAGCTTGGGAAAAGGCCGAGGCAGCGATCATTGAAGCCTCCGCAGAAAGAGGTCTAGAGACGGTAACAGAGTTGGGTGAGGCGGCTTTCTATGGGCCCAAGCTCGACTTTATGGTCAAGGATGCCTTAGGAAGAAAGTGGCAGTTGGGTACCATTCAGGTGGATTACCAACTTCCGGATCGATTCCAATTGGAATACATTGGTTCTGACAACCAAAAACACCGTCCTGTGATGATTCACAGAGCTCCTTTTGGTTCCTTAGAACGTTTTGTTGCTGTACTCATCGAGCACTGCGCAGGAGATTTTCCACTTTGGCTTGCCCCTGAACAAATCAATATTCTACCTATTTCCGAAAAATTTATCGGGTATGCGGAAGAATTGAAAGCCGTACTGGAAGAAGCGGGTATCTCTGGATCTATAGATAATCGTGATGAAAAAATAGGCAGGAAGATTAGAGACGCAGAGGTAAAAAAGGTTCCATTTATGCTTATTGTGGGAGAAAAGGAAAGGGAAGAAGGAAAGGTAGCGGTAAGAAAACATGGGCATGGAGACTTAGGAGTTTTTACTCCGACAGAGTTTGTGTCCTATTTTCAGGGTATAATTTCAGAATCCTTGGCCAAAGAATAAAGTAGAAATGAGAATTCATTTTTTGAATTCAGAATAATTCCGATATTTGCAGGCTATTTTAATAAAACAAACCAGGCATAACTTGAATCAAAAACCACAACCACCTAGAGGTAGACAAGAAGAACCGTACCGAATCAATCATAAAATTCGAGTGCGAGAAGTAAGGGTAGTGGGGAATTATGTGGATGGCGGAAACGCCGTTCTCTTGGTAGAGGATGCAATTAAGCTAGCTCAGGAAAACGATCTTGATCTGGTAGAAATCTCTCCCAATGCAGATCCACCCGTTTGCAAAATTATCGATTACGCAAAGTTTAAGTACGAGCAAAAAAAGAAGCAAAAGGAGATAAAAGCGAATGCGGCCAAGGTTGTTTTAAAAGAAATTAGGTTTGGACCCAACACAGATGATCACGATTTCAATTTCAAATTGAAGCATGCCATCAGTTTCCTTAAAGAAGGAGCCAAGGTCAAAGCATATGTGCATTTCGTGGGGCGCAGTATCGTCTTTAAAGAACGAGGTGAAATGTTGCTCTTAAAATTTGCTCAAGCGCTAGAAGATGTAGGTGTGGTGGAGCAAATGCCAAGGTTAGAAGGGAAGAGGATGAATATTTTCTTAGCCCCCAAGCCAGGAAAAAAGTGATTTCAACCAACTAAATACAGTAAAATGCCAAAAGTAAAAACCAAATCCAGTGCAAAAAAGCGGTTTTCCCTCACAGGAACCGGAAAAATCAAAAGGAAGCACGCTTTCAAAAGCCATATCCTTACCAAGAAATCTACCAAGCGTAAGCACAACCTAACCAAAGCAGGTTTGGTACATACTTCCGACGAGGGTAGAGTACGTGACATGCTGAAAATCTGATTTTCAGATTAGTCTACATTACACAGGTTTATTTATTCACCAGATGCGTTGGTTCCAAAGTTCCTAAATCAGGACACCACGAGTCAAAAAACAAAACACTATGCCTAGATCAGTAAACGCGGTAGCGTCAAGAGCAAGAAGAAAGAAGGTTTTAAAGGCCACTAGAGGTTACTTCGGAAGAGGTAAAAACGTGTGGACTGTAGCCAAAAACAAGTACGAGAAAGGACTTCAGTATGCCTACAGAGACCGTAAAGCGAAGAAAAGAGAATTCAGAGCTTTGTGGATTCAACGTATCAATGCAGGAGCGAGAGCTCATGGAGTATCTTATTCTCAATTGATGGGAATGTTGAAAAAAGCAGAAATCGAACTAAACCGAAAGGTTTTAGCCGATTTGGCCATGAACCATCCAGAGGCATTTAAAGCTGTAGTTGAAAAAGTAAAGTAAGGCCGGCACTGCCTTATTTTGAAAAAGCCTCCCAACAAGGGAGGCTTTTTTTGTGCTGCTTGGCATTAGAGGTCTTATTTATTATTTACTGCACATTTTTCGAATCCACTCCCGACCTACACCGGTTTTCAATTCTTTTTCTCGTTTTAGTGCGCTTTATTTAGTTTCACAGGGCTATGTATACACCAGATTCCAAGGTCTATATCGCTTTGTCCAGTCTTTGGTTCCTAGTAAATTATAGGAAAGAAGCCTGGATTCCAGATTGGAGGTGTATCCTACATAAAACTTGTTAGCGGATCGGCTGTACAGCACTTAAACGAAAAACATAGTATAAAAAATAAGGCTCCCCAAAAGGGAAGCCTATGTAGCGAGAGGGAGATTTGAACTCCCGACCTCAGGGTTATGAATCCTGCGCTCTAACCAACTGAGCTACCTCGCCAAATTTCTTTTCTTATTATTTGAAATAATTCCTTATATTCAAGAACAAGATTTTCACTTTTTTATTCCTTGTCCTTGTAGCAATTTTTCAAGGCACGCTGTTTAAAAGGGAATGCAAATATGAGGCCTTGTCCCTTTAAATGCAAATCATGGAGTAAGTAAAGAAGTAATATTTCGCCCATTAACTTTTCAAATCATGCGTGAAAAAGAGTTTATCGCTGAGTATCACCTGAATGCATCCAGGAAAATTGTGTTTCCTTATGTGAGTTCTGCCAGTGGCTTAGAAGAGTGGTTTGCCGATAAGGTCCGCATTGATCGAGACAAGAACTATATCTTTACTTACGACGATCGAGACCATTTTGCTAGACCCACCCTCCTCAAGCAATCGCTACACATACGTTGGGATTTTTTTGACCCTAAAGAACCCTCAAATCTTGAAGAGGCTTACATTGAATTTATGATAGAGGAAAATGACCTTACACAAAGCCTATTTTTGAAAATCATCGATACTACCCAGGAGTATTCCTCTCAAGACATGGGTGGGGTTTGGGAAGGCATGATTGGAAAACTAAAAACCATCATTGGAGGTTAAATCCCTGACTCGTTTGCAGCTAGCAAAGCAGATTTTTTGTTACTTTGTCTGGAATAGTGGCAATGAAAAAACTAGATAAATTAATTCTAGGGTCTTTTATAGGGCCTTTTACCTTAACCTTTTTTGTTGTTGACTTTATTTTATTGATAGTCAACATGTTGAAATACTTTGACGAGATATTTGGCAAAGGCTTGGGATTTTGGATTTATGCAGAATTGATAGGCTACTTTGTCATCAGTATTTCGCCCATGGCTTTGCCTTTGGCCATGCTCTTGTCTAGTTTGATGACTTTTGGGAATTTGGGAGAGCATTTTGAGCTTACCGCCATCAAAGGAAGTGGAATATCTCTAACCCGAGCCATGCGTCCCATGGCGATTTTTGCAGTGGTACTTACCTTTTTTGCTTTTTTGTCCAACAATTATCTAGTACCTAAGGTAAACCTGAAAACCTTCAGTTTGCTGTATGACATTCGCATGAAAACGCCTGCCTTGGATATCAAAGAAGGAGTTTTTTATGGAGGAATACCCAATTACAGCATTAAAGTCAATAGAAAGGTAGATAAGGTCCGACTCCAAGACATTCTTATTTACAACCATACCGAAGGACAGGGAAATTTGAATGTGACCATGGCCGATTCAGGTAGGATGGAGACGTTTAATAACGATACCTACATGAAACTGACCCTTTACCATGGAAATAATTACAAAGAGGCCAGGTCTACGAGAGGGATATCAGAAGCCCCCGTGGAATTTTCTAGAACAACTTTCCAGGAAAGCGTAATGGTGTTTGACTTGTCGGCATTTCAACTGAATCGTACACCAGAAGATCAATGGTCTACCAATCGAGCCATCAAAACCATAGATGAAATTCGCTACGGTTTGGATTCCATTCAATTGATCATCAGCGATCTTTCTTATCAAAATTTTAAAACGGCTGAAAGTATTTATCCTTTTTTTACCAAATACCGTTCGTTACAGCCATCTGAAAAAATCCTGCAAGACAAAGCAAGGTTTGATACCTTGAGGCGTATGCGCTTGCTTAAAGAGCAACAAACTAGGGATAGTCTCGAGCAACTCGAACAAGAAAAGGCGCTTGCTCAAAATCCTTCACCTGGAGATACCAATTTAATAGTAACACTAGAATCACAGCCCTCTGTGCCTGTTTCTGATTCCCTGCTGCAGCGAAAACTTAAGGATAGAAAAATAGAATGGACCGATACCTCTACTATTTTATCTGAACCCTCCCTTCCTGTGGAAGACACCCTACTTTCTTCAATAAACTATAGAAAAACACGAACTGCTCCACTTTCGGATGATGAAAAACAACTTTTGGATTCTATTTTTTACGAGAAAGGGTACATTTCCAATGCTTTTACCTTGGCACTAAATAATGCAAGAAACCTAAAGAATACTTTTAATGTCAACATGAGTCAAGCGGATGGGCAAGTAAGGGAGTATAGACGCTACCAGATAGCTTGGTATCAAAAATATACCCAGACTATTGCCTGCTTTATCATGTTTTTGATAGGAGCTCCTTTGGGAGCAATCATCAAAAAAGGGGGATTGGGAATGCCTGTTCTCATTTCTATTCTATTCTTCATCTTTTTTTACATGCTTACCATAACGGGAGAGAAATGGGCGAAAGAAGGGGTTACTGATGCCTTTTTTGGTACCATTTTTTCAAACTTGTGTTTACTGCCCTTTGGGATCTTTTTTTTGAGACAAGCACGAAAAGATGCCCGGCTCTTCGAATGGGACATGTACCAGCCTTTTGCCAAAAGAACCTGGCGCTTTCTGTCTCGGTTTAGGTCAAATTAACCTTCCTGTTTTTAAAATTCGAATTTTACCTGTACCTTTGTCGGAGTTTTAAAAAAATTTAGCTACACATGTATTTGACACCAGAGAAAAAGCAAGAGTTGTTTAAAAATCATGGACGGTTAAAATCTGCTACCGATACAGGTTCGCCTGAATCACAGATTGCCCTCTTTTCACACAGGATTCAGCATTTGACTGATCACCTTAAATCAAATTCGAAAGACCACTCTTCTAGATTGGGCTTGATGAAATTGGTAGGAAAAAGAAGAAGTCTACTAGACTACCTCCATAAAAGAGATATCGAGCGTTACAGAGCAATTATTGCCGAGCTCGGAATCCGTAAATAACCGTAAAGTAAGGTTCTCTACGTGGAGAACCTTACTTTTTTCTTTTTCAGCAGTAGCCCAATTTTTTATTTGTTCAAGTATTAATACTACACGTTTATATGTTACCAAATTTGATCACCCAAACCATCACCCTCAAGGATGGTAGAGAAATTATCATTGAAACTGGCGCATTGGCCAAACAAGCTGACGGATCGGTTGTCGTTCGCATGGGAAAAACCATGTTATTGGCAACTGTTGTTGCAAAGAAAGATGTGCTTGAGGGAGTAGATTTTTTACCTCTATCTGTGGATTACCAAGAGAAATTTGCTTCTACTGGTAAAATCCCAGGAGGATTTTTGAAAAGAGAAGGAAAACTTTCCGATTACGAGGTCCTTATAAGTCGATTGGTTGATAGGGCGATACGTCCTATTTTCCCAGACGATTACCATGCCGATACACAAGTAGCCATCACCTTGATGTCTTCTGATGAGGAAGTGTTACCAGATGCTTTGGCCGGATTGGCAGCTTCTGCGGCTTTATCCGTATCAGACATTCCGTTTAATGGACCCATTTCTGAAGTTCGCGTAGCGAAAATCGATGGGGTATTGACTATCAATCCTACACCTGCACAGCTTGCTAAAGCAAGTTTGGAGTTTATTGTTGCAGGTTCTACTGAATATATCCTGATGGTAGAAGGGGAAGCCTCTGAAATTCAAGAGGACGAAATGGTTGAGGCCCTCCAATTAGCTCACGAAGAAATTAAGCGTCATTGCCAGGCCCAATTGGAATTGACTAAAAAGGTGGGTAAAGAGCAAAAAAGAACATATTGTCATGAAAAAAGTGATCCTGCTTTGTACGACAAAATGAAATCGGAGCTCTACGACAAATTGTACAATGCAGTGAGCAAGCAAATTGCTAACAAATCCGAAAGAGCAGCCTTAGTTAAAGAAATAAAAGAAGCTTTTGTAGTGAGTCTAGGCGAAGATCATGGTTTTGAAAGCAGTTTGATTGGACCTTATTTCCATAAAATTCACAAGGAAGCGGCTCGAAATTTGACATTAAATACCAAGAAAAGGCTCGATGGACGAAATCTCAATGAGATCCGCCCGATTTGGTCGGTAGTGGACTACCTGCCTTCTGCCCATGGCTCAGCGGTATTTACTCGAGGGGAAACTCAATCGGTGACGACTTGTACCCTAGGTACGAAGATGGACGAGCAGATGGTGGACGGAGCAGTGATTTCCGGATACAACAAATTCTTCTTGCATTACAATTTCCCTGGATTTTCTACCGGAGAGGTAAAGCCTAACAGAGGACCTGGAAGAAGGGAAGTAGGACATGGGAACCTTGCCATGAGAGCCTTGAAAAAAGTTCTTCCTCCCGAAAATGAAAACCCATACACCATTCGCGTGGTTTCTGATATTTTGGAATCCAATGGATCATCTTCTATGGCTACGGTCTGTGCAGGATCTTTGGCCTTGATGGATGCTGGAGTACAAATTAAGGCTCCAGTTACTGGAATCGCCATGGGAATGATATCAGATGCCAAAACGGGCAAATATGCCATCCTATCCGATATTTTAGGAGATGAGGATCATTTGGGGGACATGGATTTTAAGGTAACGGGAACTGAAAAAGGAATTACCGCTTGCCAGATGGATTTGAAAGTAGAAGGTTTGGATTATGCAGTGCTCAAAGAAGCACTTTATCAAGCCAAAGATGGAAGGCTACATATTTTAAAGGAGATTTCTAAAACCTTAGCGGCTCCTAAACCTGACTTGAAACCGCATACTCCACGTTCGTTTATGATGTGGATTCCCAAAGAACTTATTGGTGCTGTAATTGGACCAGGTGGTAAAGTAATTCAAGAGATCCAAAAAGACACTGCAACAACTGTGGTGATAGAAGAAGTGGACAATCAGGGCAAAATCAACATATTTTCTGCCAATCAGTCCAATATGGATGCTGCCATCCGCAGAGTGAAAGCCATAGTGGCCCAGCCTGAGATTGGAGAAGTTTATACGGGTAAAGTAAAAAATATTCAAGCTTTTGGCGCATTTGTGGAATTTATGCCAGGAAAAGATGGTTTACTACATATCTCAGAAATCAAGTGGGAGCGATTGGAAACTATGGACGGAGTTCTTGAGCCTGGAGAAGAAATTACGGTCAAATTGATTGATATCGATAAGAAGACTGGTAAATTCAAATTATCCAGAAAGGCCTTACTTCCAAGACCTGAAAAATCAGAGTCAAACGGGTAAAATTTGCTCTCAGTTGACTATCTTACCAAATTATCTCATCAATTTACAACTATTCACCCTGAATGAGGCAGCTAAAGATTAGCAAACAGATTACGAACAGAGAATCTCAGTCCCTTGACAAATACCTGCAAGAGATTGGAAAAGTAGATCTGTTGACAGCCGATGAGGAGGTGGTATTGGCAAAAAGAATTCGAGAAGGTGATCAACTTGCCTTAGAGAAACTTACCAAAGCCAACCTTCGATTTGTGGTATCAGTAGCCAAGCAATACCAAAACCAAGGATTATCTCTTGGAGATTTGATCAACGAAGGAAATTTGGGATTGATTAAAGCGGCTCAAAGATTTGACGAAACTCGTGGATTTAAATTTATTTCCTATGCAGTGTGGTGGATTCGTCAGTCTATCCTTCAAGCATTGGCCGAACAATCTCGAATTGTTAGACTTCCTCTCAATCGGGTAGGATCTTTGAATAAAATCTCAAAAACTTTCAGTGAGTTAGAGCAAAAATTTGAACGTGAACCTTCTCCAGAAGAATTGGCAGAAGTTCTTGAAGTATCTGCTTCTGAAGTAGTGGACACCATGAAAATTTCGGGTCGTCACGTATCCATGGATGCTCCTTTTGTGCAAGGTGAGGAAAATAGTCTTCTTGACGTGTTGGAAAACGATGGAGATGAGAAGCCAGACGACGGCTTGATGAACGATTCCCTTCGCAAAGAAGTACAGCGGGCCTTATCTACCCTCACTCAACGCGAAGCAGATGTCATTACCTTATATTTCGGATTGAATGGCGAACATGCCATGACATTAGAGGAAATCGGTGAAAAATTTAATTTGACCCGAGAACGTGTCAGGCAAATTAAAGAAAAGGCCATTAGAAGATTGAGGCATACTTCCCGAAGCAAGACCCTCAAACCTTATTTGGGATAAACACAGAAAAGGGGGCTTGCAAGCCCCCTTTTTTCGTTTTTACCCTTATGGAGAATGGCAAAGCCATTGAGTAATTCTTGGATTCTTGAGATGAAATAGAATCTTTAGGGATAGAGCTCATAGTAATACAAAGTTTAGTCAAAAAGTAAGCCATGGAACAAGTAAACGTACTTATTATCGGATCAGGACCTGCAGGATATACTGCGGCCATTTATGCAGCAAGAGCAGGAATGAAACCTGTGCTGTATACAGGTGGACAACCTGGAGGACAACTCACCATCACCACAGATGTGGAAAACTACCCAGGTTATCCAGAAGGCATTATGGGTCCTGAAATGATGGAGGATTTTAGAAAGCAAGCAGAACGCTTTGGGACTCAAATTCGCTATGGAGTAGTCACCCAAGTCGATTTTAGTGCAAGACCTCATCGGGTAATTGTAGATGATCAGGCGACATTATTGGCAGAAACAGTAATCATCAGTACGGGGGCTTCCGCCAAATGGTTGGGCCTGGAAAGTGAGACAAGACTCAACGGCAGGGGAGTTTCTGCGTGTGCAGTCTGTGATGGCTTCTTTTTTAGAGGTCAAGAAGTAGCTATTGTAGGAGCTGGAGATACTGCCTGTGAGGAAGCTTCCTATTTGGCAAATATTTGTTCTAAGGTTTACATGATTGTCCGAAAAGAGGAAATGCGTGCTTCGCTCATCATGCAGCAACGGGTGAAAAATAACCCAAAAATTGAAATCCTTTGGAATACCGAAACCTTAGAAATTTTGGGGGACCAGGAAGTGACTGGAGTAAAAATTTTAAACAATAAAACTCAAAAAATTTCTGAAATTTCAATTTCTGGCTTCTTTGTTGCTATAGGTCATCAACCGAATACAGAAATATTTAAAGAGTACATTACCATGGATGCATCCGGATACATTAAAACAATTCCAGGTACTACAAAAACCAATGTGGAAGGTGTTTTCGCTTGTGGAGATGCGCAAGATAATGTGTACCGCCAAGCGGTGACCGCTGCAGGTACAGGATGTATGGCTGCTTTGGATGCGGAACGCTTCCTAGCCGCTACTGGGAATCACTAAACTTGATGGATGAGGAGATTATTTCTTAGCAGTTTTTTATTCATTAGTTGCATTTCATTAAGCTTTATTCAAGCTCAGGGTCAGGTTTTGCCTAAAATTTTTAATAAATCTGCAACCCCTGCTGACACTTCCAAACTGGAAAAGAAACTTTTAGATATAAAAGAATTTACCCAAGGCTTCCCAAAAATTATTAAAAGAAATCCTGCAGGAACTGGACAGACTTCAGAGCGTAAAAATATAGAATTGAGAGAATTTGATCAGGTAACCTATTTGCAAACCTTATCCAATCAAACAGATTCTTTGTTATTTCAAGACAACGTCAATTTGGCTAGGATTCGATCTATTATCAGCGAGGAGCCATTTGCCTTAGATTGGGCTCCTTCTGACGAAGTCATTCAAGTAGCCGAACAGATTCAAGTGGATAGTGTCTGGATCACTGCTTTTGAATATTTTTCCAACTGGGATACCAAAAAAGTTGATATATACAATTTGGACATAAAAGACTTCCAGGATAGTCTTTTACTTAAATTGTATGATGAGGAAATAGGACAGTTTTGGAAAATGCCTCTCAATGATCTGTTAGTTAATTCTAGATTTGGACCTAGATGGGGAAGAATGCATGGAGGTATAGACCTAGACTTGAGCACTGGAGATCCCATTTATACTACTTTTGATGGGATAGTAAGGGTAAAAGGATACGACCGATACGGTTATGGGTATTATTATGTAGTGAGACACAAAAATGGTTTGGAGACTCTTTATGGCCATTTATCTAAGCATGTGGTAGAAGTGGGACAAGAGCTAAAAGCTGGAGATTTTTTAGGAAAAGGCGGTTCTACTGGAAGAAGTACAGGCCCGCACTTGCACTACGAATTGCGTTACAAAGGATTGCCCTTTGATCCAGAGATTGTTTATGACTTTGAAAAAAACGAAATTACCAAGCAAGAATTACTGATCAATAAGGAATTGTTTAGCCATATTGCCAAAGCAAGAGCTGCAGCATACCATCGCGTAAAAAGAGGAGATAACTTGGGGTCGATTGCCCGAAGGTATGGAGTGACGATTACTCAATTGACACGCCTAAATGGAATTTCTACTCGCTCCATATTGAGAATTGGTCAGAATCTAAGAGTTAAATAATCCAAAACTTTCCTTGACATGTCGAAATTGGATATTCTTGTATTTGCCGCGCATCCGGACGATGCCGAATTAGGTTGCTCAGGAACCATTGCTGCACATGTGGACAAGGGATATCACGTAGGGATCGTGGATTTGACCCATGGGGAGCTTGGGACCAGAGGTACTGCCCAGCAGCGTCTAGAAGAAGCAGGGGAGGCAGCAAAAATCCTCGGCTTGAAGGTGAGAGAAAATCTTGGGTTTCAAGACGTTTTTTTTAAAGATGACGAAGCACATCAACTTAAATTGATTGAAGTAATTCGAACTTATCGACCTGAAATTGTACTCGCCACTGCCATTACAGACAGACACCCGGATCATGGTAAGGGATCAAGTTTGGTAAGCAAAGCTTGTTTTATGAGCGGTTTGCGGAAGATTCAGACCTTTAAAGGAGGCGTAGAGCAAGAGGCTTGGAGGCCCAAGTGGATATACCACTATATTCAAAACAACTATATTCGCCCAGACTTTGTGGTGGATATTTCTGCTTTTTGGGAAATTAAGATAAAAAGCATCTTAGCATTTCGCTCCCAATTTTTTAATCCTGAGAGCCAAGAGCCGGAGAGTTTTATTTCAAGACCTGACTTTTTACCATTTATCGAATCACGTGCTAGGGAATTTGGGCATCAAATTCAGACTACTTATGGGGAAGGTTTTACGGTAGAACGTGTTCTTGGCGTCAAAGATTTATTTGACTTAAAATAATTAAGGGGCAAGGCGCGTAATTTTCCAGGACCCATTAGACAGGTATTCGTATTGAATACGATCATGAAGACGACTTGGTCTTCCTTGCCAAAATTCCAATCGATTGGGAATTAATTGAAAACCACCCCAATGGGAGGGTCTTTTCATTTTTTGATTCAAAAATTGCTTTTCCATTCTAAGCTGTTGTTGTTCGAGTTCCTCCCTAGAGCCTATGACTTGACTTTGAGGAGATGCCCAAGCTCCCAGTTGGGAGGAATAGGGTCTAGATAAAAAATACGTATCGGAGGCTTCTTCACTGATTTTTGATACTTCTCCTACAATCCTAATTTGCCGTTCTATTTCAGGCCAAAAAAAAGTTAATGCAGCTTTGGGATGTTTTTCAAGTTCATTTCCCTTGGCACTTTGGTAATTGGTGAAAAACACAAAGCCCTGATCCACTCCTTTGAGCAACACTATTCTAGCATTGGGAAAGCCATCACTTCCTATCGTAGAAAGGCACATGGCCGTGGCCTCGGATACCTCGGCTTCTAGGGCTTGTTGCATCCAAGTATGAAACAGCTGAATAGGGTCTTTGGGTACCTCAGCACTATCTAGGGATCTTAGTGTATAATCTTTTCGAATATCGGCTAGTTTCATAAAATGAAGGAATAGATTAAAGTGAGGTAGAGGGAGTTGTAGATCTTGTATTTTTAAAATTAAAACTTAATTTTTAGAAAAATTTTTTTTCCTCATGTCTCACGATTCTAATTCTTTGCTAAAGCCTGGAAATCTCTTGCTTTCCGCCCCTTTTTTGCAAGATGAAAATTTTGTACGATCGGTTATTCTAGTTTGTGAGCACTTGGATACGGGTAGTTTTGGATTGGTAGTCAACAAACCTTCCATCCTTACTCTGGGTGATTTGGTCAATGAATTAGCTTTTGTCGATGCAGAAGTTTTTGTGGGGGGTCCTGTAGAACAAAATACCTTGCATTTTATCTATTTCGGAGAAAAGCGAATAGAGGGCAGTGTATCCCTAGGCAAGGCTCTATGGTGGGGAGGAGAATTTGACCAATTGGTAAACCTTTTGAAAAATCAAGAGTTAGAAGCAAATCAGGTGAGGTTTTTTATGGGTTATAGTGGATGGGAGTCGGGGCAATTGGAAAGTGAAATAGAGCAGGAGACCTGGATCATCAGCCAGGAAAACTTGGATTTGCCAGCTTTGCACTTTGAGTCTGAAAAAATTTGGAAACACTTTATGAAAAATATGGGTGGGGTTTATCGAGAGCAAGCAAATTATCCCTTAGATCCACGATTAAATTAGGCAAATTACCTACCTTTGAGCAAATTAAGTCAAGTAGTATAGATTTTATGGCTAAGAAAAGTAGTGAACTGTCCGAAGAGGACAAGGTGACCACAACTCCCAAAAAAGGAGTGAAGGGTAAAAAAAGTACGAAGGAACCTGAAAGCATTCAGGAGGAAGTCTCCCCTGTGGCGGATGTGCTAGACCTAGAAGCGGTTCCTCCTAAACCTAAACGGACCAAGAAAGCAGTGGTGAAGAGCGAGGACGTTGAGGTTCAAGTTTCCAGTACGATCAATGAAATTATTAGTTTGACTGAAGATTCAGATTCTGCATCTGATTATATTAAAGATCAGGTAGTTATAGATATATCAGGTTTAAATAAAACTCAGCTACTTGATTTAGTAAAAGAAAAGTTAGCTCTTGGCATTTCCTCTCAGCTTGATAAGGTTATTCAAGAAATAAAGGTAGCCTTTGACCAATGTGTAGGCAAAGAAAAGGAGGCTGCCTTGCAGCAATTTTTAGCAGATGGGGGTGTAGCTGATGATTTTTCATACCGTCCTCAAGAGGAGGAAAAAGAATTTAATGCGCTAATAAATGAGTTTCGTCGTCAGCTGTATTCTTTGAGAAAAGATGCAGAAAAGCAAAAGGAAAAAAATTTACAGGCGAAAACAGAGCTTTTAAATAAACTTCGGGTTTTAGTAGACGGAGAAGAGACCAACTCCAGCATTCATGTAGTAAAGGCCATACAAGAGAATTGGAAGGCTATTGGTGCAGTGCCTGCTTCTCAAAGTAAAGCTCTTTGGGCGAGTTTTAATGCCCTTATGGATCGCTATTATGACAATAGAAGTATCTACTTTGAGCTAAAAGAATTAGATAGAAAAAAGAATCTTGAAAGCAAGGTAGAGCTGTGCGAAAAGGCGGAGGCTTTAAGTGGTCAAGCAGAGTTAAGAGATGCTATACGCTTACTCAATGATCTTCATGAGGAATTTAAGCATATAGGTCCCGTTCCTAGGGAAGAACAAGAAGCTCTTTGGCAGCGATTTAAGGCAGCTTCTGACAACATCTATGATCGTAGGAAAGATTATTTTGATGGACAAAAAGAAGTATTCAAAAAGAATTTAGAAGAGAAGGAAGCTTTGATTATTCAATTGAATTCATATGGTGGGTTTAAGGCGGATAGAATAAAGGATTGGAATTTAAAAACTAAAGAAATCCTAGAAATTCAGAAGGCTTGGGAGAAAATAGGACCTATACCTAAGGAATCTGGTAAAGAAATAAATAAATCCTTTTGGGCTGCATTTAAGCAGTTTTTCCACAATAAAAACTTGTTTTTCAAAGAGCTCGATGAAATCCGGGCTAGTAATTTGAAGAAAGCAGAAGAACTAATCGCTAAAGCAGAAGAGTTGAAAGAAAATACCAATTGGCAGGGTACAGCGAATCAATTGGTCAAGTTGCAGCAGGAATGGAAAAATTTGGGTCCTACGCCTGAAAAGAATAGAGATGCATTGTACAAAAGATTCAAAGAAGCTTGTGATACCTTTTTTGAAAACCGTCGAAATTCATCGAAAGAAGCAGATTCTGAATATGAGCAAAATCTCAAGAAAAAACAGGGAATAATAGATTCTATATCTGCATCTACAAAATCCGGAAAGGATTTGAGTGAAGAAGCCTTGAGTAGCATGGTTGTTGAGTTTAATGCTACAGGATTTGTGCCCCGGAAGTTTATTAAGGAGATACAAAGCCAGTTTAAAGGAGCAGTAGAGGAGTACTTGGAAAAATTAGGAAGTTCAGGGGTAAATAGGGAAGATTTCCTTTTCAGACAAAATTTGAATCGAATTCAATCTGATCCAAATTCTGTAAAAACCTTCAACAAGAAGGAGCACGGCATTCGGAAGCAAATTTCAGATTTGGAGAATAGCATTACCCTTTGGAGAAATAATTTAGAGTTTTTTGCTGCGTCAAAGACGGCGGATAAGCTTAAAGATCAGTTTGAAGTCAAGATCCAAAAGGCAGAAGAAGAGATCGATAAGCTCAAAAAGAAACTTACCATACTGAAGGAATTCTAAGGAAGCACTAGTGAAAAAAATATACAAGGTAGGTTGTACCAAAAGCCCTTTCCTTCTATATTTGCAGCACCTTAAAAAAGCCTCTTTAGCTCAGCTGGTAGAGCAACTGACTTGTAATCAGTAGGTCGCTGGTTCGATCCCGGCAAGGGGCTCATCAAGGATAAAGGAGTTACAGGCATGTAACTTCTTTTTTTTTTGCTAAAAGCCCATGTCATCATGCATGATTCCCCTAGCTCCTTGGCTAAAGTAAATTTGAAGGCATTTTACCTTCCCAATAACATGGTTCGTGTAAGTTGCAGGGATTGGTTTTGTAAGCGGGCATAGTAAATACCGGGAGCATAACCTTCGTTTTCAAAGGTAATTTTGTGGGTGCCGGCTGAGACCTCAGCATCTATCAAGGTTTTGATGAGTTTGCCTTCGGTATTGAATATTTGGATTAGGGTATGACCTCCAAGACTTTCGTAAGAAAGGGTGGTAGAGGATTGAAAAGGATTGGGGTAATTGGTAAGCAAGAGTTTATTATCCAGGTTTGGAGGTAGGTCAGGATTACTCGAAAGGCAAGGGGCTGATTTTTTGACCACTTGGAGTGACTGGTAATTCTTTAGCATCACGTTTTGCAAAATGGTATCCGGAACGCAAAACCACTGCTTTAGCAGAGAAGCGTACACCGATCTAAAGTCATATTGCATAGGAATATTGTCGGAGGCAGAGGCAATCAGTGGGATTTCTGGACTATACCCTAGCACTTCATTTTGAGCGTAATGCCCAAACACAAAGAGGGGTGCTGCTGCCCCATGATCTGTACCTACACTGCCGTTTGACTTGATACGTCGACCAAATTCAGAGAAGGTCATACCTATTACTCTTTTGTGTGCATTTAGATAAGTTAAATCATCCATAAAAGCCTTGATTCCATCAGATACTCTTTTCAGCAGCAAGGCATGGGTGCCGGTTTCCTTAGCAGAAGCGACTACCTGCTGGGCATGGGTGTCAAAACCACCCAAGCTCACCATATAAATTCTTGTTTTTAATCCTCCGGCAATGAGTCGCGCAACTATTTTCAATTGTTCAGCCAAACTATTTCCCGTGGGATACCCAGAAAACTGTTTAGTCACTTTGGCAGCAGCATTCCTTATCACGGTGCCATATTGCTGGGTTTGCTGTGCCACCTGCCGAATGTAGGTCAATTCTTTTCCTCCTCTGCCTGGAGGTGCAGTGCCTTGTATTCCGTTGATCAAATTGTAAAAATTGACGGGATCCGTGATGGCCATGCCCATATTGACCGATGGACCTTGCATGGCTGGTGAAACGAAGGAACCAATCTGAATGGCCAAAGGATCAGGCATCACTGCATTGGGGTATCCTGTGGGATATCCTTGGTATTCTTCAGCCAAATACCTTCCTGTCCAACCTGAATTGAGGTATTGATTCGAATCTGATCCACTCATCCAAATGTCTGTGGCCCGAAAATGAGAGAAATTAGGTTGAGGATAGCCTACCGATTGGATAACTTGAAGTTTCTCTTCGTTAAATAAGGTCTGTAATCCTACCATGGAGGGGTGAAAACCTGAAGTCCCACCACCACTAAGCTTGAGGATTTTATTTCTTGGGATAAGGATATTGGAGCGGGCATTGGCCAGATTGTCGTATTGGTCAAAGGGAATCACCGTATTTAATCCATCGTTGCCTCCATTGAGCTGAATAAGGACCAAGACATGATCTGTTTCCGTAGGGGCTTGGGTCAATGCGGAAACCAAGGGGGATTCAGCGAAGGCTTTGAGGGTAAACCCGTTGATCAAGGAAGGTAAAACGATACCAGCTGGGCCCAAATTGCGCAAAAATTCCCTTCTTTTCATGACAACTGGTATTCTGGCAGGTTCAACAAATACTTAAATAAGGAAGTGAGTCTATTCAAGACTAAATTTCTAGCTACCAGGTTGGTAGGATTTGCCAAGTAGCCGTTCCAAGCATCTGTCCAATAGCTATCAGAAGATTGCCCTGACAAAAGAATGCTCTTCAAAAATTGTATGACTTCTAAAGGGAATGCAATAGCACAGAGGTTTTCTGTTGCCTCTTGAATAAGCAGGTTGGGATTTTCTGGATTTTTCATCTTCCCTACATAAATCAAGAGATCCACTCCCAATTTAAATCCATTCCTCGTGTATCCCGTGGTAATCAAGGTATCGGTCAATTGATTTCGCCTAGGTAGGGTATCGGAATTGATCCAAAGTTCATGAAATTGGGGTTCTTGGTAATAGGCGGGCCAACCCGAAACACTGGGAGGATCTCCTATATTTTGTTGCATGTTTGCCGCTTGAACTCTTAGGTAATCCTGCATGAGGTACTGGGTAGCCAGATTACTGGAAGGTGGAAAAACAATTCCAAATTCTTTACAAAATCCAACTACATAATCTATAGGACTTTTGATCAACCCTGCACGGTTTACAGGATCAAAAAAGTGCTCGCTACTGAATAAAGCTTTCAGCACAGGTTTGATTTCAAATCCAGAGGATCTAAAAATACTGGCCAGAGGCTGTATCACGTTTGCTTCCGTGGCGGCGTCGATTTCATAGTACACAAAAAATCTATACAATTTCCTACAGAGATAGGCTGCTGTTTCCTCTTGGAGAAATAGCATGTCTATGAGCTCATCGGTTTCAGTGGCTCCTGCGGCCCCTGCTTTTCCTACTATCACTTTGTTGTTGTAATAGGAAGAAAATTGCTTGTTTCCCGTATCGTGTCGCGTGGGATCAAAGGAAGAAGAAATGCTTGCGGCATTGACCACATATCCTGTCAAGATCCTAGCGGCTGCTTTTACGTCTGCTTCTGTGTATTGCACCTTGGGGCCTTTTCCTAAGGTAAAGAGTTCCTGGAGCTCTCTGGCATAATTTTCATCAGGAGAAGTTTTGGTATTCAAAAATCCATTCAAGTACCTCAGCATGGCCGGGTCACGAGTGACCTCCTTTACCATTTCCTTAAAATTTCCCAAGGCATATTTTCGCAATACGTTGTGGTGCTTGTACACGTAACGCGCATCAGCAATATCCTGAGTTTCGGTGGCAAAGTGATTGTGCCAAAACAAAATCATTTTTTCATGAATGGAAGTGCTTTGGTTTAGCACTTGGCCTATCCACCAGGATTTATAGGAAGTAGTCCTTAAGCCGTTGGTAGTCCCATCGTAGGGAGCATTAACCCAGGTTTGTCCAAAGGGAACGCTGGGGTCTGGAAGACTAGTTGTACCGTAATTATTGAGAGGAGGTGTGGGATTGCCCCCTGCTGTCAACAGAAGATCTAGGATTTCGCTGAGGGATTTGCCTAAAAATAAAGCAATTTCTTTTTGAGTAAAGCCAAAGAGGACGCGGCGCAATAAATGCCTGAGTTGCAAATCTGTTAAGGTCTGGACTTGGGGCTGAATACCAGTTGTCGTTCGAGTATTGCGCATGCTGAACTGTAATAGTTGTATGTCGTCAAAGAAAGTGGACAGTTTAGTTGTAGAGGGTTTCGTTGTTTAAATGTAGGATTTTTT
>VGMU01000016.1 GCA_016866385.1 Bacteroidota bacterium
TCTTCTACAATTTTTAATTTATTAATGAAATCAGCGTTTGACTTCGCACGAATTGCGGCTCGGTAATTTGCAGCGATTGAACTGGAACAACGCAATAGTTGATTCACATAGTTAGTATACTCTCTTGTATGGGGTAGTTGAGAACATAGAAACCAAACATCAAGTACGAATTTTTTAGTTCTGTCCTTCAATACCTGGCTCATCGCTTACGCTGTTTAACTGTGCATAATCCCATGTTTCGAAACTCGATATCTCGTATTTCGTACCTCGTACTTCTTACTTCATCAATCCAGCTTCAACACCGCCATAAATGCTTCCTGAGGGATTTCTACATTTCCCACCTGTCGCATGCGTTTCTTCCCTTTTTTCTGCTTTTCCAGAAGTTTACGCTTACGCGAAATATCTCCTCCGTAGCACTTAGCCAACACGTTTTTGCGCAAGGCCTTTACCGTTTCTCTAGCAATAATTTTTTGTCCAATGGCCGCCTGAATCGCGATTTCGAACATTTGACGAGGCACCAACTCCTTCAATTTTTCACACAGCCGTTTGCCCCATTCGTAGGCTTTGTCTCTATGCACAATAGCAGAAAGCGCATCCACGGCTTCCCCGTTTAGCATAATGTCCAAGCGTACCATACTCGATTCTTGAAATCCCTTCAATTCGTAATCCAAAGAGGCGTATCCCCTAGAAATGGTCTTCAAGCGATCGAAAAAGTCAAATACGATTTCAGCCAGCGGCATATCAAACTGCAATTCCACCCGATCGGCCGTCAGATATATCTGATTCTTGATTTGACCCCGCTTGTCCATGCATAGGGATATCACCGGACCCACGTATTCCGCAGCAGTTATGATGGATGCTTTTACAAAAGGCTCTTCGATATGTTTGAATCGCGTAGGATCAGGCATATCGGATGGGGCATTGATGACCTGGTACTCGTCGTTGGTCATTAGCGCTTTGAACTGCACGGAAGGCACCGTGGTGATCACCGTCATGTCAAATTCACGCTCCAGACGCTCCTGTACAATTTCCATGTGCAACATGCCCAAAAATCCGCATCGGAACCCAAAGCCCAATGCTGCAGAAGTTTCCGGCTCCCATACCAAGGAAGCATCGTTGAGTTGCAATTTTTCCATGGAAGCACGAAGCTCTTCAAATTCGGTGGTATCTACAGGATAAATACCTGCAAATACCATAGGCTTCACATTTTCAAAACCTTTGATGGCTTCCGCACAAGGGTTTTTCACATGCGTTACTGTATCCCCTACCGCTACCTCCTTGGCCACTTTGATTCCCGAAATAAGGTAACCCACGTTGCCTGCACTCATGGTTTGCTGTGGAATTTGATTGATCCCTAAGATCCCTATCTCATCGGCAAAGTATTCCTTACCCGTATTGACAAACTTAATCTTATCCCCTTTGCTCAGCGTGCCATTAAAAATTCGAAAGATGACCTCAATCCCTCTAAAGGAATTGAACTGAGAATCAAAAATCATGGCCTGCAAAGGTGCCTCTGGATCTCCTTTTGGCGGAGGAATGTTTTCAATCACCTTAGCCAGTATATCTTCGATTCCAATCCCTTCCTTTCCAGAAGCCAACACAATATCCTCACGCTTACAGCCCAAAAGGTCAATCACCTCATCAGCTACCACCTCGGGATCTGCACCTGGAAGATCAATTTTATTCAATACCGGGATGATTTCAAGATCATGGCCCAAAGCCAAATAAAGGTTGGAAATCGTTTGGGCTTCTACCCCTTGCGAAGCATCTACAATCAATAATGCCCCCTCGCAAGCAGCTATAGAGCGAGAAACTTCGTAGGAAAAATCTACGTGCCCTGGGGTGTCAATCAAATTGAGAATATAGGGTTCCCCCTTGTAGGTATAGTTCATTTGAATCGCATGAGACTTGATCGTGATGCCACGCTCACGTTCCAAGTCCATATCGTCCAACAGCTGGTCTTGCATTTCCCTATCCGAAACCGTATTGGTCGTCTGAAGCAATCTGTCGGCTAGAGTACTTTTCCCATGATCAATATGGGCAATGATGCAGAAATTTCGAATGTTTTTCATAAGCTTTCGTCACGCAAAAGTAGGAAAAAAAAGCGTGCTTGAATAGGAAACCCAAGAAATAGCCCAAGGGTTTGGATGGAGGGGCCAGGTATAGCATTTTGAATAAAAATCCTCTCATAAAACTTTCTTTAAGGGAATAGAATTGGGAATTTCAAGCCTAATTTTTAGAGGCCTTACAAAATACCTACCTTTAACAAGTAAACACCCCTCAGCATGAAAGCTGTTGCAGATAGAAAAAAAGCAGAACATATAGGAGAATACCTAATCTATATGTATCAAATGGAAGACCTCATCCGGTCGTACCAAGGCAACATGGAGGACATTTTTACCTATGTCATCTCCCATTACCCCGTGCCGGAAGATGAAAAACTGGAAATAAAGACCTGGTTCGCAGCACTTACGGCTCAAATGCGTGAAGAAAACCTGCTAGATAAGGGTCACCTCAAGTCACTCCAAGAAATTGTGAGCACCTTACTTGATTTGCATTACCAGTTGCTTAAATCCAATGCAGGTTATGTGCAAACCTATCATCAGGTCAAACCTTACTTGCTCGAGACCATTGAAGCTGCAGGATCGGAAGAAGTGGGTAATGAGATTCAGATGTGTTTGAATGGAGTTTATGGCCTTCTCCTCTGCCGATTACTTGGAAAAAAGGTGAGTGATCGACAACTCGAAGCTGCGGAAGCCTTTGGTAATGTTTTGGCCCAATTGGCATTTTACTACCAACAAAAAACAGTTTTCTCTTGCAATTAAAAAATGCATTTCTTGCTATTTTAAGCTGAAATTGGGAAAACAGATATCCTTTTCCTTCATTTCCCGTAAGTAAAAAAATAGAATCCTTATTTTTAGGGAAGCATTTTTTGATTTATGATTTTTTACCAAGCAAGTCTCCAGCAAATTTTTTCTTTTTTAGACTCTTCCTCCCTAGGCCTAACGGAAAAAGAAGCGCGAAATAGGTATAAGGAGGCTAGCCCAAATGAACTTCAAGAAACAAAAAACCAAGGCCCCTGGCTCCTACTATTGGATCAGTTTAAGGATGTCATGATTCTTATTTTGGCAGGTGCAGCCCTGTTGTCTAGTTGGATTGGAGATCAAACTGACACCTACATCATTTTAGTCATCCTTATTCTAAATGCCTTTCTAGGTTTTATACAAGAGTATAGGGCAGAAAAAGCCATTACCTCATTGAAAAAACTATCTGAAACCCAAAGTCAAGTACTCAGATCGGGCAAACAAGTCCGCGTTCCTTCCAGGCAGCTGGTGATGGGGGATGTAGTCATCCTAGAAGCAGGTAACCTCGTACCGGCAGATTTACGGTTTTTAGAAACTTATTCTTTAAAAATTGGCGAATCTAGCCTGACTGGGGAGTCTGTCCCCAGTGAAAAAGTCAGCAAAGTCTTAGACTCCTCCTCCCTTAGCCTTGGCGATCAAGTCAACATGGGATTCAAAGGTACTTTGGTCACGCAAGGCAGAGCCAAAGGGATGGTAGTAGCCATCGGTATGGATACACAAATGGGAAAGATTGCCCAATTGCTGGAACAACGATCTCCTATGACCCCATTGCAGCATCGCATGCAGTCCTTTGGAAAGGTGATTTCCCTAGTGATCTTAGGAATTTGCACAGCCGTTTTTTTGGCTGGACTAGCTCGAGGGGAAGAATTCTTCTCCATGCTCCTACTTTCTGTAAGTTTGGCCGTGGCAGCCATCCTAGAAGCCTTACCAGCTTTGATTACCATAGCGCTTTCCTTAGGAGCCAAAAGGCTAGCTAAGCAAAACGCCCTAGTCCGAAAACTTCCTGCCGTAGAGAGCCTCGGATCCATCACCTACTTGTGTACGGATAAAACGGGAACCATCACCCAAAATAAACTGTCGGTCAGCCGCTGGGAATCAGCTTCTCAAGCTAGGATAATGGAGAACTTTAGCAACCTAGAATTGGGACTAGCACTCTGCCACGATGCCTTGCTAGAAGAAGAAGGACTTCCCCAAGGCGAGCCTACAGAAATGGCTTTACTTACCCATTTGGTCAAAGAAATAGGTATAGAAAACTACCATACCCTGGTCCGATCCATGCCTCGAGAAGAGGAAATTCCTTTCGATCCTACAAGGAAACGCATGAGCACCGTACACCGGGTAGGTAAGCGTTACCTGGTCCTGTGCAAAGGAGCTCCTGAATCCATAGCTTCCATCCTTAAAAATTTTAAAATAGCAAAAAATCTGGTGTCAAGCGGGGAAATATGGGCTCAGGAAGGGGAACGGGTGCTGGCATTTGCGGGCAAACTAATGGATCAGCTTCCTTTGCAAAAGGACCTTTTAGAAATTGAATCTCAGCTTAACTATTATGGCAAAGTAGGCCTAATCGATCCACCAAGAGAAGGTATAGCAAGGGCCATTGAATCTTGCAAAAGAGCAGGCATTACCCCGGTCATGATTTCGGGAGATCATCCTGCCACAGCAAGAGCCATCGCTAAGCAGGTGGGAATTTGTAAACCAGGAGATCTTTTACTTGAAGGCCGCGCCTTGGATCAATTATCCGAAGCAGAATTTGAACAAGTAGTAGAACAGGTTTGCGTCTATGCTAGGGTAGTACCCGAACAAAAACTACGCATCGTACAAGCCCTACAACGTAAAGGGCATTATACCGCCATGACAGGAGATGGAATCAACGATGCCCCCTCCCTAAAAGCAGCAACTATTGGTATTGCCATGGGAAAAAATGGTACGGATGTCAGCAGAGAAGCTGCCCATTTGGTATTACTTGATGACAATTTTTCAACCCTTGTCACAGCCATAAAAGAAGGAAGAAGGATAGTAGACAATATCATCAAATTCATCAAATACATCCTGACCTGTAATGGTGCTGAAATTTGGGTGATTGCTATGGCGCCCTTTTTGGGCTTGCCCATCCCTTTGCTTTCCATACATATCCTATGGATCAACTTGGTAACTGACGGGCTACCCGCCCTTGCCTTAGCAAGCGAAAAATCAGAACAAGATAGTATGGTGAGGAGTCCCCGTCACCCCAATCAAAGCCTATTTTCCCATGGAGTGGCTTACCATATCCTGTGGGTTGGCATCTTGATGGCTGCAATAACCTTAGGTACCCAAAGCCTTGCTATTTCTCAAGGCTGGCATAGCCAAACTATGGTCTTTTCTGTGCTATCCTTCAGCCAATTGGGGCATGTATTAGCGATTCGAAGCGATCGTACATTTCTTTACAGGCAAGGCTTTTTGAGCAATAAGCCACTATTTTTTGCAGTAAGCTTTACCTTACTTCTCCAAATGGCAGTCATTTATCTTCCATTTTTCAATGCTCTATTTAAAACAGAAGCTTTGTCTTGGATGGAGCTAGGAACATGCCTAGCATTCTCCCTCATGGTATTTCATGCGGTGGAACTAGAAAAATGGGTAAGAAACAAATGGTACTTCTTAAAAACTTCTCCAAGCACTCAATAACCTAAGAAAAAGAAAATATAGACAAAGCTAGATCTACAGCAGGATGCTGTATGGAGTACTCCATAAATTTTAGAACTTTGCAGCATGGGCAATAACGACATCCTTCGTATCCTGAGGTACACTTTTCATTACCACGATTACAAAATGAAAGAAGTCTTTGCTCTGGGAGGCAGGGAAATACCGGTAGAAGAATTAGGGAAATGGCTTAAAAAAGAAGAGGAAGAAGGTTTCAAAAAACTACAAGACAAGGACTTGGCCCATTTTCTGGAAGGTTTGATTGTGTTGCATAGAGGAAAAAAAGAAGGTGAACAGCCGGCAATACAGAAAAGCCTCAACAACAATACCGTCCTACGAAAACTTAAAATCGCATTGCAATACAAAGAAGAAAACATGCTGGAAATTTTTACGCTACGAGGCTTTCGCTTGAGCAAGCATGAACTAAGTGCCTTCTTCCGAAACCCTTCTCAAGCCCAGTATAGGGAATGTAAGGACCAAGTACTGCGTAATTTTTTGATGGGCTTGCAGGAAAAGTATCGGGGGAAGGATAACCAAGAATAGCAATTTTTCTTTTTTTATGGAGGTAGTAAAACCTTTCAAGAAGATATCCGTCTCTAGGAGAGTTGGGGTGCTGGGCAGTATCCACCGTTTTTTGTGTATTTATTTCTTCTAATTTTTAGTCCTTAACCTGATGGAAACTCTCCTAATCTCTCTCATTCTACTTTTGGTGTTGATATTGGTAGTAGTCACAATACAAGAAATTGCTAGCAATACCTAACTCCCTTTTAGAGAAAAACTAAGTTTTATAGCCTTAGTGATTGGATGCCCACCTTTTGGGATCTTATTTTACCAAATTTTCAAGCGAAAGAGGCAGAAAAAAGTGGTGTAACTGTAGGAAAAATGCCGTGGTGGCTGCAGGCTAAGTTGTCCTAAAAGACATCCCTGCTCGAACAATTGTAGCGGGAGTACCCGCCCTCATTATAAAACATGTTACAGATTGATCCACCTTAGAAATTTAATTTCTTTGCTGACTAATAAATAGTAATTGAGCTGACTCAGGCTGTCTTAAAATTTGGTTCTCCTGTTAGAAGCAAAAGTGAGATAAAGGCTACAAATCGACGCTTGACTTTGGAAAAGAATCCAAGTAGATCAAAAGCGAAAAAAAGTGGAGAAGCAAGTTAAAAAATAGAGCTAATCTGAGGCTTTCTTTAGGCTAAAAAATTTTTTTTTGGGCAAGAAAAAATTTTGAATTTTTACTGTAACTTCCGAAAAAAAAATACACTATGCAAAATCAAGCCTCTACTGAAAAAAAGGATAAAGGAGTATGGGATCTCATTGCTGATATTATCCTTGTGGTTTACATTTTATTGATTTTTTTTTCTAATGCTTTAAATTTTTTGGGCCCTAAACTATTCGATGAGTGGTATTATGGACCAACAAAATATGTCCAAGGTTTTTTTTGGATTCTTTCCAATTTGAGCCTAATCTAAGTTGGTGTGGCGATAAAAAATATTTACATTAAAATTTTTGGCATCCTCATCGCCTTGATTGTTGCACTTTACAATGCTTACGGTAATATTGAGTGGATATTATATGGTCCTATGTTTTAAGATAAAATTACTAAACTGAAACCTTTATTTTTTTTTAAAATAATAACTTGTCTGAGATAAGGTCAAAAATATTTATTATTTTTACTAACACATTCCCAACAAACTAAGGGATTGAAGTACCTAAATTCATGAAGGTATGTCCCAGTTATCCACACCCAAAGCTTACTTTGGACTTATGGGATTTAAAGGTTTATTTATAGTCCTATCCCTACTTAATTCAAGTCATTTTTGTCTTGGCAACATGGCTTCTCCCTTGCGGGAAGGAACCTTTTCCAGTTCGGCCTTTTCCAGTAGGGATATGGATATCCTCAAGGAGAAAATTTCTATTACCCTCCAATCGGATTTAAAGACAGCTCGCTATCAAATTGACTACCACATCCGGAACTACGAAGCGGGGAATCAAATTCCCATGCTATTTCATGCCAAGGACTACCAAGGAGAATTTAAAATTTGGGTAGACCAAAAAGAAATAGCCTTACAAGTCTTGCCAGAGGAGTACTTGACTGGGAACAGTACGGCCTTGGAAAAATTTTCATCCTATTTTCATAAAGACTTCGGTAAAGATCAGCCTGAAACTGTAGTCTTGTATTGGGAAGATGGGACTGGCTATATCTATTCTCTTCGAGATTTAAGTTATTTTGAACTTGATCTCCTTCCCGGTGAACACCATATCCGAGTAGAGTACCTAGCCAATGCCTGGACCGATCTCTCCGATTGGGTCAAAGAATATAGCTTTCGCTATTCCCTTTCCCCTGCACAACAATGGAAATCCTTTGGATCCTTGGAAGTCACCGTAGATGCCCGTGCCCTTGGCATGCCCATCACTACCAATCTTGGGCAACCAAGTGCAGGAAAGTTAGACAGTGTAGCAACTTGGCAATTTTCTAGCCTCCCCGCCTCATACCTCACCCTCACCTACACCCCTAAAGTAAGTGACTTGGCCGAGGGACTTATCCAGATTGGGCCTTCTGGAATTGCTATTGGAATAGCTCTTCTTTTGGCGGTCCTTCACTTTTTTTTCCTGAAGCAGCATAGAAAAAAACATCCTCAAGGCCTTTTTTCTTGGGTATTACTCCTAGGAATTTTTGTTGTTCCTTTCCTTATTTTGGGAAGTTATCCATACGCTTACGACTTTATTGATGGAATAATAGGTGAAGACGCCTCTCGGTTCCATGGGTATTCATTTTTGGTCCTATTTCTTTATCCTCTTATTGTCCCCTTGTACGGAATCCTCCTATGGATCCTAGACCGACGCCTCGCCGCTAGGTACAGGAATCCTGCAGGGAGCTAAGTTTTCTTGGCTTTTAAATTTTCCTCTTTCTAAAGCTTGAAATCTTCGATTTTCATTTCTTATCCTCCATTTTTTCACTAACTTAAACCTTAATCTCTCTCCAACGCCATGGAAAAACTTAATAAAGCCGACATACCTCAGGAAGCCTTTGACCTCTACGATTACTACTGTCATAACAAGATCGATCGCAGGACTTTTGTAGAAAAGCTATCCGTCTATGCTGTAGGTGGCATAACCGTAAGCGCCTTGTTGAGCAGCATGATACCTGATTATCTTCACACGCAAACCGTTTCTCCAAGTGACAAGAGGCTTCAAGAATCTAATTACCTCATGTATCTCTCCCCCAAGGGAGGTGGAGAAATCAAGGCCTTATGCTCTATCCCTGAAGGAAAAGGGAAATTTCCAGGCATTGTGGTAGTTCATGAAAACAGGGGGCTTAATCCTTACATAGAAGATGTAGGAAGGCGATGTGCTGTAGATGGGTTTATTTCTTTAGCCCCAGACGCCCTCACTCCTTTGGGAGGATATCCAGGCAATGACGACGAAGGCCGAGCCATGCAAGCTAAACGTACCCGAGAAGAAATGTTAGAAGATTTTATTGCTGCCTACGAATACCTTAAAAGCCATCCTCGGTGCAATGGAAAAGTAGGCGTGGTAGGGTTTTGTTTTGGAGGCTGGATTTCCAACATGATGGCGGTAGGCATCCCTGACTTGAAAGCGGCGGTACCCTTCTATGGAGGGCAACCTGAAGCTGCAGATGTTCCCCAAATTAAAGCCCCCTTGTTGATCATCTATGCGGCATTGGATGAACGGGTAAATGCGGGTTGGCCTGCCTACGAACAAGCACTAGTAGTAAATGGGAAGACCTATGAAATGGTGAACTATCCTGGGGTCAATCATGGCTTTCATAACAATACCACTCCACGCTACGATGAAGCTGCCGCAAAAGCAGCTTGGGAAAAAACCATCTCCTTTTTTAAAAAACATGTAGGTTAAAGAGTGCCCATTTTTTAAACTCTTCAAGGAAGTTAAAAGAAATCGAACTAGGACTTTCGACTACTTTTGGCTGCCCTAGAAGGATGAAACACCTTATTTTTATGGATAAACTTCTTATCGATACAGGCACCTATTCCCTTTCCTATGGAGATTTTTTGATACGCCTACTACTCAGCCTAGGGATAGGAAGTATCTTAGGCCTGGAGAGGCAGTATGCTGCCATGAAAGAGGGAGTACAAGGGTATTTTGGTATCCGAACGTTCACCTTTTTTGCCCTTCTCGGATACCTTTCAGGCTTAGTATATTTTCTGTTTTCTCCTTGGGCCTCCGTGGCAATTTTTTTCGGTACCCTCCTTTTGACTGCGGCAGCTTATTGACAAGCCTCCCTTCAAGGCGATCGGGGGCTCACTACGGAGCTTTCTGCCCTACTCACCTTTATTCTTGGAAACCTAGCCGCCTACGGGTTGATCACCGTCAGCTTGGTGATTATGGTGGTAGTGTTGGTTTTTTTGTCTTCAAAATTTCGACTCCGAACCTTCGTAGGCAAAATTACCACCGAAGAACTCTATGCTTTTATCCGCTTTGTCATCCTCGCGCTTCTCCTGTATCCATTTTTACCAGATACCCCCTTTGGGCCCTATGGCGTGCTCTTCCCCAAAGAAATCGGCACCATCATCCTGCTGACCTCAGGATTAGGTTTTTTAGGCTATGTCTTGACCAAAACTTTCGGTGGACGCAAGGGGATCTTGCTTACCGGGCTGCTTGGTGGCTTGGTGTCTAGCACAGCCCTTACTTGGGTTTTTGCTAAAAAAAGTAAAGAAAATCCCTCCCTTTCTTTGCCTTACGCCACCGGGATTTTGGGAGCTTCCAGCATGCTTTACCTTAGAGTATTGGTATGGACAGGGATTTTTCAAACCGCCCTCTTCCGACTCCTCTTTTTTCCTGCCTTGCTTTTATTTATGGTAAGTCTACTCCTCTCCTACCTAAGCTATAGGAAAGAAAAAATCACCGTTCCAAATCCTGAAGCAGTTCCTTTGAGCAAGCCCTTGGACCTTGGAAGCGCACTCATTTTTGGATTTCTCTATTCCTGCATCCTGCTGCTGATGAGTTATTCCAATGAATTTCTTGGGGAAAGAGGTGCTTTACTTTCTAGTACCATGGCCGGAGTCACGGATATCGATGCGGTGAGTATTTCCGTCGCCAAACTTACCGGAAAAGCTATTTCCCTTCCTTTGGCCACCATGGCTATCCTATTGGCCTGCTTATCCAACACCCTAGTCAAATGGGGAATTGGAGGCTATTGGGGCAGTTCCAAGCTACGAAGCTACCTGCTTCGCGGGTTTGGAATGAGTTCCCTCGCCTGCCTGTTGATCGTCCTCTATTTTCTAGTGACTCGATGAGGTGGGCAGTGAGGTTCCCTGCTGTCTCTAATCCGACTGTCCACTTCTACAGGAAGGGCTAGGGGTATTCCACTTTTTTTACTACATTTTCCAAACACTAGGTAAACTACTTGGTGGTATTCACTTTATTAGCTTTAAACTCATGCTTACGCTGCTTGTGATCGGATGTGTACTGGCCTTGATCTTAGTAGCCATCATCCGCTACGATATTCATCCTTTTTTAGCCCTTTTTGGAGGAGCGATTGTCTATGGACTAGCGGCGAGGATGGAAACAGATAGTATTCTTAAATCCATCACAGAAGGATTTGGAGGAGTGATGGGCAATGTAGGCTTGTTGATTTTATTTGGAGTCATCTTGGGTACCTTCTTAGAAAAAACAGGTGGAGCCATGGTGATCGCCGAGAAAGTACTCACCTGGGTAGGTGAAAAGTCCATCAACCTCTCCTTGATGCTTAGCGGTTGGCTACTCTCCATACCGGTATTCGGAGATAGCACCATTTTGATGATGAACCCCATTGCCAAGTCCTTATCTTCAAAAAGTACGGTCTCTTATGCCGCTACCATCGTTGCGGTATCTTTGGGAGCCATGGCCAGTCACTCCCTTGTTCCTCCTACTCCTGGGCCTATCGCTGCTGCCGGAATTTTGGGTGCTGATCTGGGCCAAGTGATCCTTTATGGAGGAATTGTCTCCTTGGTATCACTCTTCCCCTTGCATTTTTTTGTTCAAAAATGGGTTAGTAAAATTCCCTTAAGACCCCTTTCACCTGCTAGCGAGGTCGTGCCCCAACTTTCAGAAAGGCCTACTTTCTGGATAGCCTTGCTTCCCATTGTGCTGCCTTTGGGATTGATCATCTTGGCTTCCATAGCCAATTACCCTACCCAACCTTTGGGCGATGGCCCCCTCGCAGAACTAGTAAATTTTCTTGGAAGCCCAGTGATTGCCCTTTTGATTGGAGCCCTACTTTCCTTTTTTCTTCCAAAAAAATTGGATCGAAAGCTTCTTTCCCCAACGGGATGGATTGGAGAGTCCATCGTCGCTGCGGCCCCGGTCATTATGATTACGGGTGCAGGAGCTGTTTTTGGGAAAATGCTACAAAATTCTGGGATTGGAGACTTGGTCACCGAAAGTATGAAGGGGGAAAATTGGGGTATATTTCTTCCCTTTTTATTGGCCTTCGGGCTAAAATTTGCTCAAGGATCGACTACGGTAGCCATGATCACCACGGCCTCCATCGTGGCCCCGCTCTTGGGTCCCCTAGGATTGGATTCAGACCTCATGAAGGTGTTGACTACAGTGGCCATAGGGGCTGGAGCCTTGGGGATTTCCCATGCCAATGACTCCGCATTTTGGGTAGTCACCCAACTCTCCGGAATGAATACCAAGCAGGGCAATCTCTCCCACAGTCTCGGAACCTTGATCGCTTCTACGACCTCCATGCTCTTGGTCTATGGTTTGAGTTTGGTGTTGAATTAAAAGGAGGAGCCTTTCGACCTACCCTTGTTTAGAGTAATTCCCACACGCTTCGGTAGGTACCCTTTTCCTCCACGTAACGAATTAAGTGATCAAAAAAGGGATCCTGAGCCAGGGTACTGCTGTCACCGATCAAGATCAACTTGCGTTTGGCTCGGGTGAGGGCCACGTTCATTCTTCTTTTATCCGATAAAAATCCAATTTCCCCCCGAGGATTGGAGCGGGTCATGGAAATGAGCAGGAGGTCACGTTCTTGCCCTTGAAACCCATCCACCGTATCTATGGTCAAGCAGTCCGCCAATGACCTTACATTTGGAAAAGCATAGGTTTCAAAAATTAAGTGCCTCAATTGTCTGACTTGAGCTGAATAGGGGGCAATGAGGCCTATAGTTGCCCCTAGTTCTTTACATCTGCCCACACCGATCCTAAGGATCACTTCATTAAGGTAACGACAGGCAAGATGGGCTTCTTCTGGGTTGAAGGTGCTCAAGGTCTCTTCTTCTACCTGTTCGGCATACCCCGACCCAGAGGTGTCTATCCATTCCATCAGGGGCTCCTCCTCGGAGAAGGAATGCGCCTTTGTATTTTCTGCTGCAATCAATTTGCCTTGATAAAATTGATCATTCGAGAATCCCATAATCACCTCGGGCATTCGGTATTGCACCTGCAGTAAATAGGCAACATCCGAATGCCTGCGAATGATCTTTTCAAAAAGGGTGGTGGCCAATCCCTTTCGTGCAGCTTCTTGGGATTTGATGGAAGGGGGCAACTGGCAATGATCTCCTGCAAAAACTACTTTTTTAGCCTTCAGTAGAGGGATCCATGTAGCAGCCTCAAGTCCTTGGGCCGCTTCATCGATAAAAACTACTTCAAAAATCATTCCTTTCAAATGATGGGAGCTGGCTCCTACTAAGGTAGAAGCAAAAACCAATGTCTTTTGAAAAACATCCGCTCGAATATATTCCTCAAGCTGCTCTGCCGCTTCGCGAATACGACTCACCTCCTGGTACATGCGTTTCCGCTGGGCCCGTTCTTCCGGGCCAAAATTTCTTTTGTATTGTTTGGCAAGGTGCAGGTAGGTTTCGGTCTCCTTGCGCAACCTTTTCAAATCCCTGAAGCTATCGTGCATGGCAATCTTGGCATCCAAGGTCTGATTTAGTATTTTTTCCTCTACCCGTGCAGGGTGACCTATTCTAAGGGTAGAAATTCCTCGGTCCACTAATTTTTCAACCAATAAATCTACCGCCATATTGCTGGGTGCACAGACCAAAACACGTTGCTGGGAGGCTAATGCCCCTTCGATGGCAGCAATCAGGGTGGTGGTTTTTCCTGTACCTGGGGGACCATGAACTACGGCTACATCCCTAGCGGATGCTATCTTTGCACAAGCTTCCTGCTGTGAAAAATTCAATTCTGTCCAGGGAATGTATCGAGATTCTTTCCAACTCGGACGCTGTTGCCCACACAATATATTTCTCAAACGTAGGAGCTGTGGCGTCTCCGCGGCAATCACCTTTTTGAGTGCTAATTCCATCTCTCGGTAACTGGCCTCGTCAAACAATAAATCTACCCCAAGCTTCCCTGCCTCCATCCAATCGGGCACTTCATCGATGGGGAGGGTAACTACCAAGCTCTCTTTTTTGGCTTGGTTGACTACTCCATGAATCCGAAAAGCTGTCCCTTGAAATCCCTCTTGGGTAGAAAAAAAAGAAACCGACTTACCCGAAGAAAATGCCGAAGGATAATCGGTATCCGTGCGTTCTACTTCGATGAGCAATCTCTCCCCCATCCCAATCTTGGTCTTTTTGATCAAAATGGGATGCCAAGTGATCCCTTCTTTCTTTTTACCGGAGAGGGTAGCATGCAAAAATTTCCTTTTGTAGAGCGCTAGATCTTCTTGCCACTCAAGCTTGAGCAACTGAAGACCTTGTTTGAGTTCTTCGAGGAAATGATCCATGATTTGTTGTACTTTAGGGTACAAACTACGGAAACGTTTTTGGGTTTTCCCTTTCTTTATTCTTTTATGAATTTTCTTGCACATGCCTATTTGTCTTTTGGAGAAGAAGAAGTGTTGATTGGCAATTTTATAGGGGATTTCGTAAAAGGGAGAGAAATGAAACATTTTCCATTTCTGGTTCAGGCAGGCATTACCTTGCATAGACAGATCGATACCTATACCGATCGTCATCCCTTGGTCAAGGAAGTACAACTTCACTTGAGACCTAAGCATAGTCATTATTCCCGCGTGATCAGCGATATCTTTTTTGATTATTTTCTGGCAAAAAATTGGAGCAAGTACTCCTCCCTAGACTTGAAGGACTTTAGCCAACAAACATACGGCCTATTAACACAGTCCACATTGCCCTTTCCCGACTCTTTTCAAAGAATGCTGTATTGGATGAAACATCAAGATTGGCTATATGCCTACCAAACTCACGCAGGCATTCAGCAGGCTTTGGAGGGGCTTAGTAGAAGGGCAAGGTTTGATTCCAAAATGGATCAGGCTACGGAACTTTTGCAGAAAAAAGAGGGAGAATTTGAGCAGATTTTTTTAGAATTTTTCAAGGATTTGGAGACTTTTGCTCAACAAACCCTCTCACAACTTTTAATCCAAGATGATTGTACTTAAACCCAAACTTTCCACTTACCTCTCTCTTGGACTAGTAGTGCTCATCTTGGTTCTTGGATTGGGCTTAATTTTAAGAGATTTTACTTACACCAGAAGTTTCGGCCTTTGGTTTTATTTACTTGCTACTTCCCTACTCACCTTGGTTTTGGTCATGTTGTTAGTCAAAATGATGGCAGGATGGAGATTTATTTTTGCTGGCAAGGAGCATATCGTCATCAAACTTCCCCTCAGAGGAAATACCAAAACCTACAGGGTAGATCAAATTTTAGCTTGGGAGGAGGAGACTGTCCTTGCCAATAAGCGAGAATTTAAGCAAGTAACCCTGGTATTTCAGGACCACCTGTCCATCACCGCCTCCAACCACGAGCACCAGGCCTATGCTGAGTTTATCGCCTACCTCCAAAAAAAGGCAGGAAAGCAAGCCGTGAAAAAGAAAAAATCTTGAGTCAATTTTTGATTATCCGCAACCCAGGTAAAGGCTGAAAAGGACTGGAAATCAATGTGGATAATTGTACAATGTACCAGGTACCAAGTAGTGATTCGGGGTAGAGCAGAATTCTAACTACAACAATCCACAACTTGATACTTGATACTTTTTTTAAACATCGAATATCGAACGCTGATGGATAAATGAAGAAAACAAGAAGAATGCTTGAAGTAACAACAATGGGTTGTGGACAGTCAACCGTCAACTGTTAGCAAAACTTACTCCCACTCAATGGTGGCAGGGGGTTTAGAAGAAATATCATACACTACCCTATTTACCCCTTTTACTCGATTGATGATATCATTGGACATTTTGGCTAAAAAATCATAAGGCAAATGAATCCAATCGGCTGTCATGCCATCCACCGAACCTACGGCGCGCAGGGCAACTACCCGCTCGTAGGTCCGCTCATCTCCCATCACTCCCACGGATTGAATGGGCAGTAAGATAGCTCCAGCCTGCCATACCTTATCGTAAAGACCATGGCTTTTCAAGCCTTGAATAAAAATGGCATCTACTTCCTGGAGTGTATGGACTTTTTCTTCGGTAATGTCTCCTAAAATTCGAATGGCCAATCCTGGACCAGGAAATGGATGCCTACCGATGATGCTTTCAGGAAGATGAAGTGCTCTGCCAACTTCCCTGACCTCGTCTTTGAAGAGGGTATTTAGAGGCTCCACTACGGATAATTTCATAAAATCAGGCAATCCCCCCACATTGTGGTGAGACTTGATGGTAGCCGAGGGGCCCTTGACAGATACCGACTCGATGACATCAGGATAGATTGTTCCTTGTCCAAGCCATTTGACCCCCTCTATTTTATGGGCCTCGTCGTCAAAAACTTCGATAAACACCCTTCCAATGGCTTTTCTTTTGGCTTCAGGATCGGTAAGTCCTGCTAGCGCCTTATAAAATCTTTGTTTTGCATCCACCCCAATGACATTCAAGCCCAGGTGCTTGTAGGATTCCAAGACTTCTTCAAATTCGTTTTTTCTTAACAAGCCATTATCAACAAACACGCAGGTAAGTTGATCTCCAATAGCCCTATGAATCAAGGTAGCTGCCACGGAGGAATCCACTCCTCCCGACAGTCCCATGACTACTTTTTCAGACCCAATTTTGCTTTTCAAAACGGCAACGGAAGTATCGATAAAGGTATCTGAGGTCCAATCTTGCTTACAGCCACAAATACCTACTACAAAGTTGCGAAGCAAATTTTTTCCTTCTAGGGAGTGTGTTACTTCCGGGTGAAATTGAATTCCGTAGGTATCTTCCTTCTGAATCTTAAATGCAGCCACCCGAACAGACGCTGTGCTTGCAATAACCTCAAAACCTTGGGGTACTTCTTTGATGGTGTCTCCATGAGACATCCAGACCTGGGAACCGTGCGTCATTTCGCAAAGCAGGTTTTGATGCAAATCCATCTGATCTAGGTTGGCTCTCCCGTATTCTCGTATAGTAGAAGGCAATACTTCTCCCCCATACTTGCTGGCTAAAAGTTGTGCTCCATAACAAACCCCCAATAGAGGTAATTTACCTCGAAATTGATCCGTATCCACATCAGGTGCTCCTTCCTCGCGCACCGAACAGGGAGATCCTGACAAGATCACACCTTTGATATCGGGATGGAGCGCAGGAACTTTATTGAAGGGATGAATTTCGCAGTAGACATTAAGTTCCCGGACTCTTCGTGCGATGAGTTGGGTGTACTGCGAACCAAAATCTAGGATAAGGATTTGATCGGCCATGCGCAAAGGTAACAAGTGCGCCTCGCTTGCTAAAACCTGAAAGGGAAATTTTAGAAAAAGAGCAAGTAGGATAGCAAAGCAAATTGGGAAATAGACTAGCTACTTGCTCCGAAGAGTAGGGTATAGTAGGAAATCCACAACAAACTATTCGTTCTCTTCCTCTCCAAAAAGCGTTTGAAGGGCTACTGCATCGATATGTTTTTCTTCCTGCAGAAATTTTTCAAAACTATCTGTACTCCCATGGGTAAGGTAGACTTTTTCAGCTTGAGTAGCTTCTATAGCGGCCACCAATCCCTTCCAATCCGCATGGTCAGACAGCACAAAACCCCTATCCACCGACCTTCGCCTTCGGATCCCACGGACCTGCATCCAACCGGAACAGTTCCCAGTCCGGTACGGTGCAAATTTGCTCATCCAGGGCGTTCCCATGGCAGCAGGTGGAGCCAAAATGAGTGCTCCTTGGTATCTAGATTTAGGAATATCTTGACTTACCTTGGGCACTTCCCTTAGCGCTAAGCCATTGGCTAAGAGGGCCTGGTTGGTTGACCAAATCGATCCATGTACAAAAATTTCCCCTTGCGATGGATCCAAATGCTGCAAAATACGCTGCGCTTTACCCAAAGAATAGGCAAATAAGATGGTATTGAATCCTTGGGATGCGTTGGCTTTCCACCAAGCATTGATTTCACCAAAAACCTTGGATTGAGGCTCCCAACTGTAAATAGGAAGTCCAAAGGTACATTCGGACACAAACTCATGGCATTTGATAGGTTCAAATGGGGTAGCTATTCCATCTTCCTCCACTTTGTAATCTCCACTCACTACTGCCACCTTGCCTTGGTATTCCAACCGAACCTGGGCCGATCCAGGAATATGCCCAGCAGGATGAAGGGAAAGTTGCACCCCCTGGAGTTGGATCCCTTGTCCATATTCAAGCGTTTGGATAGAAATGTCTGATCCAAGCCTTAGCTTCATGACTTCTTTAGATTGCTCATGAGCCAGGTAATGGCTCATGCCCCTACGGGCATGGTCCGCATGGGCATGGGTGACCACGGCCTTGTCAACAGGCCTCCAAGGATCTATAAATATTCCTGCTGGTGGACAAAAAAGACCATGATCGGTGAGTTCAAGAAGGTTCATTTCCTATGCATTTCCATCTATCGAAATGAAGATATGCTAAATTTCTTCAGGAAAAATCCTTGGCTTGGCATAAGACCAGCGAGCTATTTTTTTTCCTCTATGGTATTCGTCTAGTCCCGAAACGGAGACGGTCTCCAATGCATTTAAATCCAAGGACCCGTCGGACCTAAGCCCATGTTCGGCAACAAACACATGATCAATTTGAGCAATTACCAAAACGGTTTGATTCACCTCTAAGGTCTGGGCCTGAACTAGGGTGCAAGCGAGTTGAACGGGACTCCTTGCTACAAAGGGGGCTGGCCAATCGGCCCTATATTCTTCAGCTAATCCGGTACCTTCAAACTCACTACCCTCCCACCGGCCTGAAGTCCAATGGGCACGGACATGCCAATCGGGTAGAACGTGGTTTAAGGTAAACACTTGGGTGTCAAGAATATTTTCCAAACTATCTCTTTTCACACTCTGAGGCCTAAAAAGAACTCCTATCAATGGCGGAGAAGCACCTATATGCAAAACTTGGGAAAAAAGAGCAAGATTGGTTACTCCAAGCTTACTTTTGGTACCCATCAAATGCAGGGGTTTGTACCCAGGCAAGGCATTGATTAGATTTTTCCTGTAGGCAGGATCAAGTGTGAGAATTTGCTCAAAATCAAAATGGCGCATTAACTCAAGATGGCCTCCTCTATGGTATCACAGTAGGCAATGTCCAACTGATCAATGATATGGTTAGGGTGATGGGCCAAAATTTGCTCCTTGGCTACCTGAACCATTTTTTCAAACCACTTTTCTGCAGGAAGAATTTTCCGGTGAGTTTTTACCCCATGAGCCAGCATTTCCCTTTTCCAATGGATAAAATACCACTCCATAGTAGGCTGGTGAAACGCTCGAAGGGCACGTTTGTCAAAAATAAATTTTTCAAACCCTCCTTGCTTTACCAAATCACCTATTACACCAAAGATATCTTTAAAGTCTTCGATGGGGACGTAATCCGTAAGCAATTCGCAAATGACTATTTTCTTATTTCTACCTACCCAAACTCTGGCATAGCGCTGCTCAAAAGCTACATCAAAGTCCATGATTCCAGAAGCCTGCAAAATTTCGTTCATGGCTAGCTAAGGTGTGATTAATAAATTGAGTTCCTGTTTTTTAAAGCTACTTGAGATACCTCCTCTTTTACTTCGGTTAATCGGATTTCTAGGTTGGAGGCATATTCCAAGGTAGTTCGCATCATCTCTTGCTGAGAGTTAATTTGCTCCTTGAGCCGAAGAAGTTCTTGATTGACTTCTGCCAATTGATGTTCATAATGCGCCTTAAGCCTTTCCTTCTCGAGTTGAACCTTTCTCAATTCCTCTTTGAAGAGTAGAAATGATTCAGGGGGTGTCTTCATATTCACAATGCTTTCTTCTCGGGAACATACCCGCTGATAATACTAAATAGTATGCAAAAATGTTTAAATTATTTTAAATGTGACAAACCTCCATCCACATGCAAAATTTGACCAGTAATCCAGGAGGACTGAGGAGATAGCAAAAATAGGGCTACCTCTGCCCCATCAGAAGGGGTACCTACCCTGCCTAAGGGGTGTCTTTTGTCAGAGGCCTCTTTTTTTTCGGGACTCGAAAGCAAGGTGGCAGCAAGTGGCGTATCGGTAAGGGAAGGAGCTATGGCGTTTACCCTAATTTTATTTGGAGCCCATTCTGCAGCCAGGGATCTAGTCAATCCTTCAATAGCACCTTTGGCAGAAGCGATACTGGCATGAAAGCCCATGCCTGTCTGTACTGCAACCGTGCTAAAAAGTACTACCGAGGGGGAAGAGGATTGTTTTAACCCTTTAAAACAGGCTTGAAGTACCCTGACGGCTCCGTAAAAATTGACCTGCATCTCACGATCAAAATCTTCTATAGCCAATCTATGGAAGGGCTTGAGCTGTATGGTTCCCGGACAATACACCAAGCCGTCAATTACCTCTGGAATTCCTGGGATTTCAGCAAAATCCACAGTAGTATCCAACATGGTGGTTCCTTGTCCACTTTTAGAATACAAAAACAAATTTGCACCAGCCTGGCTTAATCCCGAAGCGATAGCTTTTCCTATACCGGAGTTTCCTCCTATAAGCATTATGTTCTTTCCCCTCATCATGAATCGTTTTTAGCTTAAATCAAAAAAGTGAGGATTTGTTTTTGTTGCCAATAAAAAAAAGCCCTACGCTAGGGTAGGGCTTGGAGTTGGTTTTGTTTACTTCCTTGTATTTGTGAGACTTAAGCCTTTTTAAGACGCTAAAATCTATTTTTTCAAACTTAAATATTTTAAAAATTCTGTTCGACTTTGTTCATCCACTTCAAATTTCCCAGAGTAGAAAGAGGTCACGGTAGAACTGTTGGTATCGTTGACCCCACGAGAACTAACACACATGTGGTATGCATCCATGATTACGGCTACATCCTCGGTTCCCAATACTTCTTTAAGTTCATTGCCGATTTGCATGGTCAATCGCTCTTGCACCTGCGGACGCTTGGAAAAGTACTGAACGATTCTATTGATTTTTGAAAGACCTATCACATTCCCGTTAGAAATGTAGGCGACATGTGCTTTTCCATAAATGGGGACAAAGTGATGTTCGCAATGAGAATGGAAAGTAATGTCCTTCTCTACCAACATTTCTTGGTATTTGTATTTGTTTTCAAAGAGTTTGGGTACAGGCTTATTTTTGGGATTAAGACCGGAAAACACTTCTTTGACATACATTTTTGCCACACGATGGGGAGTGCCACGAAGGCTGTCATCACTCAGGTCAAGACCTAGGATGTGCATGATTTCTTTGAAATGCTTTTCAATCAACTCAATTTTGAGTTCATCATCCATGACAAAGGCATCGTCGCGCAAAGGGGTCTGAAGGGAGGTGCCAACATGCTCTTCTCCCAATTCATCAAAAGAGGCCCGGGTCAAATTAATTCCCATCGTATTCAACAAAGTTTCTTTCTGTTTCATAAAGTCGTACGATTAAATCGTAATTCCGATCAATTTTTTCTCTCAAAATTTTCCAAATCACTACTGCAATATTTTCTGCAGAAGGAATGAGGGACTTAAATTCTTCGGTATCTAGGTTAAGGTTTTTATGGTCGAATTTTGACAATACCTGCTCTTTTATCAAATCACTGAGCACCTTCATGTCATATACGTACCCTGTCTCTGGATTCACTTCCCCCTTGAGCTGCACGATCAACTCGTAATTGTGTCCGTGGTAATTGGGATTGTTACATTTTCCAAATACCGCATCGTTTTTTTCATCAGTCCAAGCCGGATTATACAAACGGTGTGCGGCATTAAAATGTTCCTTGCGAAAAACAGCTACTTTCATTAGGGTAAGAACCAGAAATTTAAATTTTTTGTTTAATAATTAATAGTTAATTCTTAAACAAAATACCAAATCCCTGCAGGTCAATCACTTAATTTATCAGTTGGTCACGAAAGTAGGCATTATCCCTAGCCCCCCAAAACAAAATGAACTACCTTTTTTACGAAATAAAGTGCAAAATAGTTTATAAGAATAACTGAAAAAGGAACTCTTTACCTTTTTAGGTAGTTACCATCGTGTAAATCACCCTCATCCTTCATTTCTATATGACCATAGGTACAGGATTTCTCCTTCCCATCATCTGGGCCTTAACTATTCTAGGATTGTCCCCCTCCTCTACAGCTGAATTTCCCACCTCTTCTCCCCTAGAGCACGCTGCTTCTATTTGGCAGCATTTGAGCAAATCCTATCCTGACCCGCCTTCTCTAGCTTCCATGAACCTTGCTCTTCAAGGCTACCGAGCTGTAAAAAATGACTTAGAAAATCCCTTACTCACCGTTATAGACTTTACTAGACCTTCTACCCAGAAGCGGTTATGGATTATCGATGTAGAAAAAAAACAAATACTTCTTCAAACAGTGGTTGCTCATGGGAAAAATTCTGGATTACTTATGGCAGAACACTTTTCTAACCGACCAGAATCGCATCAGAGTAGTTTGGGGTTTTTCAAAACTGCCGAAACCTATCAAGGAAAACATGGAGCTTCTTTGCGTCTGGATGGACTTGAAAAAGGAATCAACGATATGGCTAGATCTAGAGCCATTGTTATTCATGGGGCTGACCATGCACGTGAAGAGGTGGCTAAGATTATGGGCAGACTGGGTAGAAGCTTTGGCTGCCCTGCCGTCCCCACAGAAATTTCCTCCAAGCTTATTCAACTCATCAAAGAGGGTTCACTATTGTTTATCTATGGGAAAAATTACCCCTCAATTCCTCAGAATCCCCCTCCACTAGTTTCTAAGTAGCTCCAAAAGGTAATTGTCACGACGGTACACATCGGGAAAAAAAAGAGGTCGACCATGCTCCTCCACCAAAAAAGTAAGGTAGAGAATTGCAATAGGAATTGATGAATTCAAAGGAAAAATTTCTTCATGATCCAGATGCATGGCAGCTTCCATTTTCTCTTCTGTCCAGCCAGGATACCCTCTAACTAGTATTTTCGCAAATTCTTTAGGATGCTGCATACGGATACACCCGTGGCTAAAGGTCCGCACTTCCGCATCAAAAAGATGCTTGGAGGGAGTATCATGAAGATAAACGTTGTTGGGGTTGGGAAACATAAATTTGACCAATCCCAGGGCATTGTCACTCCCTGGCTTTTGACGAATGAGGTAAGGAAAAGGTGAAGCATACCAATTTACTTGGGACAGGGGCACTGGACGTCCTGAAGAAGTGACAACTTCCATGTTATTCTTTTGCAAGTATCCACGGTTTTTACGAATGGCAGGTAAGGTTTCATTTTTTGCAATGGAGGGAGGAATATTCCAATACGGACTAAAAACCAAATAGCTAAGGCTAGCTGCAAAAATCGGAGTGGGTTGGGTCAATTTCCCTACGATAACCTTGGTGGAAAATAAGGTGTCCCGTGCACTGCGGTACACCAATCGGAAACTAGGAATATTCACCAGAACAGCTTCTTGGTCAAAATAAGAATCAGGTATCCATCGTAATCTTTCCAAATTGACGATAATCTTATCCATCTAGTGTTCAGGGGATTCATTCAATGTCTTTAATGTACCATTACCCAATACTCCATCTTGGACTATACCTCTATCTTTTTGAAATCGAATGACTTGCTGAAATAAAGCAGAGTCGTATTCTTCTACCCCTGTTAGGGGACTATTTGTGGAATATCCCCAAAATTTTAACCTTTCTCTCACTTCTTTCAAAAGAGGATTGGAATCTCCTGCCCTTATGGGCTTTGCTGTGGAAAGAGCTTTCCAAGCCGAGGGGTACCTTTGAGAAAGTTCTAGCAATTGCCTGTAGTAACGCTTACCTTTTTCATAACTTGGCGTATGTGGGTATAATCTTCTAAGGAGGGGGCCCAACTCTTGTTTTTGCCAAGCTTCCCAAAGGAGCATTTCGTAATCCATGGATACACTGGCCCTAGGGATAGACCATCTTAATTTTGACTGACTTGGATTTATTTTTCCAATATCTAAATCCTTTGCAAGAGCAAAGAAAGCATCCGTCAACAGGATGTCCAGTTGAGCCAGTTCTTGTACATCACCAGGATTAGTAACTGGCCCAAGGCTTTCAAATTTTTCAAAGGAGGCATCTATAGTTGTAAGATGGTAATCTTCTGGTTCTAAGCCATCTGCCTTGGATTGACGTAACTCATATCGAAATTCATACGCCAAGGAACTGAGTTTTCCTTGCGAAGACCAAAGAGATAAAAATTGGTGCTGGGCATAAAAGGGATAAAGTTGGTCCACATGGATAAGCCTTCTACCGAGCATGATTGCAGGCTGCACTTGCGTAGCCTTCTCCAGGGAAATCCGAATGGATTCCGTAATACTTTGAGCAGAAGTAGAATATAAGGCACTCCAAACTGATCCAAAAACAAAAAAAAGAACAAACCAAGACTTAGAAAAAATCATAACAACCCTCCTTTTAGGAAATAATAAAAATGAATTAGGCCTTGAAAAAATAATCTTGAAAATAAATCTATAGGGCGCCTAGGTACAACAACGGAAACTGGGATAGGGAAGGTTTAGAAAAGAAAAAAAATTACCTTTTCCCTTCCCCATTTTTTTAAAACAAATCACTTTTTCAAATTTTCCCTATTTGGAGGATTGCTTCTCTCATTCCACGGAAAAGTCTTGATAGGTCCTACCCAATTCCCAAGCTGATTTGAGCATACCTAAAAAATCCCCCATTTTAGCTAAGGGGATCAAATTAGGTCCATCGCTTAGTGCTTTGCTAGGATCAGGGTGGGTTTCAATAAAAAATCCATCGATGCCAGTAGCAGCTGCGGCCCTAGCTAAAATGGGGGCAAATTCACGCTGACCTCCACTACTTCCTCCTTGACCCCCAGGCTGTTGTACGGAGTGCGTAATATCAAATACTACTGGGGCAAATTGCCGCATAATGGGCAGGCCTCGCATGTCTACGACCAAATTATGGTATCCTAGGGTAAATCCACGCTCCGTCAAACAGACATGGGAATTACCCGTTGATCTCACTTTAGAGACTGCATAATTCATATCTTCGGGAGCCATAAACTGCCCTCTTTTTATTTTTACTGCCTTACCTGTTTGGCCAGCTGCGAGCAAAAGGTCTGTTTGTCTACAAAGAAAGGCGGGTATTTGTAAGACATCCACCACCTCGGCCACTTCAGCAGCTTGATGAGATTCATGGATGTCTGTTACCAAAGGCACATCCAATGCCTTGCCTACGCGCTGCAAGACTTCCAAAGAAGCATCCATGCCAATGCTGCGAAAGGACTGAGAAGAGGTCCTATTGGCTTTATCAAAAGAAGCCTTAAATACATAGGAAAAGCCATGCTGCTCGGCCCAAGCTTTTACCTTGGTCCCAATTTCTAAGCAGATATCGAAACTTTCTACAGCACAAGGTCCAGAGAACAGCACTGGTTTTTCAGCGCCTAAGACCACCCCTTCTCGAATGGTCATGGTATGGGTAGTTCGATTCATGCGTCTTTTTTAGCTAATTGTTGTATCAAAGGAACCAACTCCCCCTTGGCGTGCAGGATCAAGTCTGCAGCTTCTCGAAAAACGCCATTACCTCCTGCCAAAGGAGAGGCATGATCTACTACTGCACGGACATAGGGCATGGCATCTGAAGGAGAAATAGACAATCCAACTTGAGTTAGTATGGGGAGGTCAATAAGATCGTCTCCAATGTACGCCACTTCTTCCAAGGTAAATTCCATGGTTTCTAAAAGTTCTGATAATTTTTTCCATTTGTCTTTTACCCCGTGGTAATGAAAATCAAAGCGAAGTTCCTCACATCTATTCTCCACCACTGGGGAATTCCTTCCAGTAATGGCCCCGACCAAAATTCCTGCTTTTTTTAGGTGCTGGACAATCTGACCATCTTTCACTTGGTATTTTTTGTATTCTACCCCCAGGTTATCAAAAATAATCCCTCCGTCGGTAAGTACCCCATCGATATCGGTAATCAATACCTTGATGCCCTTGGCTTTTTCCAGTACCACTGGGGAAATATGGCTGAGATAGGCCTGAATTATTTTTTCTGTTTCCATTGTATTGAATAGAGGTCCAGCCTACGCTGTTCCAGATTACGAACACTTCCTGCTTTTCTTTGCTTGGTTAATAAATCCAAATCTACGTCCGCCACAATGGTTGTTTCTGCATTTTCAGAAGCTGTAGCCACGGTAGCATCGTGAGGGAAAGAAAAGTCAGAGGGCGAGAAAATGGCTGCTTGAGAGTACTGAATATCCATGTTTTCTACCTTAGGAAGATTTCCTACCGAACCAGTGATGGCAACATAGCATTCGTTTTCGATGGCTCGGGCTTTGGCACAAATATTTACCCTCAAAAAGGCATTTTTAGTGTCGGTCCAGAATGGCACAAAGAGAATATCCATCTCCTGCTCGGCAAGTATTCTTCCCAACTCTGGGAATTCCACATCGTAGCAAATCAAAATCCCAATTCTTCCCGCATCGGTTTCAAACACATTGATCCCATTTCCTCCCTGCAATCCCCAGTAAGCTGCCTCATCGGGGGTGATGTGAAGTTTGTACTGTTTGTCTTGGGTACCGTCCCGTCTACACAGGTAGCTTACGTTTCGCAGCTTTTTTCCATCGTATTCAGGCATGGAACCGGCAATAATATTGACATTATAAGACACGGCAAGATCGCACATGCGCCCTACAATTTCGTCCGTGTAATCGGCCAAGTTACGGATCGCTTCCGAAGCATCCATGTCATTAAATTCGGCCAACATGGGGGCATTGAAAAACTCAGGGAATAAGCAGAAATCGGATTTGTAGCCAGAAATGGTGTCAACGTAAAACTCTACCTGCTGCATCAAATCATCCACGTGAGAAAAACGCCGCATTTTCCATTGAACCAACCCCAACCTGACGATTGATTTTTTATTACCGATGAGTTTTTCATCTTTTTCATAATAAATATTGATCCATTCCAAAAGGGTAGCATAGGCTCTTGAATCAGAATCATCAGGCAAGTACTTGGTGATCACCTTGCGGACGTGGAATTCATTAGCCAGCTGAAAGGAAAGCACGGGATCAAAAATTTCTCTATTTTTCACCAAGTCAATGTATTTCCTGGGCGTCATTTCGTCGGCATATTTGGAATACCCAGGTATCCTACCTCCTGCTATGATGGAGCGAAGATTTAAATTTTCGCAAAGTTCTTTTCTAGCATCGTAAAGCCTTCGGCCTAGCCTCATTCCTCGATAATCTGCATGAACGAAAATGTCTGTTCCGTACAAGGTATCGCCATCCGAATCGTGCGTATTGAATTTACCATAGCCAGTTATTTCATCGTAGGTATGGTTGTCTCCAAATTTGTTGTAATCCACGATGATACTCAAAGCAGCGGCGATGACTTTACCATTGTCTTCGATACAGATTTGACCTTCTGGAAATACTCTAAGTTGGTTTTTTAATTCCGCTTTGGTCCAAGCCCCCCCTTGATTTCTATAAATAGATACCATAATCTCCCGGATATCATCGTAATCAGCAAGTTTGATATTCCGGAGTTTAAGGAGGTGATCTAACTCTTCTCTTTGCTTACTCATGGTACAAAATTACATGAATTCCACCACTTCTCTAAGAGTTACCCCAAGCTCCTAACCCTTTAAATTTTTCAAAAATTGACCCAAAAGTTATTCGTTTAGTGTCCGCTAAGTCCTTGGTAAAATTGAACAGTAACTTCAATTAAACCGAATTTCTTGCTGCATTAATCACCCCAAACATGCTCCGAGTCACTAGTTTAGTATAGACTTCCTTAAGTGTTGCATCTAGTGATTGTTGTTGCAATTTACTCAATGCAAATTGCTGTATCGTGAGTAAGGGAAGGACGATTCTCTCTCTAAGAAGAATGGAATGTTTTCCTAAAGGATCCTTTTCCATCAAACTCGCATCTTTTGTCAATTCCAAATACAATTCACGGGTCAAAATATACTCCTTATGCATAATTTGACGAAAATCTCTAAAATCAGAATCCTGTTCAATGTACTGGGTTAGTTCAAAATTTGATTTGACCATACTCATCACACTATTATCAATCAAGGATCTAAAAAAGGAATTAGTATGGAAAAGGTGTTCGACCTCATTCCATTGCCCTCTTTGCTTCAAAGTCTTCAATGCCGATCCAAAACCGAAAAACCCAGGAATATTTTGTTTCAATTGGCTCCAGCTACCCACAAAAGGGATAGCTCTCAAATCTGAAAAACTAAGTTCATCTTTTACCCCTCTTTTAGTAGGTCTACTTGCAATATTGCTTTTACCATAATAATTCAATGGACTAAATTTTTGCAAGTAGGTTAAAAATTGGGGGTGGTGTTTTAGTTTTAAATAGGCTTCATAGCTGAGTTGACTCAAGGTATTCAAAGTCTGCCTGTCTTTGTCATTGAGTTGAGGCTCATTATCTGCGAATACTTCATTACTTACACCAGCACTTACAAGTTGCTCGATATTAAATTCCGCAGATGGGATGGTGCCAAAATTGGAGGTAATAGTCTGCCCTTGAATGGTTAATTGGATTTCTTCTTTTTCAATTCGATTCCCCAAGGATTCATAAAATTGATGGGTTTTTCCTCCTCCTCGAGAAGGGGGGCCTCCACGGCCATCAAAAAATATAACCGCCACCTGGTTGTCTCTTGAAATAGCTGTCAAACGTTCTTTTGCCAAGTAGATACTCCAATTTGCTTGCAAATATCCACCATCTTTGGTTCCATCACTAAAACCTAACATGATGGTTTGTTTAAATTTCCTATGAGCTAAATGCTGCTTATAGAATGGGTCAGCATAAAGCATTTTCATGATTCCATCGGCATTGGCTAAATCCTCGATGGTCTCAAATAAGGGGACAATATCTAAATGGGCCAAGTACTCATCCCATCCACATAGCATAAGTAAGGCAACTAACTCCATCACATGGATAGCAGATTGGGTATTGCTTATGATGTAGCGATGGCAAGCCAAATGCCCGTTTGTTTGTTGAATCGACTGAATCGCATACAAGGATTGAAGCGTGTCTTGCGTGAGCGTCGCATCAAACCCCCTTGGGTCTAACCTACCTTTAAGTTTAGCTAAAGCTCGTAGTCGGTCGGGAAGACTGAGGTTTGAATAATTTGTTGGCAATATCCCTTTTCCATCCTTTTCGAGAAGGGTTTGATGTACCTCTTGTAACACTTGATGATGGATCCGGCTATCCTGTCGAATATCTAAGGAAGCGAAATGGGTGCCAAACAGCATGACCTTATGAATCAGGCTTTCCAATTTGGGTAAATACAGGGAATAATTTTGCTCAATCACCAAGCTCCTTATATTCACTAAACAATCCAAAATTTCTTTTTTGGTAATTGGCACTGCTTGCTCAGGAGTGAAGACATTTTCATAAAGCTTTTTCTCCAATTCATTGATTAAAACATCCACACCTGAAAAGGTCAACTTTCGTTTTAACTTTCGTATATCTCTATAATAGCAGACAATAATGCTACTTCGTAAGGATTTGGCGACAAACCGAGTGGTATCTGCATTCACAAAAGGATTCCCATCCCGATCCCCTCCTGGCCAAAATCCAAGTTCTATAAAGGTATTTTCACCTGAGTACTTCCCTGCAAAAACCTCGTTCACAATTTTGGTATAGAGAGTACCAATGGAATGGTAAAACACGTTTTCTAGAAACCACATCAAGGTGACTGCCTCATTTGCGGGGGTAGGTTGTTTTTTATTAAAAAATGGAGTTAAGCCCAATTGTTGAATAAATTGACTAAGTGTAGTTAAGTCATTTTTTCCAATTGCTTCCCCCATATCATGGATAATTCCCAGCACGTTTGCAGGATAAAATTGAGTCGGATGCGCTGTCAAAACAAGTCTCAACTTGAATTTTTCTAGTTTCTTTGATATTAATTCTGATTTTTTTAGAAGCTTCGCATCCCGTAGAATTGATTTTAAACTTCCTGCACCGGCCACATCATGCAGGCTTGAAAAGGCAGCATCTTCAATCGCATCAAAAAGTACCACTTGCCTTTCAATGTATTGAACATATTTAAATAGATGATTCAATTTTTCTTGTTCACTACAAACATCTGTATGCTGGCTAAAATAATTGTCAATAATCTCCGCAGGCGACTTTTCCTTCTCATAGCCTTTTTCGCAGGCTTCCAACAAAATAGGAAGCATCGCACCCACATTCGCTACGCCAGAATAAGGCAGTGCTGCAAACAAACTATTATAAATCGTGTATTTATCAATAACCTGCTTTTTGAATTGAGCTGTCAGCTGCGTCGAATTTAGTTCCATCCGTTTAGTTTAAAAATTTAGGCCCTGTGGAGAAGTAACACTTCTTTTTGTAAGCCTTCGATGAGGTACTCTTAGCATACTCGGATTTAGTTTATTCCTGAAATAGTAACTAGGAGATGAGAACCGAAGAATTTTAGTTGATATTTTTAAATGATTAAATTAACAAAAATTACAGCAAATAAATGCGTCTTTTTTAAATTTAATTCATTTAATTAAATTAATTTTAAATTTTATGTCTAAAAAATGCATTTTTAATCAATTCGAAAATGTAATCCCTTATTTTTTGGCTGCATTAAAAAAATTAGTTTATTCACTCAAAAAGAAACCCCTTAACGACTCCTTATTTCGCTAAGGGGTTTATAATCTATTAGTTAATCGATTATTCCACAGCACTAAAGACCATTTGCCTAAATTTCCAGCCCGTATCATCTCCATTTCCTGAGCCAGAGGTTTGTTTAAATATCAATCCTATGATCTTTTGGTTGGGATCGGCGAAGTATTGGGTATTGAAATAGCCTCCCCAATCAAAAGTACCCTTTCCTCCCATTCCTCCAAGAGCTACTCCTCGCTCATTGACAACACCGAAGGCCAATCCATAGTGTCGATCTGCATTCCACAGATCTCCAACTTGATTTTGCATGGCCATCTCTATGGTGGTAGGGCTTAAGATTCTTTTCCCATTGTAGATGCCCCCATTGAGGTAGAGTTGCAAAAATTTAGCATAATCTTCTGCAGTACTGGAAAGACCTGCCCCACCAGAAAAAAAGGCCTTTGCACCTTGAATGGGATACGCGGGATCGTAAAAGGTAGTAGGAAAAGGAACCCATTTGCCTCCTTTGAAGGTGTGTACCTCTACCAGTCGGGGAGCTTGTGCTGCGCTGAGGTAAAATCGGGTATCATTCATTCCCAAGGGATCAAATATTCTTTCCTTTAAAAACACATCAAATGGTTTTCCTGAGATGATTTCTACCAAGTAGCCCAATACATCCAAGCCTTCGCTATAGGTGTATTTGGCTCCCGGTTCATGATGTAGTGGAAGTTTAGCCAATCGCCTGACGCTTTCCCCAATGGTAATATTTTCTGTAGTAAAAAGGTCTACTACCCCTGCTTTTTGGTAAATCATTTTCATACGCTCATCCCCATCGATCACCCCATAGCCTAGCCCTGAGGTATGGGTGAGCAGGTGGCGAATGGTAATCTGTCGAGCACTCGGCTTGGTCGTATACGAGCTATCGGAGTACCTAAAGGAAGCCAGAACTTGAGGATGTTGAAATTCAGGAATGTATTTGGAGATGGGATCATCCAATCTCAGTTTACCCTCCTCCCAAAGAATCAAAATGGCAGTGGAGGTAATCGCTTTGGTCTGAGAAGCAATTCGAAAAATGGAATTTTTCTCCATTTTTTTTCCGTGCTCTACGCTCGCATACCCTTTGGCTGAATGGTAAACTATTTTTCCTTCTTTTACTATCATCGCTACAAGACCAGGGACGTTTTGTTGCTGAATGGCCTGCTCCAGCATGGCATCTATGTGATCGATTCTATCCTTTGAAATACCTGGGACGGCTGCAGATCCTGCTGGAGAAATGGTCTGAGCAAGGGAGGAGGCAATCACTCCAAAGAGAAGCAGCCAAGAGATGTAGAATGATTTTTTCATGGAATTTTGGGTTTGGAGATGGAAAATAGGAAAATTTAAACATAAAAAAACCGGATTTCTCCGGCTTTTTTAAGCTTGCTTTACACATCCAAAAAGTGGTGGAAAGCTAAATTAGTTCACTTTTATTTCGAAGTAATATTCTGTTCCATCAGGAAACATACCCAAGACAACAATTTCTTCTCCCTGTACATCCTTGAGTAGGTTAATCATATCTTGAGCACTTGAAACACGCTTTCTACCGCTATCAGAAATAATAGAGGTGATTATAAATCCGTTTCTAGCACCTGCCGCCCGCCAAGCCTCGTTGGCATTGGACTTGATCACAGCTCCACCGGCAATCTGCAATTGATCTTTGGTTGCTTGCTTCACGTCTTCAAACTGGATTCCTTCAAAGTTGAATGTTTTCGGTTCCTCACGTTTTACGATATTGGTATCCCCTGAGAAATTTTTAAGCGTTGCTGTGGTCGTCAAGGTCTTACCATCACGTAAGTAACTCACAATCACTTCGTCTCCAGGACGTTTTCTAGCCACCAATTCTTGAAGATTGGCCACATTGTTTACAGGTTTGCCGTCAAGGCTTACAATAATGTCTCCTTCCTTAAGTCCCGCTTCTTCTCCAGCAGAATTTTCATTTACTCCGCCCACGTACACACCTTGCTCTACCGGAAATTTCTTACCTAAGTAATCTGCAAGTTCAGGGCTAACATTCTGAATTTGTACCCCAAGCAAGCCCCGCTGCACAGCTCCATATTTCAAAAGGTCATCCATGACCTTTTTTACCAAAGTACTGGGAATGGCAAAGGAATATCCATTAAATGTTCCCGTACTTGAAGCAATAGCGGTATTAATCCCGATAAGTTCACCCGCCAGATTGACTAAGGCTCCCCCGGAGTTTCCAGGATTGACTACCGCATCGGTCTGCAAAAAGGATTCTATCTGCAAATTATTTTCAACATCCCTTAAAATTCCAATGTTTCGAGCCTTTGCTGAGATGATACCAGCCGTCACTGTAGAATTCAAATCAAAAGGATTACCCACGGCAAGCACCCATTCTCCAATTTTAGTTTGGTCGGAATCTCCAAACTTGATAAAGGGTAAATTGTCTCCTTCGATTTTAAGTAAGGCCAAGTCTGTCGTAGGATCTGTACCTATTACGGTAGCCTCGTATCGCTTGTTATTGTCCAATGAAATATCTACACGAGTAGCCCCTTCGATCACGTGATTATTGGTCACGATATATCCATCGGGGGAAATAATTACTCCAGAACCTGAACTGATAGGCATGGCATTTGGTCTTCCAGGGCCCATTCCTGGTTCGGGAATTCCAAAAAACTCCTGAATGGGATCTCTCTGGGATCTAGAGGTGTATCCCACTTCACTTTTCACATGCACCACGGCAGGGGTGACCAATTCGGCGGAAGCAATGAAATTGATGCCATCGGGTACGGTAAAATCTCCTCCTGAAAGCAGATTGACAAAACTAGATTTTTGTTTCTCATCAAAGGAGTCAGCATTCTGAGGCCGTAAAAGAAAACTTACTCCCGCAATCGCAACTACGCCTCCTACTAAGGCTGCTACCAGTACTCCAACAAAGAACAGTTTTTTACTCATAATTCTTAAATTTATTTGGTTTGATAAATTTCTACGTTTGGAAAAACGCGTTTGACAAGTTTAACGCCGTTTATCCTCTTATGTGTTAAAATTAACAAGAATTAACCTCAATTACGAAGCCGCAGCTGAAGCTAAAAACAAGAAGGAAAATTAAATTTTGAGATCTAGCTCACCTAACAAATTTAAGTTTCCAAGGTTTTTACAAGGGAGAAAAAAAATCCCCCAAACTTTAGGATTGGGGGATTTCATGAACTAAAATATTCTATAGAATAGCTTAGACCTTTTTAACATTGATTGCATTTGGACCTTTCTTACCCTCTTTGATTTCGTAAGAAACCTTATCATTTTGGGTTACTTTGTCCACTAAGCCAGTGGCGTGCAAAAACACATCGTTTTGCGTTTCGTCATCGATAATAAATCCGAAACCCTTGGCTTCGTTGTAAAATTTTACTGTCCCGGTAAACATAATAAATAGTGAAATTTGAAATGAAATGAGGTATAAATGTAAATATTCATTTAAAAAAAACAAAATTTTCGTTTTTTTTATCGGGAAATGAAGAAAATTATTTTGATGCGGCATGCCAAATCTTCCTGGGAAAATCCGTGGATGGAAGACTACGACCGACCCTTGGCAGAGCGGGGAGTTCTGGATGCCACCAAGATGGCAAAGGCACTGAAAAATCGAGGAGTGATTCCCCAACTGCTACTCAGTTCTCCCGCTTCAAGGACCATGGAGACTGCTAAAATTACCTCTAAAATCTTAGGGATTACGGAAGAGTACATCTGCTATGAAAAATCCCTGTATCATGCATCACCTTCCCAACTTTTAAAAGCTATACATCACCAGAAAGATAGCGTGGATACACTCTTGCTCCTAGGGCATAATCCTGGCCTCACGGAGTTGATTCAAGAACTAGGAGTGCAATTAGACAATCTTCCTACCTCCGGACAATTGGGTTTTACGCTCGAAGCTACCCGCTGGGAAGAGTTCAAGGCAGGAAATGTTTCCTTTTGGTTTGTGGATTACCCGAAGAAATCTGACTAATGCAGCAAAGGCTCAAAAAAGAAAATCAAAGGATATATTGAGACAAATCCCTATTTTTTACTAGGGTACTCAATCGTTCTTGGACCATTTCTTGGGTTATCCTAATTTTGGAATTGGGACCGATAAGATCAGGTACTTCAAATAAAAATTCGTTGAGCAAGTGGCTCATCACCGTATGTAATCTCCTGGCTCCAATGTTTTCGACCTCTTGATTGATGATAAAAGCCAACCTAGCCACTTCATCTATAGCCTGATCGGTAAATTCTAGGGAAACTTCTTCCGCTTCAAAAAGGGCTTGGTACTGCTTGATCAAGGCATTTTTAGGTTCCTTGAGGATGCGCTGAAAATCTTCTTGAGAAAGGGATTGTAATTCTACTCGAATGGGAAATCTTCCTTGCAATTCAGGAATCAAATCGGAAGGTTTGCTCACATGAAATGCCCCTGCCGCAATAAATAAGACGTGATCGGTATGTATGATTCCGTACTTAGTATTCACCGAAGAACCTTCCACAATGGGAAGCAAATCCCGCTGCACCCCTTCCCTACTCACATCAGGTCCTCCACCATTTTTTCCTGATTTGGATGCAATTTTATCGATCTCGTCGATAAAAATGATCCCGTTATTTTCTGCTAGTCTAATGGCCTCTTCTTTAACTTCATCAAAGTCAATCAATTTGGACATCTCCTCCTCCAAGAGCACTTTGCGGGCTTCAGCGATGGTAAGCTTTCGTTTTTTTGTTTTTTTAGGCATCATGCCCGAAAGCATGTCTTGAAGACCGGCCATGCTGGCATCGTCCATCATGCCATTGCCCAACATCCCAATACCTACCGGAGCAGTCGCTTTGACCTGGATTTCTATCTTTCTTTCATCCAACTCCCCATTTCTTAGCTTTTCACGAAACCGCTCTCGGGTACGCTCGTTAAGTTCGGCATCTGAAGAAGGCTCTGCAAGGGAATCTGGAGAACTACCCTGAGTAAATCCTGGGGTTTTTACCGAGGGAATCAGGATATCCAATATGCTCTCTTCCACGGCCTCTGCAGCCTTGAGTTTTACTTCTTCTTTTTTGGCGTCGCGCACCAAATGCACACTTTGCTCTACCAAATCTCTTACCATGCTTTCCACATCCCTGCCTACGTAGCCTACTTCGGTAAACTTGGAAGCCTCCACCTTGGTGAAGGGAGCATTAGCAATCTTTGCCAAACGGCGCGCAATTTCTGTTTTTCCTACCCCAGTACTTCCAATCAATAAAATATTGTTGGGAACGATATCCTTCTGAATATCAGAGGTCACATTCATTCTGCGTATGCGGTTGCGCAAAGCAATGGCCACATTCCGCTTTGCATCATGCTGTCCAATGATGTATTTGTCCAATTCTTCTACGATCTGTCTTGGGGTGAGGGAGAAATGGGTTGGCATGGTGGGAAAATGAGTTGAAACTTGATGGAGGTATTCCGTATTCTTTGATTTTTAAATGGATGATCCCCCAGAATTTTTGGAATCAGCACTAAAGGTAAACTGCAAGGGATGCTTGACCTTGACTTTGGTCAGTGCCAATTCTAGCACTTCATCGACATTGGTTACGTAATGAAATTGTATTCCCTTAAGGTAATGGGGGTCTATCTCTTCTATGTCTCGAAGATTCTTTTTGCACAAGATAATTTCTTTGATCCCTGCTCGCTTGGCTGCCAGTATTTTTTCCTTAATCCCACCCACAGGTAATACCTTACCAATCAAACTTATTTCCCCAGTCATGGCAATTTTGGGTTTGACCCTTCTCTGGGTATACACAGATGACATGGCGGTAAGCATGGTGATGCCAGCAGAAGGACCATCTTTCGGTACTGCACCTGCAGGGATATGTAGATGCAAATCGTACTGATCAAACAAGCGATGGTCAATACCCAAGGGCTCTGCCTTGGATTTGAGATAAGAAAGCGCAGTCACCGCAGATTCCTTCATAACATCGCCAAGTTGTCCCGATAGGGTAAGTTTTCCTTTACCCCTGCTAAGACTGGACTCAATAAACAAGATCTCCCCTCCCACACTGGTCCAAGCAAGACCAGTAACCACTCCAGCTACATCAGATTCTTGGTGGATTTCCTTATCAAAAATTTCAGCACCTAAGATTTTTCGAACTGCCTCAGCGCTAATTTTAGATTCATAGGGTTCCTCCATCGCAATGGATTTGGCCACATGCCGCACTACCTTACCGATAGCACGTTCTAAATTTCTCACCCCAGATTCACGGGTGTAGGAATCGATGAGTTTTTGTAATGCAGCTTTTTCAAAACTTATTTCTCTGGATTTTACTCCGTGTTCTTGACGCTGCTTGGGCACCAAATGGCGCTTGGCAATTTCCAATTTTTCCTCTTGGGTATATCCTGTGACTTCGATAATCTCCATTCTATCCCTCAAGGCAGGCTGTATACTGTCCAAGGAATTGGCTGTGGCAATAAACAAAACCTTACTCAGGTCATATTCTACCTCAAGGTAGTTGTCGATAAAAGTGCTGTTTTGCTCAGGATCCAAGACCTCTAAAAAAGCAGAGGATGGGTCTCCTCTGAAATCGGAAGAAAGTTTATCGATCTCATCCAATACAAACACAGGGTTGGAGATCTTCACTTTTTTCATGTTTTGTATCACCTTTCCCGGCATGGCTCCCACGTAGGTTTTGCGATGCCCGCGGATCTCGGCTTCGTCATGCAGTCCTCCCAAGGACATGCGGATATATTTTCTCCCCAATGCCGCCGCTATGGATTTACCCAAGGAAGTTTTTCCTACCCCTGGAGGCCCAAACAAACATAAAATAGGACCCTTGAGGTCATTTTTCAATTTTAAAACAGCCAAATATTCAATGATTCGGTCTTTAACTTTTTCCAGACCAAAGTGGTCTTCATCCAAGATTTGTCTGGTATGCTTCAGGTCAAAATTGTCTTGAGTAAATTCATTCCAAGGAAGCTCCACCAAGGTTTCGGCATAGTTAAGCGCGATAGGATATTCGGCTGCCGAGGGATTGATCCTTAAAATTTTATCCAATTCCTTTTCAAAATGCTTTTTTACTTCAGCGGGCCATGCCTTCTGCATGCCTTTTAGGCGAAGCTCTTCCACTTCTTTTTCCGGACCTTCTTCCCCCAGTTCTGTTTGGAGAACCTTCATTTGCTGCCTCAAAAAGTAATCTCTTTGCTGTTGATCGATGTCGGTATGTACCTTTTTATGAATTTCAGATTTTAGCTCCAGCATCTGAATATCTTTCATCATCAATTCCAGAAGCAGAGTCGCTCGCTCCACCCCATCGTTGATTTCCAACAGGCGCTGCTTGGACTCTACAGGTGCATTGATGTTGGAGGATAAAAAGTGGGTAAGGAAAGCCGTATTGTCAATATTATCTAGTGCCACTTGGGCCTCTCTTGGAATTTCTGGATTTAGGTGAAGGATTTTGACGGCTGCCTCCTTCAAGGACTCTTCCAAGGCTTTGATCTTTTTTGAATTTTTTGGAAAATTCTCTTCCAAATATTCCACCTTGGCAATGAAATAGGGATCATCGGTGATCTGCTCGCGGATGGCAAAACGCTTTTTCCCTTGAATAATGATGGTGGTATTGCCATCAGGCAACACAATCATTTTAATAATTTTCGCCAAGGTGCCGACCTGATACACATCTTCCCAAGAAGGATCGTCTTGATTGGAGTGGATCTGTGCGCAGACCCCTATAAACTTATCTCCTTTTTGAGCTTTTTTAACCAAGCGTATAAAACGCTGCCTTCCTACGGTAATGGGGATTACCACTCCTGGAAATAGAACCGTATTGCGAACAGATAAGATGGGGATTTCTTCTCCAAAAGCTTCTACTCCGCTACTGGTATTTTCTTCGTCTGTAAACAAATGAATCAAATCTCCTTCGGAGGCAAACTCGCCGTTCATAAGGTTTTGAAAAAAAGCATGTTCGAATCGACTCATATAGACAGATTGACAGCACCGCTGTCAGTAATTTCGTGAATATAAAGGACTACCCAGAAAAAACCCCCAGGTAGTCCTAACTGTTCAATAGAGGTGCCAAACTTATTTTGGTCAATTTGGCAGGAGATCTAAAATATCAATTTCAAAATATCATTACCTAATGCAAAAACCATCAAGGCCAACAAAATAACCATTCCTACCTTTTGGGCGTATTCTAAAAATTTATCCGAAGGCGCTCGACCAGAAACCATTTCGTAAAGCAAGAATACCACATGTCCTCCGTCTAGCGCAGGAATAGGCAACAAGTTCATAAATGCCAAAATCATAGAAATCAAACCCGTGATGCTCCAAAATTTTACCCAATCCCATTGATCTCCATAAATTTTTGCCATCCCAATGGGTCCACTTACATTTTTGGCAGATACTTCCCCGGTAAACATTTTTCCTAATGCCTTGGCATTGACAATCACTGCTCCAAAAGCTCGGCTGGTCCCCTTAATCAAGGATTCCATCAAACCATATTCTTTTTTTACAGGCTGAATCAAAGGCTCAATGGCAATTCCAATTCTTGCTTCTGCAGTCACCGGAACGGCTAAAGTATCGATCACCGTACCTTTCTGTCGCACCAGCTGAACGGTTTGGTTGGGCACCTCCTTCAGGGCGGCTTGCATTTCGTCAAAGTAGTTTATTGACTGCCCATTGATAGCTACTATTTTATCTCCAGCGGCTATCCCTACGGCCTCAGCACCGCTTCCTGGGTCGACGGCAACTACCTTAAAGGGGAAGCGAATAGCGATAAACTTACTAAATGCTTCCTCAGAATTGAAAGAGTTGATAAAACCTCTAGGGATAGAGATTTTGATTGTTTCCCCTTGTCTATCCACTGTATAGTACCCGTTTTCGCTCAGCAAGGCAGATCCACTACTAAGTTCTGCAATACTTTGGTAAGCTTGTCCATTGATGTCTAAGATCTTATCACCCGTCTTGAATCCAATCGCTTCACCGTATTCGTAGGCTACGATTCCGTGCTGTAGCACTTGATCCCTAGAAAAATAGGTCTCCCCATTGGAATAGACCAGGGCAACGAAGATGATAATTCCCGTGATCACATTGACTAGGATTCCTCCAAGCATGACAATCAAGCGTTGCCAGGCAGGCTTGGATCGGAATTCCCAAGGTTGAGGTTCTGAACTCAAATTAGCCGTATCCAAAGACTCATCGACCATTCCTGCGATTTTTACAAAGCCTCCCAGGGGAATGGCTCCTATAGAATATTCGGTTTCCCCCCACTGAAATCCAGCAATTTTTGGGGGAAAGCCTATTGAAAATTTTTCTACACGCATGCCAAATAGCTTGGCAGTAAGTAAGTGACCCAGCTCGTGAAGTCCCACTAGGATAGACAATCCTAGCAACAGCTGACCCACCATGATTAAAGTTTCCATTTATCGTTTAGACTTAAGTAAATTTTCTGTTAATGTTCTGGCTTGTTGATGTGTTTGAATATAATCCTCCAAAACTGGCTTTGCAATAAATTCGGATCGATTTAAGGTTTCTTCAATAAGATCCGACATCTCCAAAAATCCTAGCTGCCGGTTGAGGAATGCCGCCACCACCACTTCGTTGGCAGCATTCAAGATGCAAGGAGAATTTCCACCTGCAGCCAAGGCCTGATATGCCAAATGCAGGTTGCGGAATGTAGCTGTATCGGGTTGCTCGAAGGTCAGTTGAGGATACTTTGAAAAATCAAAACGCTCGAAAGAGGTTTTCAATCGATCGGGATAGCTCAAGGCAAACTGAATAGGAATACGCATGTCTGGTAATCCAAGTTGCGCTTTGAGGGATCCGTCTTCAAATTGAACCAGAGAATGGATGATGCTTTGAGGATGAACTACTACTTCAATCTTCTGGGGGCTTAATCCAAACAACCATTTCGCTTCAATGACCTCCAAACCCTTATTCATCAAAGAAGCCGAATCTATGGTAATCTTAGCTCCCATGTCCCAGTTGGGATGTTTCAAGGCTTGTTCCCGTGTGACAGTGGCGAGAAAGGCGCGATCTTTTCCTCGAAATGGTCCTCCAGAAGCGGTAAGGATGATTTTTTCTATAGGATTATGAAATTCCCCTACCAAGCACTGGAATATCGCTGAATGCTCTGAGTCAATGGGATAAATATTTACCCCGTGTTGTTTAGCAAGCGCTGTGATCAACTCCCCTGCCACCACTAAGGTTTCTTTATTGGCGAGGGCAACTTGCTTGCCTGCTTTTATGGCTTGGACGGTAGGGATCAATCCCGAGTACCCCACCAAGGCCGTTACCACCACGTCTATACTATCCATTACGACGATTTGGGCAATGGCTTTCTGACCTGCAAAGACCTTGATAGGTCGAGAAGCAAGTGCCTCCTTGACTTTAGGATATAAATCCTCGTTGCCGATGACCACCGCATTGGGGCACCAGGTCAGGGCTTGATCGATAAGCAGGTCTGCATTATTTTGGGCCGTGAGTACCTCTACGGTAAATAAATCAGGAAATTGGGCAATCACTTCAAGAGTTTGAGTTCCTATACTTCCTGTACACCCAAGAATGGCTACGCGTTTATTTTGTGTCATGTAGATGATAATCAGCCCACTACTGCATTAATTTGAAGAACTTGACAGTAGTCCCAACTGACAAAATTACCAATTGGCTGCGAATTCTAGGTACAACTCGTCAGTTTTTACCTGCTGGGCCAATTTTTGTTTACTTTTTTTTCTAAAATTTTCTTAAAGTAAGAAATAGTTCTGTCCTAAAAGTTTCTATTTACAAGATAAAAAGCCCTGTAATCGATATGAAAACTTTTGTAAAATCTTTAGCCCTTCCCTTTGTTGCAGGCATCGCTGGTGCAATTGCTTGGACTAGCTTTTCTCTTCCTGCGTCCGATCTGGAGGGAATACATCCAAATTTTCAACTCACTCCCCCGCAATTTACCTCCAACTCTCCTGCTGTAGCGGTGACGGGGATACCGGAGTCATTTACCGCGGCTTCTCAGCTCAGTACAGGTTCGGTCGTGTTTATCAAAAACTTCAGCGGAACGGACTACCGAAGATACAGCATGTTTGATTACTTTTTTGGAACTACTCCCAGCCAGCAAGTAAGTACGGGCTCTGGAGTGATCTTTTCTAAGGACGGATACATCATCACCAATCACCACGTGATAGACGGTGCGGAAATCCTAGAGGTGGTGCATCAAAAACGAACCTATTCGGCCAAACTGGTGGGAACAGATAAAAACACGGATATTGCAGTACTCAAGATTGAGGCCAAAGACCTGCCTGAAATAAAGGTGGGTTCAAGCCGCTCTCTTCAAATCGGAGAATGGGTCTTGGCCGTGGGCAACCCCTTTAATCTCACTTCCACCGTGACCGCAGGCATCGTATCTGCCAAGGAACGACAAATCAATATTTTAGGTGGGGATTTCCCTTTGGAAAGTTTTATTCAAACCGATGCACCCATCAATCCAGGCAATTCTGGAGGAGCTTTGGTCAATGTGCGGGGGGAATTGGTAGGAATTAATACAGCAATTCTTTCTCGAACAGGATCCTATACCGGGTATGGATTTGCCGTTCCTGTGGATGTAGCAGTCAAGGTGGCCAACGATTTGATTCGACACGGGGAAGTTCAAAAAGCCATTCCTGGTATAGAAGTAGCAGAGATTACCCCAGAAATAGCTGAAGAAATGTCACTACAAAGTATGGAAGGAGTTTTGGTAACGCATTTGCTCAGAGGTGGAGCTGCAGAAAAAGCTGGGCTTCAAAAAAACGACGTGATCACTCAAATTGGCGACTGGAAGATCACAGGAAAAGGAAGTTTTGAAGAAGCACTTTCCTACTATTACCCTGGAGATCAGATAGCTGTAGGATACCAACGAGGAAATTCACAGTCCAGCGCCACCTTAACGCTGCAGAATATCGAAGGAGGAACAGGCATTACCAAAAGAGAGTTTTACACTTCCGAAATATTAGGGGCAAGGTTGGAAGCCATCAATGCGGTAGATCGGGATAGGTTGAAGCTTCCCTATGGGGTAAAAATAACTGGGCTAAGTACGGGCTACCTAAGAGATTTGGGATTTAGGGAGGGATTTGTGATCACCCATGTCAACGAGATTCCAGCCAAGGATCCAAAAACCTTGGGGCCTTATCTAGAAAAATTCAGTGGCAGGTTGGTATTGGAAGGGGTAGCTCCTAACGGGCAGCCATTTGTACAAAGCTACCAAGTTAGGTAGTTGTCATAGGTTCGATAGATGAATTTAAAGGGACACATTAAAAGAAAATTTTGTCTACTTGTGCTGCAGCGTGTACCTTAGTAAAAAACTGTAACATTGGGTATGACTAAATTTTTTCTTTTCCCTCATCGTTCCAAAAAAGCGCTTTGGCTAGTGTTTTTTGGCACATGGATTTTAGCTTCTTGCGAAGAAAAGCAAGATCATTCCCTCTTCAAAATCCCTATTTCCTTAGAATATGCTAAAGGTTTTCAATTGTTTCAAGGAGAGGGATTTTGGGAAATTCAAGTAAGTCAAGGATACGCCGAAGCCTCGGAAACTTACCGGTATTTGGTCCTAGAACCGGGTGTAGTAATGGATTCCTCAGGATTTGATGCGGTGGTACGGCTACCGGTAAACCGTGTTGCATTGACCTCTACCACTCAGGTACCTCACCTAGATTTGTTGGGACATACCCAAAGCTTGGTCGGATTTCCTAACCCTGATTTGATCTCCTCGCCCAAGACAAGATCTTGGATAGAGTCAGGAAAGGTTGTTGATTTGGGTTCTGGCCCATCGGCCAATCCAGAGTTGGTGTTGGACCTGCAACCTGATTGGATCATGATCTCCACCATGGGAGAAGACTTGAGGTATTTGGATTTGCTTGCTCAAGCAGGCATCCCTGCCCTAATCAATGGAGAGTACGTAGAACAAAATCCCTTAGGAAGAGCCGAATGGATCAAATTTACGGGAGTGCTGCTAGGAAAATACGAGGAAGCGGCAGCGCAATTTGAACAGATAAAAAACAACTACTTACAAGCAGAAGAGCTGAGTCATAGCATCTCAGAGGATCAAAAACCTCTGGTCTTAAGCGGTGTTTTGTATCAGGATAGCTGGTATGCTCCAGGAGCTGATAGCTGGGCTGCACAACTCGTCCTCAAGGCCGGAGGAAGGTATGCGTTTGAAAAGGAAAAAAGTGTAGGAAGCCTACAGCTCAACTACGAAGTGGTACTAGATCAAGCCATGGAAGCAGACTTTTGGATAGGAGCGGCGAATTATACTTCTCTAGGAAGCATGGGAGATTCCGAACCGCGTTACCGAGCATTTAAAGCCTGGCAACAGGGTCAAGTATATACCTATACCGCAAAAAAAGGGGCTACTGGTGGATTGGAGTATTTTGAACTGGGATATGTTCGGCCCGATTTGATTTTAAAAGACCTGATAAAAATCCTTCATCCCCATTTACTCCCAGACTATACTCCTTATTTTTACCAAGCCTTAGGTAAATAATTCACCCAAAGTAGAGATCTTGAATTCATGCGGCATCGCAACTCCCTGTTTCCTATAGTTGGTCTGTCCTTAGGGCTAAGTTTTTTGCTTAATCTGTGCTTAGGAACGGTTTGGATTCCTCCTTCTGAAATTTTAGCTGGAGTCCTACAAGGAACCTGGGAGAAGGCATCTTGGGAACAAATATTTGTCAACTACCGGCTTCCCAAAGCCTTGGTAGCCTTACTTGCAGGGATAGGACTAAGCCTAAGTGGACTGCAGATGCAGACCTTTTTTAGAAATCCTTTGGCTGGCCCCTATGTCTTGGGGGTGAGTGCAGGAGCAGGATTAGGGGTAGCCTTGCTGATGCTCTTAGGTTCGGCTTTTGGAATAACCATGATGGGAATTACTTCTTGGGCTACAGCAGGAGCTGGAATTTTGGGAGCTATGGCTGTCTTAGCATGGGTAGGGGTAGTAGCCTGGAGAGTAAAAGATTCCATGACCTTATTGATCGTGGGACTGATGTTTGGAAGTGCGGTATCGGCGGTAATAGGCATATTATCTTATTTCTCTGGGGCAGAGAGCTTAAAGCTATACACCGTTTGGTCCATGGGGAGTTTGGGAGCCTTAAATTGGGCACAAGTAGGACTTCTTTCATTGCTAGTCTTTGCAGGTGCTTTGCCTGTATTTTTCTCTAGCAAAGCCTACAATGCCTTACTCCTTGGAGAAATTTACGCTAGAAGTATGGGCATACGTACACAGCGCATGCGTTGGATTATGATTGGAAGCACGGGAATTTTAGCGGGAAGCATCACTGCTTTTTGTGGGCCCATTGCTTTTGTTGGAATAGCTGTACCCCATGTAGCTCGAATGCTCTGGAAAAGTTCGGATCACAGGTTTCTTTTTCCTGGATCTGCCTTACTTGGGGCACTCATTCTCTTGCTATGTGATGGATTGAGTCATCTGCCATTTTGGTCCAGTGCGCTACCCATCAATGCACTCACCTCCTTGATTGGCGCGCCTTTGGTGATTTCTATGGTTCTCAAGAAAAACTTTAGCAAAGATTTTTGAGCCATGGCTATTGATCCACACATCGCACTAGAAGGTAGAGGAATTTCTCTTGGATATGTTCAAGAGGGGCGAAGAAAGGAGATTTTACAAGACCTAGATTTTCAACTTTTCACTGGAGAGTTTACTTGCTTGCTTGGTCCCAATGGGGTGGGTAAATCTTCCCTAGTAAAATCCATCCTTGGAGAACTCCTACCCTGGAAGGGTAACATGCTTTTGCAAGGGAAGGCGCTGCGATCCCTGGATATACAAGAGCGTGCCAAGCAAGTTGCTGTGGTGCTCGCACAAAGCGCCTATCCCGGGACCATGACGGTAGGACAACTCGTAGCCCTAGGAAGAACGCCATACTTGGGCTGGGGGGGGAAATTGCAGGAGGAGGACCGGAAGAAGGTGTATCAAGCCATGGAAGATACCCGAATCAGCCACCTACAGGACGAACGATTGAGTGAGCTCAGCGATGGACAGCGGCAAAAGGCGATGATTGCACGTGCCTTGGCGCAGGATGGATCTGTGATTGTATTGGATGAGCCTACCGCGTATTTGGACCTGGTCAATCGCTTGGAAATCATGCATTTGCTTCGTGAGTTCACCAGGACAAAAAGAAAGGCAGTCTTGGTCGTTACCCATGACTTGGATATTGCTTTGGAGACGGCGGATCGATTCTGGATTCTGAATTGTGGTCTTCCACTCTTGTCTGGAAAGCCGGAAGACCTAGTGCTTTCGGGACAGATTCAAGCCCTTTTTCCTTCGGATCGCTATCGGTTTAATGTAGCCCGAGGGCGGGTGGAGTGGAGTCAAGTGATGCCGGATTATTTGATTGAAGGACCTGCCGAAAAGGTGTATTGGGTCAAGAAGGCCTTGGTAAAGGCAGGGATTACCTCCTTGGAACAAACTTTGGTGATAACGGAGCCTTTTGGCCTGAGAGTCGGGGAGGAATCCTTCCCTTCAGTCCAAGCCTTTTTGTGGAACTATTTTTTAAACCAAAAATAAAAGCAATTAGAAGGCTACCGAATGATGAAAAGCATAAAAGTGACCCCATTCATCTATCTTGCAGCATTAATTTTGATTTAACATGAAGCGTCTTGCAATTCTCGCCTCTGGCTCTGG
>VGMU01000017.1 GCA_016866385.1 Bacteroidota bacterium
TGATTTGCCTAGTAGCTACATCCATCATTCTCAATTTCACATCCTTTCCAAAAGGATGTGCTCCTTTTTGATCTTCTAAGTAGGATATGTAGACTAGGGATGAATTGTCCGGGGAGGGATGTGGAAACCAGTTGTCTAGGGTATCAAATGTGTGTTGTTCTTGATTGCTACCGTCTGCCCTCATTCTATAGACCTGCATTCTACCTGTTCTGTGGGAGTTAAAATAAATCCACTGCCCATCGTAAGAATACTCTGGCCCATCGTCTAGCCCCTCTGCGTCTGTCAACCTTTTCTCTTCTCCACCTTTCGTAGAAATCAGGTAGATATCCCATTTTTCTTGCCGCATCGCACAATAGGCTAAATTTTTCCCATCAGGACTTATTCCATGCCAGTAGCTGGGAAAATTTGGAGTAATAAGTTGGGCTTCTCCACCATCACTGGCGATGGTGTAGATTCTAGAACCTAACCCTTTATCATTGTTGCTGTAAACAAGTGTTTTTCCATCAAAACTATATCCATGATCGTTGTTCGCTCCTTATAATTGATTCTGGATATACTTTGCCAAGAGGATTTCCTTGCAAATCAGTTTTTTCGAGGAGGCCCCCTGAGTTGATCAATAAAAATTGACCATCTCTTGACCAGTTGGGTGCTTCAAAATGCCAAGATTCCTTCAAAATGGTTTTTTCCTCCCCTGTATGCACTTGGAGGAGCACCAGCTCACTGATTATATTTTCGGGTCTTTGTGCATGAGCCAAACTGCATAAGGCAAAGCAGGAGAGAAGGAGAAGAGGCTTCAGGTTCATTTGGGGAGAAGGATGATTTACCCCAAGTTACAAGGAATTTTAGTTAATCATGGACCACCTGAATTCGAAAATCTCCTTTCTGTAAAAATTTTCCGACCTTCCAAGCGGTTTGACGGTGTAAAGCCATAGTCATTTCAAACCAGTCTAAATTTTCCTCTGCTACCGAAATAAGCAGTCCTCCGCTCGTTTGTGGATCACAAAGCACTACCAAGTCCATTCCCTCTACTCCACTTACCTTGCCTTGAAATGCATTCCAATTTCTATAGGTATTGTCTGGAAAAACGAATCCTTGGATGTACTCATTCACACCTTCAAGGAGGGGTAGTTGGTGAAAATAAAGTTGAATGGATAGGTCTGCTCCCTCTGCCATCTCCAAGGCATGGCCCAAGAGACCAAAGCCGGTCACATCGGTGATGGCATGTACTTCCTCGTGGTTACCCAAAATTTCTCCAATGCGATTGAGCTGGCAGGCCACTTCAAGAAATTTTTGATATTCTTCTGGGGTAATTTTTTTCCTTTTGATAGCAGTCGCCAAAACTCCTAATCCCAAAGGTTTGGTCAAAAATAGAAGGTCACCCTCTTGACTCCCTTCATTTTTTTTGATTTTTCTGGGATGTACCATTCCTGTGACCGAAAGACCAAAAACAGGGTCTTTTCCAGCAATAGAGTGCCCTCCGGCTAGCTCAATGCCAGCTTCATTACAAATTTGTTTGGCGCCTGCTAGGGCTTTTGCCGCCAATTCCGGAGATAGTTTTTCTACTGGCCAACATAAAATAGCATTGGCAAATAAGGGTTTACCGCCCATGGCATACACGTCAGAAATGGCGTTGGCAGCAGATATTCTCCCAAAATCAAAGGCATCATCTACTATGGGGGTAAAAAAATCTACCGTGTTGATTACTGCAATTTCCTCAGATACTTGGTATACTGCAGCATCGTCTTTGCTGGAATTTCCCACCAGTAGCTGGGTATCTTTTGAAGCAAAGCTTCCACTGGCATGCAAAATTTGTTCTAGTACTGCAGGTGCAATTTTACATCCACAGCCTGAGCCTTCGCTCCATTCAGTCAGCAATACCGGAGAATTTTCCATAAAAATTATTTTTTACGTGTAACAAGAGGTTGACTTGTTGAGACAGTGATTTTTTGTGAAGGTCCAAGACCATAGTTTTATCAGGATCATGCCTCTGTAAGTCAAATTCATAAGCTTTATCGTAGTAGAGCAACATATTGGCGATCCAAGATGCGTGATTTTTATTTCTGATATCCTCTAAGGCCTGCTGGGTTCGCAGCCCCCCTAATCGTTTTTGAATTCGTTTTACAGCATCCATCAATTCTAAAGCATTCAATTGAGCATACTCCTGAGAAATGTGTTCGATCCGCTCCTCATTGGTTTTTTGAATTTCTATTCTAGGACTTTTGGTCATCTGAACATACATGGATTCGGGTAGAAGTATATTGCCAATTCTTTGGCTTTCATTTTCTATCCAAATCGGATTTTTTGAATCAAATAGTCGAAGTTGTTCGGCAAGCAAATTTTCAAAATGTTCTACAGAGGGTTGGGGTTTTTGACCTATGGATCCAAAAGAAGATCCTTTGTGATGGGCCAGTGCTTCTAGGTCAATTACTTGCTCTCCTTCCTCTCTCAATTTTTGAAGAAGTACGGTTTTGCCCGTGCCTGTTTTTCCTCCCAAAACGAGAAAAGGAAAGGGAAGTCTCACCTGATCGAAAGTAAATTTTCTGTAGGATTTGTATCCTCCTTCCAAGCGGAATACCTGAAATCCAACTTGTGAAAGAAGCCAGGATAGGATTTGGCTTCTCATGCCACCCCTCCAGCAATAGATAATCACTTTTCTATCAGGAAATTGATTCAGAGCGGACTTTTGAATTTCGTGAAATCGTGGTCCCACCAATTCAAATCCTTTTAATGTGGCAGGTAAGGCGCCAGAGTTTTTGTACAAAGTCCCCACTTGTACCCGTTCTTCATCGTTTAAGATCGGTAGATTGATGGCCTCAGGTATATGGCTATGGCCAAATTCTCCTGGACTCCTTGCGTCAACCAAGGGAATCTCCGGCCTCAACTGCCAGAATTTTTCTAAGGAAAGGGAAATTTCGACCATGTGAAAATGAGGATAAAAAAAGCCGCAAAGAGTTCTTTACGGCTTTGTACTATGCAAAATACTTGGCTTAAAGCTGAGCATCTAATTTTTGAGCCAATACTGCCTTTGGAACGGTACCTACTTGCTTGTCTACGATTTCACCGCCTTTAAAGAAAAGCAAGGTAGGGATAGATCGTATACCAAAAGCTTGTGCCACTGAGGGATTAGAATCAACGTCTACCTTCCCAATCACGGCTTTCCCCTCGTATTCTGATGCAAGTTGCTCTACAACGGGCCCTATCATTTTGCAGGGACCACACCATTCCGCCCAAAAATCAACTAAAACTGGCTGAGTTCCGGAGATGATTTCTTCAAAATTTGCATCTGTAATTTCAATTGCTTTTCCCATGGTAATCTTGAATTTGTAAGGTTCTTTTTTCAAATATATGTGCAAAAGGCGATTGAATCCGAATAAGTTCCCTTCATCTTTAAATTATTCTTATTTAATGCCTTTTATTTCTCCATAATCTTATAGCTTAACTCTGGGAGTAAGCCTAATTCTTTGATCAAAGCCGCGCTAGGATCCACGGTGATTTTTTTAGAAAATAGTTCTAGACTGATGTTTTCCTTTTGATCTATTACTTCAAAGTAAAGTTTTGCATCCCCTTTGTAAGTGGAAGTAATTTTCTCTAGCTTTTCCATGAGCTCAAGGCTAAGGTCTTCCAATCGTACGTTTACTTTTAATCCTTTGACCAGCTTACCCCGAAGTTCGCTTAAAAGGGAGAGCTGATTGATTTTAAATTCAAGTTCATTTTCATTGCCCCATTTTTTTGGGATTACCGTTCCTGAGAGGTATAAAAACCACCCAGACATGAAGTAGTGTTTGAATTTGACATAGTCTTCTCCAAAGAGGAAAAAGGTGTAGGAACCCTGATAATCTTCTAAGGTGAGGGTACCAAAGGGTTTTCCGTTCTTAGTTGTTCGGTGGGCAAAACTAGAAACAGATCCTGCCATTCTTAGCTCTGGTTTTCCTCTCAGAGACTCCAAGTCTGCCAAGGCGGAGAGAGGGGTATTGGTAAATGAATCGATTTCGAGTTTGTATTGATCTAGGGGATGTCCAGAAATAAAAAGTCCTACCACTTCTTTTTCTATACTTAATTGCTGCAAAGGAGAAAAGGGTTCTAGAGGAGCTACGCTGGGGAGTGGAATTTCTACTGCTCCTGAGGTGCTTCCAAAAAGACTCACCTGAGCACTTTCTTCCTCTTGCTGCACTTTTTGAGCGTATCTAACCGCTTTTTCAATCAAGGTTACGTCCCCTTCGGCAGCATCCAAGTACTGTCTTCTATGGTGCTCTTTAAAGCAATCAAAGCTGCCTGCCATGGCTAGTGCTTCCATGGTTTTCTTGTTTAGCGCTCTAGAATTTACTCGTTTGGCAAAATCAAAGATGCTGGTATAAGGCCCTCGGTTGTTTCTTTCTTTAATGATTTCTTCTACCGCTCCAGCTCCAGCTCCTTTTATGGCTGCCATGCCAAATCGAATTTCTCCAGTTGAATTTACGGCAAAACCACTGTTGGATTCGTTGACATCAGGTCCGAGCACCGGGATTCCCATTCGCCTACATTCTTCCATAAAAAAGGTCACTTGGGTGATATCGTTCATGTTGTTGCTCAACACAGATGCCATGTATTCTGCAGGATAATGGGCCTTCAGGTAAGCGGTTTGGTAGGCTATCCAGGCATAACAGGTGGAATGAGACTTGTTGAAGGCATAGGAGGCAAAGGCTTCCCAGTCCATCCATATTTTTTCTAATTTTTCGGGATCATGTCCTTTGGCAGCTGCTTGGCCCACAAACTTAGGCTTCATTTTATCCAAGACTTCCTTTTGCTTCTTACCCATCGCTTTACGAAGGACATCTGCCTCTCCCTTGGTAAAATCAGCTAATTTTTGGGACAAAAGCATGACTTGCTCCTGGTACACTGTTATCCCATAGGTCTCTTCTAGGTAATCTTTCATGTCCTCAAGGTCATAGCTTATGGGTTCTAATCCATGTTTCCTTTTGATAAAGGAAGGAATATATGCTAAGGGACCTGGTCTATAGAGGGCATTCATGGCAATCAAATCTGCAAACACGGTAGGCTTGAGTTCTCGCATGTATTTTTGCATGCCAGGACTTTCATACTGGAATATGCCTACCGTTTCCCCGCGTTGAAACAATTCGTAGGTCTTGAGATCGTCTATGGGAAAGGAGTCTGCATCTAGGAGAATTCCATGCCTCTCTTTGATGATTTTGATCGCATCTTTGATTAAGGTAAGGGTTTTCAGACCTAAAAAATCCATTTTTAATAAGCCAGCGGATTCTACTACGGCATTGTCAAATTGGGTGCATACCATTTCCGAATCTTTGGCCAATGCCACGGGTACAAAATCTGTAATGTCGGATGGAGTTATGATTACTCCGCAAGCGTGAATGCCCGTGTTGCGTACCGATCCCTCCAATACTGCAGCCTGGTGTATGGTTTTTGAAGATTCGTCTTCACCAAAAGCAATACGAAGGAGTTCTTCTGCCTTCTGTAAAAGTTCACCTTGTCCTTTAAGTTTATCCAATAGGGCTGGCCTATTTTTAGCAAGTTCAAACAAGGTTTTGAGTTTGATATCCGGCACCAAATTAGCTAATCTTCCTGCCTCTGTAAGGGGTAAATTGAGTACCCTGGCCGTATCTCTGATAGCAGATTTCGCTGCCATGGTACCATAGGTAATGATCTGGGCTACTTGGCTAGACCCGTATTTATTGATAACATAATCAATGACTGCCTGTCTTCCCTCGTCGTCAAAATCAATATCAATATCTGGCAAAGAGACTCGATCAGGGTTAAGAAATCGTTCGAATAGGAGGTTGTATGCTATGGGATCTACATTGGTTATGCCCACACAATAAGCCACGGCTGAGCCAGCGGCCGAGCCCCTGCCCGGTCCTACGGCAACTCCCATTTCTCTAGCAGCTCGGGTAAAATCCTGTACAATCAAAAAATAACCAGGGTAGCCTGTTTTTTCTATGGTGCTCAGCTCAAAATCTAGTCTTTCTTGTAGCTCCAGGCTGATTTCTGAGTACCTTTTTTTTGCTCCTTCGTGAGCAAGATGACGTAGGTAGGCATTTTCTCCTCGTTTGCCCCCATCCAATTCGTCTTCAGGATGCTTAAATACTTCGGGGATAGCAAATTTTGGTAAGAGCACCTCTCGGGTAAGCGCATAGGGCTCGCATTTTTCTACGATTTCTTGCGTACAAGAAATAGCCTCAGGAAGATCTGAAAATAGGGATTTCATCTCCTTCTGACTTTTCAAATAAAATTCATCGTTAGGGAAGCCAAATCGAAATTCCCGGCCTCGCTTTCCAATGTATTTTTTAGGTCTCTCCTGCAATTCTCCGTCTTTGACGCAGAGCAAGATGTCGTGCGCATTCGCATCGGCTTTTTGATTGTAATAGGTGGAGTTGGCTGCGAAATATTTTACCCCATACTTTTGAGCAAAACTTAACAATACTTCGTTCACTTTGTCCTCTTCAGGGATGCCGTGTCGGTTAAGTTCAATATAAAAATCCTCTCCAAACTGTTCTTTCCACCAAATAAAGGCCTCTTCGGCTTGCGTTTCGCCCACGTTGAGAATGAGGTAGGGAATTTCTCCCCATAGGCCACCCGTAGTGGCAATCAAATTAGCTTTGTATTGAACCAAAAGTTCTTTATCTATCCTTGGCACATAATAAAACCCCTCCATATTGGCATAGGAGGCAAGCTTTGCCAGATGGTGGTATCCGGATTTATTTTTTGCCAAAAGGACCGTTTGGTAGCCATCTTCTTTGATGGATTTATTTTTTCTGTCCCTGCATAGGTAAAATTCAGCACCCACAATGGGCTTGATTTCTTTTCGAATTGCTTCTTGTACAAAATGAAAAGCCCCCATCATATTCCCATGATCGGTAATGGCTAGGGCGTTCATGCCAAAGGTTTTGGCTTGGGCGATTAAGGAAGGTATTTCAGAAGTAGCTTGGAGAACTGAAAACTGAGTATGTACGTGCAAATGGGTGAAAGAAACGTCCTCTAGGGATTGGATTCCCTGAACAGGTTTTTTTTTCTGAAGCGGTGGATTTTGTTGTGCCGAAGATTTTTGCTTGGATTGAGCAAAATTAGCCTCTGCCAACTGGGGTGCTTGGTAGCGAATTTCTTCTAGGGATATTCCCGGTTCAGGACTATGTATTTGCTGAGCAATCAATCCAAAAAAGCAGCGGGCGGTAGCATCTACATCGTAGGCTGCGTCATGGGCATCGTCAAAGCCGTTACCAAACAATTTTTGATGGAGCTCGGTCAAAGTTGGCCATTTGTACTTTCCCCCCTTTCCTCCAGGTAGGGCACAAAAATCAGTGGAAATATCTTTGGTGTCTAGCTCAATTTTTTCCTCAAAAGGCATCTGTAAAGATGCCCGCAAAAATTCGGCCCCTACCACATGTACGTCAAAGCCTATGTTGTGACCCACTACGTAACGAGCCTGTACTAGATCTGTTAGAAAAATATCTAAAATTTCTCTCAAGTCTTGGCCTTCCTCCAATGCCCTTTGCGTAGAAATCCCATGGACTTTTTCAGCATTATAGGGGATGGTAAACCCCTCAGGCCGAATGATGTAATTTTTTTGAGATAGTAAAGCCCCCTTCCCGTCATGCAGTTGCCAAGCCACCTGCACTACCCGTGGCCAGTTGTCTACATCAGACATGGGAGCATGGTAGGTTCTGGGTAAGCCCGTAGTCTCGGTATCAAATATGAGGTACATAGGTAAGCGTGGTATGGAGGCTCAAATTAAGGGTTAAAATGGTAAGCAAAAAATGAATAGACAGAAATTGTCGGTAAGATTTTTCTAGATCGTTTTTTAAAAAAAATAAAACTATAAATAATTGAAAATCAATATTTTATATATTTTTTCTAAAAATGTGGTGACAAGAAATTAGAACCAATAGGTAAACGTCAGAAAATGTAGAGGAATTGATTGGGAAGTGAACTTTAGACTTGAAAGAAGGCACTTTCAGCGCTTCTCGGTCCAAGGCATATAAATCACCTTTTTAGTTTCAAAAAAATCTTCCTCGAAAAATGAAGATAGGGGGAAGGTACGATAGGGCTTACCTGTTTCCTGCATTTCTTCATCTATCTGTCCACCTTTCAAATAGAGTATTCCATTTTGAAGGGAATTGAAATCCTTCTTTTTGATTTTTCCTTTGATCCAGGGGTAAAATTGAATCATGCGCGTCACAGCTCTACTAACCACAAAATCATAGGTCCTGTCCAAGCTTTCTGCTCTTGCCTGCTGTACTTCCACGTTGGAAAGTTGCAGCGCCTTGGCTACTTCTGCAACTACGGTAATTTTTTTTCCTATGGAGTCTACCAAATGAAAATGTGCTGCTGGAAAAAGTATGGCAAGAGGTATGCCTGGAAAGCCCCCGCCTGTTCCCACATCTAATATTTCAGATTCTGCTTCGAAGGATATCACCTTGGCTATACCAAGAGAATGTAAGACATGGTGTAGGTAGAATTGGTCCATGTCTTTTCTGCTGATCACGTTGATCTTGGAATTCCAATTCTCATAGAGCGCCTGGAGTTGGTCGAATTGCTTTATTTGTTTTGGACTAAGCTCGGGAAAATACTTTCCTATAAGGTTAGAGGTAGTAGGCATTAGAGTTGATTTTCTTTACCTGAGGCAATTTCATAAAGAAGTTCTCTAGATCGGTGAAGCTGTGCTTTTACCGTACCTAAGGGTTTATCCAATTCTTGAGCAATCTCCTCGTAGGAAAGCTCGTCAAAATACCTCAATTGGACCAACCGTCTATATTTTGCAGGAAGCTTATCCACAAACATGCGCACCATCTCCATGCGCTGTGACTTGATGAATTCATCTTGAGGATTGTCCTCCCTGTCTTCAACATCTATGCTGACTGGATTGCCACTATCATCGGATAGAGAAGTATTGAGACTCAGGGTTCGCAACTTTTTCTTGCGAATAAAATCTATGGTATTGTTGGTGGCTATGCGAAAAAGCCAAGTAGAAAAGGTATAATCTTTTTTAAACCGCTCGAGATTACGAAAAGCTTTTGCAAATGCCTCCATGGTCAAATCTTCGGCATCGTCAGCATCACGAATCATTTTGAGCACCATGAAATAGACCGCTTTTTTATAGCGCTTCATCAACAAGGCATAGGCGTGTTGATCTTTTTCAAACACAGCCTTATCTATCAGATCAAAATCTTCAAGGGCTTTGGTAGAAAATCCGCGCTCGGGTAGACTCATTTCATGTTTTTTGCTTGGTAGGAAATAGATCCTAAAACCCAAAAGTAGGCTATATAAATAAGATCAAATAGTAAAACATTAAATGTAGGTCTTGTCCCTTCTAGTTTAAAAGTAGCAGACCTAATCACCCGAGATAGCAACAACGTCCGTGCCAACATGCAAGCCAAAACAAAGGAAAATTGAATCCAATCGAATCCAATTCCAAAATACAACAAAAGACCAATTCCCCCAATCCAATACAGGGCCTGTGAAATGGCATAGATTCCAACTTTTCTCTTGTCTTCTACTTTAAGATTTCTTTCTGCTTGAAAGACTTGTTTTTCCTGTGCCAGGTATTCCTTCCAGTTTTCAGTGCATTCAGAGGTGGTGATGGCTTGAGGGTCTATAACTACTTGAGTGTTTTTACCAGTGGCATAGGCATTCACAAAAAGGGCGTCTTCGCCGCCCTGCACGTCCCAAAATCCTTTAAAAGCTTTTACTTCCATAAAAAAGCTTTTTCTGTAGCACAGGTTTCTACCTACTCCCATAAATGGAGCTTTCCATAAGGAAAAAGAAAGGAAAAATAGTGCCTTCAATAAAGACTCGAATTTTACCCATCGGCCTAACGTGCTGGAGGGCTGGGTATACCCTGAGTAGCCTAAGGCAAAAGTTTTTCCTTGTTCCCTCACAGGAGCTGTCATTTTCCTAATCCACTGGTTAGAACTGGGTAGGGAGTCAGCTTCAGTAAGTAGGATGACGTCATTTTTTGCTACTTTGAATCCTAAGGTAAGAGCGAATTTTTTGGCCGTCAAATGTTTGGGGGTGTATTTGATGGTGACAGACCTCAACTTAGGGTACTTGATGAGCAAGTCTTCTAAAAGGCGCTTGGTACGATCTGTACTTTGATCATTTACGATGAGGACATCAAATTTGGGATAATCTTGTTCAAAAAGTTTGGGGATCAATACCTTGAGGTATTGGTACTTGTTTCGTGCGGTTACCAATACTGTTACACCTTCTTCAGGATAGGTGACAGCGGATTTTTTGGAAGATGATGAATACCAGGCTGTTCGACCAAAAACAACCAAAAGAAAAACGCCCTGTATGAGTAGTCCGAATAAGAAGAAAGATCCTAATAAAAATAGGCCCATAGGTCAATTATGCTGGGCAAATATAAATCCAAATTCAGCAAGTCATTTAAGAATAAGTGGATATTTTTGCAGCAGCACTAGGGAATCTAAAGACTAAGGTTTTAGACCCGTCAAGTACCCCGCATGAAATTTGTTTTAGAAAAAAAAGATACAGCAACTCGGGCTCGTTCCGGAACAGTTTCTACGGCACACGGGGATATACAAACCCCTATTTTTATGCCTGTGGGGACGGCTGCTACCGTCAAGGCGGTTCATCAGAGAGAATTGCGTCAAGATATTGGAGCACAAATTATTTTGGGCAATACCTATCATTTGTATTTACGGCCAGGCTTAGATACCCTTGAAAAAGCGGGAGGGCTTCACCGTTTTATGGGTTGGGATGGCCCAATCCTAACCGATTCGGGAGGATACCAGGTTTTTTCACTATCTGGTAACCGAAAAATTCAAGAAGAGGGTGTCACCTTTAAATCTCATATCGACGGATCCAAACATGTATTTTCACCCGAAGGAGTCATGGATATTCAGAGAAAGATAGGTGCAGATATCATCATGGCTTTTGATGAGTGTACTCCCTATCCTTGTGAGTATTCCTATGCCAAAAAATCCATGGAAATGACCCACCGGTGGTTATCTAGGTGTATTCAGAGATTTGATTCCACCCAAGGGCAGTACGGGTATGAGCAAAGCCTTTTCCCAATTGTGCAGGGTTCAGTCTATAAAGATTTGCGAATACAAAGTGCTGAATTTGTGGCGAGTCAACAAAGACAAGGAAATGCCATCGGGGGATTGTCGGTAGGAGAGCCGGCAGAACTTATGTATGAAATGGCAGAAGCCGTCACGGAAATATTACCATCCTATGCTCCGAGGTATTTGATGGGCGTGGGTACTCCGGCAAATATTTTAGAATGCATTGCTTTGGGGGTAGACATGTTTGACTGCGTCATGCCCACAAGAAATGCTAGGAATGGCATGTTGTTTACCTCTGAGGGAATCCTTAATATTCGAAATGAAAAGTGGAAGGATGACTTTAGTGCAATAGATCCTGGAATTGGAAATGAAATTAGTGCTACGTATTCCAAAGCATACTTACGGCATCTTACCATTTCCAAAGAAATTTTGGCTTCACAGATTGCAAGCATTCACAATTTAGCCTTCTACTTATGGTTGGTCGGAGAGGCTAGGACGCACATCCTGGCTGGGGATTTTGGGGTGTGGAAAAATGCTATGGTGAAAAAGGTCAGCACAAGACTATAAGATGAAGATCCTAGACAAACTTATTATTAAAGAGTTTTTGAAGACCTATTTTTTTGTGGTGGTCTTACTTATTCTTGTGGTTTTGGTGCTGGATTTTACCGAAAAAAACGATACCTACATTAGAAATCAGGTGCCGGCAAAAGATATTCTCAAGTATATGGGAAATTACGGGCTGTACCTCAACAACCTGTTGACACCCATCACGGTATTTATTGCTGTAATCTTCATTACCTCTAAGATGGCAGGACGTACCGAAATAGTTGCTATGCTGAGTTCAGGCATTAGTTTTATCCGACTCCTAAGGCCTTTTCTATTGGCAGCTACTTTGATCGGGGGAGTTAGTTTTTTTCTCAATGGATGGGTATTGCCGGGTGCTACTGGAAGCGTTTCTCAATTTCGTATACGCTATTTAGAAAAAGGGGAGGCATCTACCGATCCCAACATTCATATCAAGGTTGGCCCCAATGGCTATGCCTACCTAAGTAGATTTTACAAAACGAGCTATACAGGATATAATTTTACTTTAGAAGAGATTAAGGAAGGAAGGCTGCTTTCTAAGCTTTCCTCGGATGTTATCCAATGGGATACCACCAAAAACGTATGGAGGCTAGAAAATTGGCGGCTTAGGGTCCTTAGGGAGCGGGGAGAAGAATATACTACTGGGACTTCCTTGGATACCTTACTTTCCATTACACCTGTTGATTTTGACCTGCCAGAAAACCATCACGAAACCTTAAAACTTCCAGAATTGAGTAGGCAGATTCGCCTCCTCGAGGAGCGTGGTGCCGATAACGTAAGTTACTACCGCATCGAGCGCATAGTGCGGTTTATGTCTCCTTTTGCTTCGGTGATTCTTACCTTTATTGGAGTGATTATGTCCGCACGCAAGACTCGTGGAGGCTCTGGATTTAAGATTGCATTGGGATTTTTTATGGCTTTCGTTTACATCATTTTGTTTTTGCTCTCGAGAACTTTCGCAGAAGCCGGAACCCAATTCCCCGTGTTGGCTGTATGGCTACCAAATTTGGTTTTTGCAGCTATGGGCTTAATTCTCTATAAAACGGTACCTAGGTGAAGTCCTTCGCTTCCATCAAGGATTACTTGTTGCTCCATTTTTTGGTATTGATTTGGGGGTTTACTGCCATTTTAGGCCTATTGATTAGCTTGCCTTCTTTGGAATTGGTATTTTACCGAACCCTCCTGGCTGCCTTGGGGGTGGGCTTGCTGATAGGGTACAAAAGGGAATCCTTTAGCATTCCCTGGCGCCAATTGCTGCGTATTTGTGGGGTGGGAGTATTGATTTCCTTTCACTGGATTTTTTTCTTTTGGTCAGCCAAGGTGTCTACTGCCTCGGTGTGTTTGGCGGGGATGGCTACTACCTCACTTTGGACAGCATTTGTGGATCCTTTGATCAATCGTACCCGGGTGAAATGGTATGAGGTGGGACTTGGAATCATGGTGATCTCCGGGCTTTTGGTAATCTTTCAATTTGAAAGTGGGTATTGGTTGGGACTATCTATGGCCATAATCTCTGCCTTTCTAAGCGCCCTCTTTTCCGTGCTCAATGGGCGGCTGACCCGTCACCACAGTCCCTATCAGATTACCTTTTATGAAATGGGAACTGCAAGTCTGATCGCCTTACTAGTTTTGCCCTTTTATACTTACTTTTTTTCTGATGGGGGAGAAATTCAATGGTATTGGAAAGGGTTGGATGGGTTGTGGCTGTTTATTTTGGGAGGTGTTTGTACGGTATTTGCCTTTTCGGCTTCGGTAGAATTGATGAAAAGGCTCCCTGTATTTTCTATTAATTTGACTATCAATTTGGAACCGGTATATGGAATCGTTTTGGCAGTTTTGATTTTTGGAGAAAATGAAAAAATGACGGCTGGATTTTACCTAGGTACCTTGATTATTCTGGTTTCAGTGCTGAGCTATCCATTGTTACATTACGGACTTAGGAAGGCTAGCAAAAAAACAGCGAAAACTAGGTAAAAAAAGGGTGTTCCTTAAAGAGTGGCCTCTGATACAAAATAATGGCTAGGCCATGCAAGCGGCTTTGGAGTTTGCTCAAATAATCCGAAAACGCTGGACCCTGAGCCGGACATGGCTGCATAGAAGGCACCTGCCTCGTAAAGAGAATTTTTAATCTGGGCAATTTCTGGATAAAGAGGAAGGATGCTAGGTTCAAAATCATTGACTAGTGCCTCTTTCCATTGTTTTTTGTCTTTTAGAACCTCTTCCAGGGGAATTTTTGGAAGTCTTGGAGTTACTCCCGCATAAGCTTCTTTGGTTCCAATATGAACTCCAGGGTAAATCAAGACAAGGTGCATCCCCTGAAGAGATACCTCTGAAGGCTCTAAAATTTCTCCTCGACCTCTGGCAATTTTTGGAGTATTTTCAATAAAAAAGGGACAATCGCTTCCTAGTCGGGAGGCATATTCTTCAAGAAAAAAATCATCCAAATGGAGTTCAAATAATGAATTCATCAGTTTAAGCGCAAATGCCGCATCTGCCGATCCTCCCCCTAATCCTGCTCCCATGGGGATATGTTTGTGCAAGTGAATGTGAAGTTGTGGAAGACCATGGATGTCCTTTCTAAGTAATTTTTCTGCCTTTAGGATTAGGTTTTCGGAAGGGGATCCGGGGATAGGATCTCCTGTTGCCGTCCAGACAGATTTCGTATCCAAAATCATCTCTAGCGCATCATAGACTGGGATGGGATACATGCAGGTCTCAATATCATGGTACCCATCCCTTCTTTTTTGGGTGATGTGAAGCCCTAGATTGATTTTTGCATTGGGAAATGTGATCATGGCCAAACCTCTTTTGACAAAAGTAAGGGAAATCTATGCAGGAGAACTAATCGAGACCTAGTTTAGCTGAAATGTTAAACAATCGATAAAAAATTAACTTTTTATTAGCAAAAATATTTTTTTGTTGCTTAAAATGAGTTTATCAGCTTAAAAATTTATAATTATGAAAATCAGAAGAAAATTTTGACTGAGATCAAAATAAATACATTTTTTCAATTTCAATTTGGAAAAATAAAATTTTTTAATATAATATTTTTTAAAATATAAAAAAACCCAATTTTATTCTAGGTACATTTCCAATTTGGTAAAATTAAATATTGTAAGTATCATGCCAGAGTTTTAAATTTGTTTATTGTTTTCAAACCGTCAATCATATAAAAACAATGAATTCAAAAGTATTTCCCTTACGATTTTGCCTGCTGGTTTGTAGCGGTATCTAAGGCACTAAATCTTTTGATTCGTTAGTATTCCTTCACAAGTGCCTCAGGAAGCTGAGGCATTTTTTATAAAAAGTTACATGCATCGTAGTCCATTAAAAAAATACAGTTGGGAAATCAGTGATAACCCCGAGCATCCGGCAGGCATGGCCATGCTCTATGCCACGGGGATGTCGGATAAAAAGATGAAACAACCCTTTGTAGGAATTGCCAGTTGTGGCTACGAGAGCAATCCCTGCAACATGCACCTCAATGACTTTGCCGGTTTGATCAAGTCCTCTTCCCAGGAGCAAGATCTTACCGGTTTGGTTTTTAATACTATGGGAATTTCTGACGGCACTTCCATGGGGACCCTAGGGATGCGCTATTCCCTAGTTTCTAGAGAAATTATTGCAGACTCTATTGAATCTTTCATTTTAGGTCATTCTTTTGATGCTTGTGTAGCGGTTGCAGGATGCGATAAAAATATGCCTGGGGCCATCATAGGTATGCTCCGCATCAACAGACCCAGCATCATGGTCTACGGAGGTACCATAGCTTCCGGGATTTACAAAGGAGAAAAACTCAATATTGTTTCTGCATTTGAAGCTTTTGGAAAGAAAATTCAAGGCAGTATCTCCGAAGAGGATTACCAAGGCGTGATTCGAAATGCCTGTCCTGGAGCTGGAGCTTGTGGTGGGATGTATACCGCAAATACCATGTCTTCAGCGATTGAAGCCATGGGCATGTCCTTACCCTATTCTGCCTCCTATCCTGCTAATTCTCCAGAGAAGGCAAGAGAATGCCAAGAGGTAAATCGGTACATCAAAGTGCTTTTGGAAAAAGACCTCAAACCCAAAGATATTGTGACGCGAAAAAGCATAGAAAATGCCGTTCGTGTGGTCATTGCTTTGGGAGGTAGTACCAATGCTGTCCTTCATATTTTGGCAATTGCTCGTACGGCAGGGGTATCGTTTACCTTGCAAGATTTCAAGGAATTGAATGCCAAGACCCCTTTGCTGGGCGATTTTAAACCCTCGGGAACTTTTCTGATGGAAGATTTGCATGAACAAGGGGGATTACCCGCCTTCATGCGATACTTTTTGGATAAGGGCTACCTCCATGGAGACTGCATGACCGTCACTGGGAAGACCCTGGCCGAAAATTTGGAACAGGTGCAGGCCATAGTTCCCTCTGCAGTCAATGTCATCCATCCGGTAGAATCCCCCATCAAAGAATCGGGGCATTTGTGTATCCTCTCAGGTAACCTAGCCCCCCAGGGGGCTGTAGCAAAAATTACCGGTAAAGAGGGGCGAAGATTTACAGGCCCAGCCAAGGTATTTGATTCTGAATTGGAGGCCAACAATGCCATCCGAGACCATCAAGTCAAGGCGGGGGACGTGGTGGTCATACGAAATGTAGGGCCCAAAGGAGCTCCTGGAATGCCAGAAATGCTCAAACCTACCTCCATGATTATCGGAGCAGGACTTGGGGCAGACGTAGCCCTGATCACCGATGGAAGATTTTCTGGAGGTACTCATGGCTTTGTAGTTGGTCATGTGACCCCCGAAGCTTGGTGCGGAGGTACCATAGGATTGCTCCGAGATGGAGATGTGATTACCATAGATACAGACCAGCAAGCACTGGAAGTAAATGTGAGCGAGGAGGAATTTGCAAAAAGGAAGGCAAAATGGTCCCCCAAGCTCATTGAAGGTCTTCAAGGAACGCTAAAAAAATACAATGCCTTGGTCGCTACTGCTTCTGAGGGATGTGTAACTGACAATTAAATAAGTAATGGATAAGAACTTAAGAGGCGCAGATATGGTGGTTCGGTCCTTAATTGCCGAACAAGCAGACCTGATTTTTGGGTACCCGGGCGGAGCTATCATGCCCGTGTACGATGCCCTATACGATTACCACGATCAAATCAAGCATGTCCTGACCCGCCACGAGCAAGGAGCCATACATGCGGCACAAGGTTATGCACGGGTATCAGGAAAGGTAGGCGTTTGCTTAGCGACCTCTGGTCCAGGAGCTACTAATTTGATTACCGGTTTGGCCGATGCGCTGATTGATTCTACACCTTTGGTATGTATCACTGGTCAAGTAGCCGCCCATTTGTTGGGTTCGGATGCCTTTCAAGAAACCGATATGGTGGGTATTTCCATGCCAGGTACCAAATGGAACATCCAGGTTAGGAGGGTAGAGGATATTGCGCCCGCTATTGCCAAAGGATTTTACATCGCCCGCTCTGGAAGGCCAGGTCCAGTGCTCATCGACATCACTAAAAATGCCCAAGTGGATTTCGGAACCTTTCGATACGAACCTTGTCTAGGTTTTAGATCTTATAAAACCCATCATCCTGTAGATCCTATTTCTGTTCATCAAGCAGCTACTTTGATCGATAAGGCAGAAAGGCCTTACCTTCTTTTTGGTCAAGGGGTGATTCTGGGTCAGGCCGAAGCTGCCCTCAAACAATTTTTGGATAAATCTGGGATACCTGCAGCCTCTACCCTTTTGGGTTCGGGCGCCTTGCCCCAAGATCATTCCAATTTTGTAGGTAAGCTGGGTATGCATGGCAACTATGCCCCTAATTTGCTCACCAACCAATGTGATGTATTGATTGCGGTGGGGATGCGCTTTGACGATAGGGTCACAGGAGATTTGTCAAGGTATGCCAAACAAGCCAAGGTGATACATCTGGAACTCGATCCTTCCGAAATCAATAAAAATGTGAAGGCTACCGTGGCCATACAAGGGGATTGTAAAGAAAGTTTGACACTACTCACGGAAGCTATTTCTCCCAAAATACACGATACTTGGATGGCTAACTTCCGATCTCTGGAAAAGCAAGAAAAGGAAGCTGTAGTAAACCTTGACCTAACCCCCACCAAACCGGGGCTGACCATGGGAGAGGTCATCCATCACATCAACAAATACAAGGCAGACGATGCGGTATTGGTGACCGATGTGGGGCAACACCAAATGATTGCCTGGAGGTATTTCAATTACAAAAAACCCCGAACCCAAATTACCTCCGGAGGACTTGGAACCATGGGGTTTGCCTTGCCTGCAGCCTTGGGAGCCCAATTGCACGACTATTCCCGTCAGGTCATCTGTGTGGTAGGAGATGGGGGCATTCAAATGACCATTCAAGAGTTAGGTACCATCAAGCAAACCAAGGCTCCTGTAAAAATTGTGCTATTGAATAACAATTACTTGGGTATGGTGAGGCAATGGCAACAGATGTTTTTTGATAAAAGATATTCCTTTACTGAATTAGATAATCCTGATTTTGTCAAGCTCTCTGAAGCATACGGAATCAAGGCTCAAAAAGTGTCTGAAAGGGCCGATTTGAAAGAAGCTATAGAAGACATGCTCATTTACGATGGCCCCTTCTTCCTAGAAGTAGTGGTGGAGAAAGAGGACAATGTATTCCCCATGATTGCTACAGGATCTTCCGTGGAAGAAGTCAGATTGCGTTAATCCAAACCTATGAAACGATATACGATTTTTGTCATAACGGAGAATTTTATTGGTATACTCAATAGAATCACCATCATTTTTACCCGAAGGGGGATCAATATTGATGCTCTCACTGCCTCAGAGAGCAGGGTGCCGGGAGTTCACCGAATTACCATAGAAGTGACGGTCAACGAAGAGACGGTCATTCAACTGGTCAATCAAATCGAAAAAGTCATTGACGTGATCAAGGCATTTTACCACGAAGATACAGGCGTGGTCTATCAAGAGTTGGCGCTATACAAGCTTCCAGTCTCTAGACTCGATGGAGGCTTAGAAAAAATCATTAGAGACCACCATGCAAAAATCATAGCTGCAGAACCAGATTTTGTGGTCTTGGAACTCACTGGTCATAAAGAAAAAACTCGGGAGCTTTTGGAAATTTTGAAAGGCTACGGAATTTTAGAATTTGCAAGATCCGGAAGAGTTGCCGTAGCCAAACGAATGCTTACTATTGACTCCTTTGTCAATTGAAATCCTATTTAGTTAACTAGAAATTAATCCCCAACCTATGAAATTAAAATTTGGAAACGTAGAAGAAAACGTGGTGACCCGAGAAGAATTCCCTTTAGAAAAAGCCAGGGAGGTTCTCAAAAACGAAGTGATTGCAGTCATTGGATATGGAGTGCAAGGTCCAGGTCAAGCTCTAAATCTGAAAGACAATGGATTTAACGTCATCGTTGGTCAACGAAAAGGTTCCAAAACTTGGGACAAGGCAGTATCCGACGGATGGGTGCCTGGCAAAACCCTTTTTGAAATCGAAGAAGCCTGTTCTCGTGGAACTATCCTCCAATTTTTGCTTTCTGATGCAGGACAAATTGCCCTTTGGCCTACTTTGAAAAAATACCTAAGTCCAGGAAAAGCTTTGTATTTCTCACATGGATTTGGCATTACTTACAAAGAGAAAACAGGAATTATCCCCCCGGCAGAGGTGGATGTTATATTGGTGGCACCTAAAGGTTCGGGTACTTCCTTGAGAAGGATGTTTGTAGAAGGCAGAGGCTTAAATTCCTCCTATGCCATCTACCAAGACGCCACAGGAAAAGCCAAGGACCGCGTGATTGCCTTGGGTATTGGAGTAGGTTCCGGATATTTATTTGAAACCGATTTTTACCGTGAGGTAACTTCTGACCTAACTGGAGAACGCGGTACCTTGATGGGGGCCATTCAGGGCATATTTGCGGCCCAATACGAAGTGCTTCGTGCCAATGGGCACACCCCTTCCGAAGCTTTTAATGAAACGGTAGAAGAACTCACCCAATCCTTGATGCCCTTGGTAGCAGAAAATGGAATGGATTGGATGTATGCCAATTGCTCTACCACCGCACAGCGAGGTGCTTTGGATTGGTGGAAGCCATTTCGAGATGCCACCAAGCCAGTATTTGAAGCTTTGTACCAATCCGTAAAATCAGGGGCAGAGGCTCAAAAATCTATTGATTCCAACTCCAAGGCAGATTACAGGGAAAAATTGGAAGCAGAATTAGCCCAATTGAGGGAGTCGGAAATGTGGCAGGCAGGAGCCGTGGTGCGCAAGTTGAGACCAGAAAATAATTAACCTTACTAATCCTAGAAGGACATGAGTGAAAAGCTATGGATATTTGATACTACCCTTAGAGATGGGGAACAGGTGCCTGGGTGCCAGCTTAACTTTGAAGAGAAAATCAGAGTGGCCAAAGCCCTAGAGGAATTGGGTGTAGACATCATTGAAGCAGGATTTCCCATTTCTAGTCCGGGAGATTTCAAATCTGTAGTAGAAATTTCCAAAGCGGTATCTGAGCCGATTATTTGCGCTCTTTCAAGAGCGGTGGAGAAGGACATTGAAGTAGCTGCAGCGGCCTTAGCATATGCAAAAAAAGGCAGAATACACACCGGAATTGGCGTTTCTCCCTACCATATACAATTTAAATTGCGTTCTACCCCTGAGGATATCATACAGCGGGGGGTAGCAGCCGTAAAGTTTGCAAAAAAGTTTGTAGAGGACGTGGAGTTTTATGCCGAAGATGCTGGACGCGCAGAGCCCGATTTTCTCTGTAAGATCATAGAGGAAGTGATCAAAGCAGGGGCGACAGTGGTCAATATTCCAGATACAACGGGCTATTGCTTGCCTGAGCAATACGGGGCCATTATTTCTAGCCTAAAAAATAGAGTACCTAACATTGACTTAGCCATCATCGCTACCCATTGCCACAATGACCTAGGCATGGCCACGGCTAATACGGTAGCCGGGGTGCAACACGGTGCAAGACAAGTAGAAGTGACGGTCAATGGCATAGGAGAAAGGGCAGGCAATACCTCCATGGAAGAGGTGGTCATGGCCATCAAGTGCCATGCTTCCATTCCGGTACACACCCAAATAGTTACTCCTAAAATTTACCAAACCAGCCGTTTGGTATCTAAGCTGATGAACATGCCGGTGCAGCCCAACAAAGCGATCGTGGGAAGAAATGCCTTTGCGCATTCTTCAGGTATCCATCAGGACGGGGTGCTGAAGCACAGAGAAAATTACGAAATCATAGATCCGAAAGAGGTTGGCGTAGAAGAGTCAACCATTGTACTTACTGCCCGATCCGGAAGAGCTGCCCTGAAGCACCATTTGGATGCTCTAGGTGTGGTTTTAGAAGGGGAAGAATTGCGCGAGGTGTATGAAGCCTTTCTCCTTTTGGCCGATAAAAAGCGAGATATTGGAAGAAAAGATTTACTGGAACTTGTTGGCAAATACATAGATGAGTCCAACTTTATAGAACTCGAACACGTAAGCTATTCTTCACAAGGCAGTCTCCAAGCTAGCGTTCAACTTAAAATAGGAAATACCTCTCATCAAGCTACTGCCACAGGAGTAGGGCCGGTAGATGCGGTGCTGAAGGCCATTGAATCCCTGGTAAAACCTCAGGTAGATATGGAGGAGTTTTTGATACAAGCCATGACCCAAGGAAGCGATGATGTAGCCAAGGTGCACATGCGTCTTATCAAGTCTGACAAGCCTTATTACGGATTTGCATCCAACCAAGACATTGTCTTGGCTTCGGCACAGGCCTTTGTAGATGCCCTCAACAAAATTCCAGTCAAAGAATACGTGACTGCTTAATTATGGAAAAGAAAACATTATTTGATAAGATTTGGGATGCACATGTGGTCAAATCGGTACCTGAAGGACCAGACGTATTTTTTATTGACAAGCATTTCATCCATGAGGTAACTTCTCCTGTGGCCTTCCTCAACCTGGAAAAAAGAGGGATAGGGGTAAGGTATCCTCACCGTACCGTCGCCACCCCAGATCATAATGTACCTACGGTGGATCAAGACCAGACCATCAAGGACAAGCTTTCCCGTATGCAAGTAGAAAAGCTTCGCGAGAATTGTGCAAAGTACGGAATTGAACTGCATGACCTCGGCTCTGCACACCATGGAATCGTCCATGTCATCGGACCCGAATTGGGCGTGACCCAGCCCGGCATGACCATAGTCTGCGGGGATTCCCATACCTCTACCCATGGGGCTTTTGGAGCCATTGCTTTCGGTATTGGTACTTCAGAAGTAGAAATGGTCTTGGCTACGCAATGCATCATGCAGTCCAAACCCAAGAAAATGAGGATTTCGGTAGAAGGGAAATTGGGTGAGGGAGTAACCTCCAAAGACATCATTCTCTATATCATTTCTAAAATCTCGGCAGCTGGTGCTACAGGGTACTTTGTGGAATACGCAGGATCTGCGATCCAAAGTTTGTCCATGGAAGCCCGCATGACCATTTGCAACATGTCCATAGAAATGGGGGCTCGTGGGGGCTTGATTGCTCCTGACGAAACCACCTTTGCCTACCTGAAAGGAAAAACCTATGCTCCTTCTGGAGAGCAGTGGACCACAGCTGTGGCTCATTGGCGTACCTTGAAGACCGACGAAGGGGCTACTTTCGACGAAGAGTTGCAATTTGATGCCAGGGACATAGAACCGATGATTACCTACGGCACCAATCCAGGCATGGGAATTAAGGTCAATGCAAGCATCCCTACCGCCGAAGGAATGGAAGGATCCAATAAGTCCTCCTACCTTAAATCTTTGGAGTATATGGGATTTTCTCCAGGCGAAGCTATCCTTGGTAAAGCCGTAGACTATGTCTTTGTAGGCTCATGTACCAATGGGCGAATCGAAGACATTCGGTCGGTAGCCCAAATGGTTAAGGGAAAGAAAAAAGCCAGCAACATTACCGCTTGGATTGTACCTGGATCCAGGGAAGTAGAAAAACAAGCCCACGAGGAAGGCTTGGTAGCCATCTTGGAAGAAGCTGGATTTGAGTTGAGACAGCCGGGCTGCTCTGCTTGCTTGGCCATGAATGACGATAAGATTCCCGCTGGAAAATATGCGGTCTCTACTTCCAATCGGAATTTTGAGGGCCGTCAAGGCCCAGGAGCAAGAACCATGCTTGCCTCACCTTTGACCGTAGCAGCTGTAGCCATTACGGGGAGAATTACTGATCCGCGGGAAATATTTGGAAATTGAAAATACCTGCCTGCCGTAGGCAGGCGAAATACGGAATTAATGAAGTACATGGACAAAACTACCAGCAATCAAATTTGACCCTCTTTGACCCTATTAAAAATGGCTTACGATAAATTTACCTTGCTTCGCAGTACCGCAGTGCCTTTGCCTACTGAAAACGTAGATACAGACCAAATCATCCCAGCACGCTTCCTAAAGGCTACGGAGCGGGAAGGATTTGGAGACAATCTTTTTAGAGACTGGCGCTACGATGTAGAAGGGAAGCCTAAAAAAGATTTTGTTCTCAACGATTCTACTTATTCAGGAAAAATTCTAGTAGCAGGTAAAAATTTTGGATGCGGTTCCAGTAGAGAGCATGCCGTTTGGGCTATCTACGATTACGGGTTCCGCTGTGTGGTTTCTAGTTTTTTTGCAGATATATTCAAAAACAACTGCCTTAATATAGGGGTACTCCCGGTTACGGTCTCGGCCTCTTTTGCGGATCGTATCCTGAGCGAAGTAGCTAAGCATCCCGATACCGAATTAGAAATAGATCTAGCCCAACAACGAATCACCCTTTTATCTACGGGGGAAGGGGAAACATTTGACATCAATGCCTACAAAAAAGGTAATATGCAACATGGCTTTGATGACATTGATTACTTGCTCAACATGGCCTCAGCCATTGATACCTTCGCAGCATCGAGGTAATGTAGTTCGTCATGGGGGCTAGGAAAATAGAACTGATGGATACCACCCTTAGGGATGGGGAACAAACCTCTGGGGTTTCCTTTTTGCCATCAGAAAAGCTTCAAATTGCCAAAGCTTTGTTGGAAGAGCTCAAGGTAGACCGTATAGAAGTAGCCTCTGCGAGGGTATCCGAGGGGGAATTGGAAGGAGTGCAGCGAATCACGCAATGGGCAGCACAAAAAGGGCTCTTGCAGAAGGTAGAGGTTTTAGGCTTTGTGGATACTCCCATTTCTGTACATTGGATCCTAGAGGCAGGAGCTAAAGTGCTCAACCTGCTGACCAAAGGTTCACTCAATCACCTGCAGCACCAGTTAAAGAAGACTCCAGCGCAGCACTTTTCTGAAATTGAGACTTGTATTTCCTATGCAGTAGCTAAAGGGCTCGAGGTCAATGTATACCTGGAGGATTGGTCCAATGGCATGAAGCACTCTCCGGAATACACCAAAAGTATCATTGAATTTCTTTCCCATCAGCCCATACGGCGCATCATGCTTCCAGATACTTTGGGCATCCTTTCACCCAGAGAGGTTAGGGAATATCTCCATCAGTTTCTCTCAGCATATCCTCAAATCCACTTTGATTTTCATGCGCACAATGACTACGACCTATCGGTAGCCAATGTACTGGAGGCCCTTCAAGAAGGAGTCTCGGGTATCCATACCACAATCAATGGTCTAGGAGAACGGGCTGGGAATGCTCCCTTGGAATCGGTAATAGCGGTAATCAAAGATTTTACTGATCTGGAAGTAGGTATTCAAGAACAAAAAATCTATAGGGTATCCAAATTGGTGGAACAAATCTCTGGGCAATACATTCCAGCCAATAAGCCCGTGGTGGGGGAAAATGTCTTTACTCAAACAGCAGGAATTCATGCCGATGGGGATAATAAAAAGAACCTTTATTTCAGTGATTTGCTGCCAGAGCGATTTGGCAGGCAGCGGAAATATGCCCTAGGAAAAACTTCTGGTAAAGCCAATATTGTCAAAAACTTAGAAAGCCTGGGTATTTCCCTAGAACCCGAAGAGTTGGCAAAAGTAACCCAAAGGATCATTGCACTGGGAGATAAAAAAGAGCGGGTAACTACCGAAGATTTGCCCTACATCATTTCCGATGTTTTGCAGCACGATGCCATTGCCAAACTCATCAGTATTGAAGATTATCAGATGACGCAAGGCAAAGGCTTGCGCCCAAGCATGCACCTACGTCTCCAAGTGAGTGGAAATAGTTACGACGCCACCGGCACAGGGGATGGGCAATACGATGCATTTATGAATGCAGTTGCCAATATCTATTCCTCCCTTCACCGAGAACTTCCTAAATTGGTCAATTATCAGGTAAGCATCCCTCCAGGAGGAAAAACAGATGCCTTGGTGGAGACAGTTATTACTTGGGAGCATGGTAAACTTTTCAAAACCAAGGGACTAGATTCCGACCAAACGGTAGCTGCCATGATGGCTACTGAGAAAATGTTGAATATATTAGAAACTTTACCTTCTGTTTAAACAAAGTCTTTCAAGCACATGCAACTAAAAATAGCTCTCTTACCTGGTGATGGTATTGGTCCAGAAGTGATAGATCAAGCCGTAAAAGTGGTCAAGGCCATAGGAAAAAAATTTGGACATAGCCTAAGTTTTGACACGGGCCTTGTAGGAGCTTGTGCCATAGATGCCACAGGAGATCCTTATCCGGATGCTACCCACGACATTTGTATGGGCGCTGATGCGGTTCTTTTTGGAGCAATTGGTGATCCCAAATACGACAACGATCCCAAAGCCAAAGTCCGTCCGGAGCAGGGATTGCTTCGCATGCGGCAGAAATTGGGACTGTTTGCCAATGTACGCCCCACCTTTACCTTTCCTTCTTTGGTGCACAAATCCCCCCTCAAGCTTGACCGAGTGGAGGGAGTAGATTTTGTTTTTTTTAGAGAGCTGACGGGAGGAATCTATTTTGGGGAGCCAAGAGGAAGAAACGAGCAAGGCACCAAGGCTTTTGATACCAATGTCTACAGCAAGGAGGAGATTGTGCGCTTGGCAAGAATGGGTTTTGAAGCTGCGCAAAAGCGAAGAAAATTGCTCACCTGCGTGGACAAAGCCAATGTCATGGCTACTTCTCGCTTATGGAGAGAAACTGTCCAAGAATTGGCGCAAGAGTACCCAGATGTAAAAGTAGAGTATGAGTTTGTGGATGCCGTGGCCATGCGACTGATTCAATGGCCCAAGGCCTACGATGTGTTGATCACGGAAAATCTCTTTGGAGATATTCTGACCGATGAGGCCTCTGTGATTTCGGGATCTATGGGATTGATGCCCTCTGCCTCTTTGGGATCAAAGGTCAAGTTGTTTGAACCTATTCATGGATCCTATCCTCAAGCCGCTGGAAAAAATATTGCCAATCCTCTTGCCACTATTTTGTCTGCTGCGATGATGTTTGACTATGCATTTGGATTGAAAGCCGAATCAAATGCCATATCCGAGGTAGTGAATCAATCCTTGGCGAAAGGAATTGTAACCGAAGACATCGCTGAAGGAGGGAAGGCCTACACAACTTCCGAAGTGGGAGATTGGCTGGCAGAGAGGCTAGCTACCAACTAAAGCCTAGCATTTACCCTGTTGAGGAGGGAATTGGACGTCCAACTTGAAACTTGTTCATGAATAAACCTTTCTCTTACCTTTTCACCATTGCTTACTACGGAGCCCGCTTCAAAGGATGGGCCAAGCAAGCCCATCAGGACACTGTGGAAGGAAAATTGGAAAAGGTATTTCGCTTTGTCTTGGGTCACCAGGACTTCCGATTAATTGGAGGAAGTCGAACCGATGCTGGGGTAAGTTGTAGGCAAGGATTTATCCAGGTATTTGTAAAGGAAGAGGTACTTTTTCAAGCCTTGCTCCCCACACTTAATGCGCATTTGGAAGGCCAGATCTTGCTCAGCCAGGCTCGCCAGGTACCCAGGTCATTTAATTTGATTCAGTCCATACATGCCAAAACTTACCGCTACTTTTTTTCGGATGCTGCAGAGTTTCATCCATTTGCTTCTGCCTTTGTGAGTCGGGTTACCCCAAGCCATTCCCTGGAACAAATGCGAAAAAACGCAAAGCTATTTCTAGGAGTGCATAATTTTAAGGCCTTTTGTACGGCCTCAGCGACTAAAACTAACTTTGTTAGAGAAATCAAATCCATACAGCTGGGGGAAATGGATCTTGAAGGAGGTACATTTTCCCCCAACCAAGTAAAGTACCTAGAAATAACTGGAAGTGGATTTCTACACCACCAGGTGAGAAAAATAATGCATGCCATTTGGCATAGTTCTCTGGAAGAAATCGCTGCTAGATTAGATCGCCCCGATGACTCTTGGTCTGTAGCACCCAAAGCCCCAGCCCAGGGCTTGGTGCTGTGGGAGACCCTACTCGATGAGCCCTCGGTCTAGGAAAACTTTTTTGTCATCACGTAATCGTCCATGAAATAGCCATTTCCAATGTCTATCACCTCTTCCTGGGCGATAGTAAAATCCATGCTCAAGTAGAAATCAATGGCTTTTCTATTGAACTTATTGACGTTGAGAACCACAGCTTCCTGAACTCCGATTCGAGCCCTTTGTACCACTTCTTGGAGTAGGGCCTTTCCAATTCCTTTCCCATGATGGATAGGTAGCACATAAAGTTTGTGAAGTTTGGTCTTAGCCTCCATGGCATTGGACTGGTATACGGCAAAGCCCAGCGCTTGCCCTTCCTCCTCTGCCAACAAAAAAGTATATCCTGATTCGAGTTGATTTGCGAGCAAGGCCACGTCATACATCCAATTCAACATGTACTCGATCTGCTGGGAACTCAAAATCCCCGCAAAAGTGCTGGGCCAAGTAGCCCTTGCAATGGTTTCCACTTTAAAAAGTTCAGGGGTAGATATAGTACGAATCCGAACCATGAAGAAAACTAGATTAATAGGCAATCAATTCCTTTAATTTTTCAACAAATCGGGCTTCGGGCAAGAATTGTTTTTCTAGAGAAGGTGCAAAAGGTACTGGGGTATCTAGACTCCCTTCTCTGAAAATGGGTGCGTCCAAGTCAGAGAAGCAATGCTCTGCGATCCAAGCGCAGATTTCAGCACCAATCCCGCCTGTCAAGGTATCTTCATGTAGGAAGATGATTTTTCCTGTTTTTTTGACCGTTTCGGCTACTGCTTCTTTGTCCCAAGGGAGTAGGGTGCGGAGGTCCAAAATGTCTGCCGAAATTCCCAGTTCCTTCACGGCCTTGCTTGCCCAATGCACTCCCATACCGTAGGTAATGATGGAAACCTGTGTACCAGTGGACACTAGGGCTGCTTTACCAATTTCCATCGTGTAGTAGCTATCTGGCACCGGCCCCGATATGGAGCGGTACAGGAGTTTGTGCTCAAAGTACAAGTAGGGGTTTGGGTCTTCTAAGGCTGCATTCAGGAGTCCTTTGGCGTCATGCGGATTGGAGGGATAGACGATCTTTAGGCCAGGGGTATGAAAAAACCAGGCTTCATTGGATTGAGAATGGAAAGGTCCAGCAGCAGTACCTGCGCCAGTTGGCATTCGAATCACCACATCTGCATGTTGACCCCAGCGGTAATGGATTTTAGCTAGATTATTTACGATTTGGTTGAAGCCCACACTCACAAAGTCAGCAAACTGCATCTCCACCATGGCCTTATAGCCGGCGATGGATAAGCCAAGGCCAGCTCCTATAATGGCGCTTTCGCAAAGGGGCGTGTTGCGTACTCGATCGCCACCAAATTGGGCTTTGAATCCATCCGTAATTTTAAATACTCCCCCATAATCCCCAATGTCTTGGCCCATCAGCACTAAGTTGGGGTATTTTTCCATGGATTGACGAAGACCTTCGCTGATGGCATCGATGAAGCGCTTGTCTGTTTGAGTAGAGCCAGGCTGCTGTACTTTTTGTTTCCAAGGAGCATACACATCACCCAATTCCTTCTCTACCTGAGCCTCTACCGCTTCTTCTGCAAAGGCGATTTCCAAGGCCTCGTTGATTTGGATTTTTACTTTTGCATCAAGCTTTTCTTTGAGCTCTTGATTTAGAACACCAATGGAAAAGAGGTATTCTTCGTAGCGATCCACTGGATCTAGCTGCCCCCACTCTTCCATCATGAATTTGGGGACGTACTTGGTGCCGGAAGCTTCTTCGTGTCCGCGCATGCGGAAAGTGATGGCTTCCACCAGCACAGGTCTTGGATTTTCACGAAGGTCTTCGGCTAGGCGTAGAATGGTGTCGTAGACCTCCAGCACATTGTTGCCTTGAATTCGTACCGCTTCCATGCCATATCCAGGCCCTTTTTCGGTGAAGTATTGGAAAGCAAACTGTTCCTGGCTGGGCGTAGAAAGGCCGTAGCCGTTGTGTTCTACTACAAAGATCACGGGAAGTCTCCACACTGCTGCTACATTCAAGCCCTCATGAAAATCTCCCTCTGAACTCGCTCCATCTCCCGAAAAGACTAGGGTGACTTTTTTCTCTTTTGAGAGTTTATGTGCCAACCCGATTCCATCTGCGATGGCCAATTGAGGACCAAGGTGGGAAATCATGCCCACCACATGGTGTTCGATACTCCCAAAGTGAAAGGATCGGTCGCGGCCTTTGGTAAATCCCAGGGCTGTTCCCTGAAATTGAGAAAACAAGCGTTCCAAGGGCATACCTCTTCCGGTGAAAATCCCCAAGTTGCGGTGCATGGGAAGGATAAATTCATCAGATGCCAGGGCATTCACTGCCCCTATAGAGATGGCTTCTTGCCCCCATCCGCTAAACCATTTGGAGATCCGTCCTTGACGAAGAAGAATCAGCATTTTCTCCTCAATTCTTCTGGGCACAAGTAAGGATTCGTAGAGCTGTAGTAGGGTCTCGTCCGAATAATTTTTACGATCAAAATTTAATTTTTGGGCGTTTGGGGCGGTAAACTCCATGAGGCATGAATTTCGAACCTAAGGTACGTTACGGGAAGTTAAGCCCAAAAGATTTTTGCCTACTAAAAATTAGAAAAATCGGGAATTGCCTGGGGTCTGTTTTGCAAGGTGCCCCGGCATGCGCCGGGGCTAAAAGTAAATTGCAAGGAAAAAAATTGCTGTATGCCACGAATATAGGCATACTTAAGTCCTTAGGATGAAGCTTTGCGTTAAGGTTGTTTTATGAAAGTGTTAAGTTCTTCTTCCCTTCAACGCCTTTTCTTCCTTCACTCCTTTTTACCTACCTTTGCCACACGTTGAATCGATTCCTGTGAAGGCTAGAACATTAAAGAAAGATAAGGTCAATATCATTACCATGGGCTGCTCCAAGAACTTGGTTGACTCGGAGGTGCTCCTTACCCAACTTCGGGGAAATGGCATTGAGGCGAGTCATGAGGCTTCAGGGGAGGACAATAACATCATCATTATCAATACCTGCGGGTTTATTGATAATGCCAAACAGGAATCCATCGATACCATCTTGCAGTATGTCGATGCTAAAGAGAGGGGATTAGTAGACAAAGTGTATGTGACCGGGTGTCTTTCCCAACGCTACAAGGATGATTTAGAAAAGGAAATCCCACAGGTGGATGCATTTTTTGGCACCCGAGATTTGCCTGCTATTCTGAAAAAATTCAAAGCCGATTACAAGCATGAATTGGTAGGGGAGCGCTTGCTAACCCATGCCAGCCACTATGCCTACATGAAAATATCTGAGGGCTGTGATCGCCCTTGTTCCTTCTGTGCCATCCCGCTGATGCGGGGAGGGCACGTATCCAGGCCAATGGATGAACTAGTGAAAGAAGCACAGCATAAGGCGGCTAATGGTACCAAAGAACTCTTACTGATTGCCCAAGACTCTACCTACTATGGTTTGGATTTGTACAAGAAGCGAAACCTAGCCGATCTTCTCCGCAACTTATCCGAGGTGGAGGGGATCGATTGGATTCGACTCCACTATGCTTATCCAACCGGCTTTCCGATGGATGTCATTGAGGTGATGAAGGAGCGCCCCAATATTTGCAATTACCTAGACATTCCCCTCCAACACGGATCTACGGAGGTACTCAAAGCCATGCGCCGAGGAACTACCCGTGAGAAACAGGAGGAATTGATTCACAGCATCCGTGACCTGATCCCTGAGATTGCGATCCGAACCACCCTCATTGCTGGTCATCCTGGAGAAGGGGAGAAAGAATTTCAAGAAATGGTAGACTTTGTAGAGCGGATGAAGTTTGAGCGCTTGGGGGTATTTACCTATTCTCACGAGGAAAACACCCATGCTTTTGGAATGGAGGATAAACTCTCCCAAGAAGAAAAGCAAACGAGGGCCAATCGCCTGATGGAGGTGCAGGAACAGATCAGTTACGAACTCAACCAAGAAAAAATTGGTAAATCGTTCAAAGTACTGATTGATAAAAAGGAGGGAGGACATTTTGTGGGCCGTACCGAGTTTGATTCCGTGGAGGTGGACAATGAAGTACTGATCGATGCGGCCACCCAGTATTGCCGCGTAGGTGATTTTGTAAATGTCAAGGTGGACGATGCCACCGAGTTTGATTTATATGCCACAGTAGTGGACTAGAATAAAAAAGGAGCAACTGCTCCTTTTTTTATGCTGCGTATAAAAGAAAAGAAAAACTTCAAGGGGCTTTGTTTGTTCTAAGCCTATTGATACTGATTTTGTGTTTTCCATTGCTCACTTATGAAAATCTTTCAAACGATAGTTCTTCTGATTTTTCTTGGCGCTCAGGCTGCGCTAGCGCAAGGTTTTTTTTACTTCGGTAGTTCCAATATGGTAGGAACCGGAAACATGCTGGGGGATAACAAGGAAGGTATTTGGATAATTTACTCCCGGAAAATTCAACTTGACAATCCTAGTCCTGCTGTAGCTGCAGTGGAAGAACAAGAAGTGAAGGAAAAATTTAATCTAGATGTGCCCCTGTACCAAATGGAGTTTAAAGAAAACCTATTGGATGGGATCTTTGAGGAGTTTTATCCCGAGGGTACTACCAAGAAACTAGTCAACTATCAAAAAGGGATGCTTCATGGAGATTTTTTTGAATTTACGAAGGAGGGCGAACTTCTTCTTTCGGGGACCTATTTTCAAGGAGAAAAATCAGGGGATTGGTTTGTATACCGATCTGACGGGAGCTTAAAATCAGAATACAGTTACCAAAACAACCTCTTGGATGGCACCTCCATCTCCTATCATGTTTCTGGAAAAGTTGCCGAGCGCATTCCTTTCCAAAAGGGCGAAATTAATGGCGTCTACGAATCCTTCTTCCCAGACGAAAGACCAAAACAGCGGGTAGCTTTTGTGTACGGACAGGAGCATGGAGAGTTTACCCAATTTCATGCGGATGGGAAGTTGGCAATAAAAGCTAATTTTTCTAATGGGATCTTGGATGGAGTCTGGGAAGAGTACGATGATCTAGGTCGCCTGCTTGCGCAAGGAAGCTACCGACAAGGAGATCGCTTTGGGGAATGGAAGGAGGGATATCCTGAAATACCCGGGTTTTTTCATAAAGGGAATTACGAAAAAGGTGTTAAAAGTGGAGCTTGGCAAGTACTAGGGCCTAGTGATTTTGTCCATCAAGAGGAAACATTCCAGAAAGGAATTTTAGTGACCATGAGTGCCTTTACTACTCGATTGGGGGAGGTGTTGGATGCAGGAAGTTTGACAAATGGGGATGGGAAGAGAGTGCTGTATGATGGGGATGGAAATCGACTGGAGAAGGGGAGGTATACCAATGGCATGCGTACCGGCACTTGGTATTCTTATTTTCTAGAAACTAGCCTAGTTGCTAGTTCGGGCACCTATGCTGGGGGACAGAAAAGGGGCACCTGGAAGCAATATGACTTCAAGGGGCAACTTGTCAGCGAACAAGTTTTCGAAGTAGGACCAAGCAGTGAATCAGAACGAACCTCAAATCTGCCAACAGCAACTTCTCCAAATAGATCAAGATTGTACCGACCAAATCAAACCCAAAACGGAATAGTCAAGCCACAGATTTTTGTACTCACTCCCGATGGTGGAATTGGTGTTTCTGGTCCGGGGATGTTTCAATTAGGGAATTAAACAAATTGAAATAAGTTGTACCAAATACGAAGTACGATCTACGAAATACGATCTAGGCAAATATCGAATGTCTTACGCCGCCGAACAAACAGGTTGACATGGAAATTCGTAAAACATGAGAAACTCGTGCCAGGTAAATCTTGTTTCTAAAAATACTTGGTACTTGGTACCTTGTACTTCGTACAGTTTATTTCCACCCCATTTCCACTGTATTTCTACTCTATTTCCCTATCCTTTTTCCCAAATGATTCTTTCCTAGTAACTTCGCATCAAATCCCGCTAAATGAAATTGATCGAAGTGGTTACCCCTGCGCAGCAAAAAGCTTTTCTTGAGCTTGCCGTGTGGTTGTATCGCAACGAGAAAAACTGGATTCGTCCCATCGATCAAGACATCGAAGGACTTTTTCATCCGGAGACCAACAAACTTTTCCGACAGGGTGCCAAGGCCAAGCGCTGGTTGCTTCAGGACCACTCGGGACAGATCATAGGTAGGATTGCTGCTTTTATCAATCCCAAAATGAAGGAAAAGCAACCTACCGGTGGAGTGGGTTTTTTTGAATGCATGGATAATCAAGAGGCCGCTTTTTTACTCTTTGACCAAGCAAAAGATTGGCTTCAAAGTGAAGGTATGGAGGCCATGGATGGCCCCATCAACTTTGGAGAGCGAGACAAGTGGTGGGGACTTTTGGTGGATGGCTTTTCCGAGCCCAACTACAATATGCCTTGGAACTTTGCGTACTACCAAAGGCTATTTGAGGACTATGGCTTTCAACTTTATTTTAAGCAATATACCTATGCCCGAAAGGTGCAGGAGGTAGGATTTGGTCAAAAAATGAAAGACCGGGCGCAAGTGATTTTGGAGGACAAGAAGTATACTTTTCGCTACATCAAAGGAAAGGAACTGCGTGTAAAAGCGCCTGAATACTTCATGACCGTATACAATAAGGCTTGGGCTAGACATATGGGAAAATCTATTGCCTTGAAAGAAGCGCAACTCATGTTTGCCAAGATGAAACCTATTCTGGATCCTAGACTCATCTATTTTGCTTTTTACCAAGGAGAACCGGTGGGATTTTTTATTCAGATCCCTGAGATCAACCAAATTTTCAAGCATGTCAATGGCAAGCTGGACCTGTTCGGCAAACTCAAATTTCTCTGGTACAAAACTTTTTCTCCTCCCAATAAAATGTTGGGTTTGGTCTTTGGAGTAGTGCCTGAGCATCAAGGCAAAGGGGTAGAAAGCGCCATTGTTATTAGCTACGATCGCATGAGCGGTAAGGCTTCTTTTCCTTATAAAACCATAGAAATGAATTGGATTGGAGATTTCAATCCCAAGATGATGCGGGTATGTGAGCAATTATTAGCTGAAATTTATAAAACTCACCATACCTATCGCTACCTATTTGATCGCGAAAAACCTTTTGAAAGACACCCTATTTTTACCTAACTCCCTCATATGAGAAAATACAATGTAACGGGCATAGGAAATGCCCTAGTGGATATTGAATTTAAAGTTACCGATTCATTTTTCAAGGAAAATGGCGTAGAAAAAGGCCTCATGACTTTGGTGGATGAGGAGCGTCAAAACCACCTCATGAAAGTCATTCATCATGCCGAAGCCAAAAAGCAAGCAGGTGGATCTGCAGCCAACTCCGTAGTGGCATTGAGCCAGTTTGGAGGCAAATCCTTCTACTGCTTTCGCGTAGCCAAGGACGAATTGGGACATTTTTACTTGCAAGATTTGATCGATTCGGGAGTGGATATAGCCTTGACTTCTACTCAGCTCCAGGCTGGGGTGACTGGCAAATGCTTGGTGATGGTGACCGAGGATTCGGAGCGCACGATGAATACCTTTTTGGGGATCACTCAAAATTTCTCTAGCCAAGATGTGCATGACGCTGCCATCAAGGATTCTTCCTACTTATTTATTGAAGGATACCTGGTGACCTCACCCAATGGCAAGGAAGCCATGTTGCATGCCAAAAAGGTGGCCGAAGAAGCAGGCACCAAGGTGGCCTTGACCTTTTCTGACCCGGCCATGGTCAAGTATTTTAAGGCCAACTTTGATGATGTGATCGGTCCGAGTGTGGATTTGCTATTCGCAAACGAGGAGGAGGCCATGTTGTATACGGGCAAGAGCACCCTAGGAGAAGCGCGGGAAGAAATGAAAAAGGCAGCCAAGCATTTTGTCATCACGATGGGGAAAAATGGAGCCATGATCTACGATGGGGATACCTTTATCGATATCGAACCTTATCCGACCCAGGCCATTGACAGCAATGGAGCAGGAGATATGTTTGCAGGTGCATTTCTTTATGGAATTACCAATGGACATTCCTATGCGGAGAGCGGGAAGTTGGCCTCCATGGCCAGTTCACGCATTGTAAGCCAGTTTGGTCCAAGATTGAAGTGGCATGAGGCCAAGGAAATTTTGGGAAGACTTCATGCCTAAATATGGCATAGGTAACAGCTATTTCTAAGGAAATGTGTTCGAAGTTGAACAATTTCCTGTTCGAAACTTCAATATTGGGTCAGATTTACCCTCTATTTTAGCTTCCAAAGGCAAATTTTCCTTTTGGCATACTCTTGGAGCTAGTAGTTTAAAGTGTCCAAGAGTGACAAGTGGATGACATCTTGCTGTCATCTGTAGTTTCTTTTTAATCAACCTTGTGTCTCTGAAAAATAATTACACTAAGTTTGAAAAAACCTAAGAGCATTTAACCCTTACTAATCAAATATAATCACCAAATACCCTCTTCCTTTTATGAAAAAAATCATTTTATTGGGCCTATTCTTGGGATGGTTTATCCTACCCCTGTCCGCCCAAAACAAAATTGAGTTCAAGGAATTTACCTTGGACAACGGACTTCATGTGATCATGCACCAGGACAATACCACGCCTATCGTGATCACTTCCGTGCTGTACCACGTGGGATCCAAGAATGAAAATCCAGAGCGTACCGGCTTTGCGCATTTTTTCGAGCACCTGATGTTTGAAGGTTCTGAAAATATTGATCGCGGGCAGTACATGAACATTATCCAAAGTCGTGGGGGAACGCTCAATGCCTACACCTCCAACGACATCACGTATTACTACGAGTTGCTTCCTTCCAATGAGTTGGAATTGGCCTTGTACATGGAAAGTGAGCGCATGCTACACTCCAAGGTGGACTTGACCGGGGTAGAGACTCAGCGGGAAGTAGTGAAGGAAGAGCGCAGACAGCGCTACGAAAACCAGCCCTATGGAACTATCCTGCCTGAAACTCTGAAAAGAGCTTATACTACGCATCCTTACCAGTGGGCACCTATCGGGTCCATGGACCACTTGAATGCGGCGACCATCGAAGAGTTTCAGCAGTTTTACAAAGATTTTTATGTTCCCAACAATGCTACTTTGACTATTGCTGGGGACATTGACTACAACAAAACAGAGGCCCTGGTTAGAAGCTATTTTTCAGTGATTCCAAAAGGAACGAAAGAAATTTACAGACCAAAGGTGAAGGAACCTAAAAAGACCGCAGAGGTGCGTGACATCATCTACGACAACATCCAGATTCCAGCAGTCATTCAGGCCTACAACTTGCCTGCAAGAAATCACCCAGATAGCTACGCCTTGTCCATGCTTTCTACCTATTTGACTGGGGGCAAATCTTCCTTGATGACCAAAGAGTTGGTGGATAAGCAGCAAAAAGCCTTGGCGGTGGCGGCAATTCCTTTGGAGCTAGAAGATGGAGGCGTATTCTTGATGTATGGAATTACCAATATGGGTGTGGATCCCAAAGCTTTGGAAGCTGAGGTGGATAAATTGATCAAGCAAGTACAGGATCAAGGCATCAGTGAGGAAGAATTTACGAAGTTGAAGAACATCATGGAAAATAATGTGGTAAGTGGCAATTCCACCATTGCTGGTATCGCCGAAAATTTGGCGGAAGCCAAGGTGATTTTTGGAGACACCAACTACATCAACCAAGTGATGGAGGCCTATTCCAAAGTAACCAGGGAAGATATACAGCGGGTAGCCAAGCAATACATGGATCTTAGTGGCAGGGTGGTGCTATATTACTTGCCCAAATCCGCGCAACCAGCAACTGAATAATCGTTGACCTTACGAATCGAATAGACATGAAAAAATATATAGTAGGAATACTCGTAACCCTTCTAGCCACAGCAGTAGCTGTAGCTCAGGTAGATAGAAGCAAATTGCCTTCCTCTGGACCAGCACCAGAAATCAAAATCGGAGAAGCCGAATCGTTTACCCTTCCCAATGGGTTGAAAGTCTTTTTGGTTAAAAATACCAAGCTTCCTAGAGTTTCTTTTACGCTGGTGTTGGAACGCGACCCCATTTTGGAAGGAGAAAAGGCAGGTTTGTCCACCTTTATAGGAGAAATGATGCTGGGAGGAACCAAAACTAGAACAAAGGACCAATTGGATCAAGAAATAGATTTTATTGGAGCTAATATAAGTGCTTCCTCCACCTCTGTTTCGGCTACTTCCTTGAAAAAGCATCAAGGTAAAGTATTGGAGTTGATGGCAGACGTTCTATTTAATCCCATTTTCCCGCAGGCAGAATTGGATAAATTGAAAAAGCAATCGCTCACTGGTCTTGCCACCACCAAAGATGATCCCCAAGCCATTTCCTCTAGACTTTCTAGGGCTGTGGTTTTTGGAAAAAATCATCCTTACGGAGAAACTGAAACAGAAAAGACCATCAATAACATCACCTTAGAGGATGTAAAGGCCTATTATCAAACCTATTTTAAGCCTAATATTGCTTATTTGGCGATCGTAGGGGATATGGATAAGTCAGAAGCCCAAAAGGTGGTAAATCAGTACTTTGGCACATGGAAAAAGGGAGTGGTGCCTACGTTTACCTATCCCATGCCCGCACGTGCTGCTAAGCAGGCAGTTGCCCTTGTAGATCGTAGTTCTTCCGTGCAATCTGTGATCGACGTGACCCAGCCAGTCAAGATGAAAATTGGGGATGCCGATTACATCTCCAGTAGATTATTGAACCAGATTTTGGGTGGAGGTTCTGCCTCTCGCTTGTTTATGAACCTTCGCGAGGACAAAGGCTTTACCTATGGAGCCTATTCTTCCATTGATGCCGACAAATTGGTGGGAACCATTTCTGCTTCTGCATCCGTACGCACCGAGGTGACCGACTCTGCCGTCTATGAGTTTATCTATGAAATCAAAAATCTCGTAGAGAAGGGAGTGAGCCAAGAAGAATTAGACAAAGCGAAAGCAGAACTTGCAGGCAGCTTTGGTCGTTCCTTGGAGCAGCCTGGGACGGTGGCCAACTTTGCCTTGAACACGGCACGATATAACCTACCTAAGGATTACTATGCGACGTATTTGCAGAAGCTAAATTCCTACACCGTTGCCGATATCAATGCTACAGCCAAACGCTTAATTGAACCTGACAAGTTTGTGATTACAACTGTGGGGAATGGAGCTGAGATCAAAGAAAAACTAGCCCAGTTTGGTGAAGTAGTCGAATACGACATCATGGGAGAGCCAGCTAAAAAGTTGGTAGCAGAAGCAGACATGACTGCTGAAAAAGTCCTTGAAAATTACCTGAATGCTATCGGAGGTGCTACCCAGGTAGCAGCTATTCAAACTGCAAAAATCAGTATGGATGCCAACGTAATGGGAACTGCTTTGACCATTTCCTTCGTATATGATTCTCAAAATGGTCGCTATGGACAGAAACTTTCTATTGCAGGCAATGTCATGCAAAATACCACCCTTGCCAATGGAAAAGGTTCCATGTCCGTGCAAGGGAATTCTATGGAAATGACCCCTGCCCAGTTAGTTGAAGCACAGTTGAATTCCTACCTTTTCCCCGAAGCGGTATACAAGGCCAATGGCTATACTGCTACACTCGATGGGTTGAAGGATGTAGATGGAAAACCAGCCTACAAGGTGGTGATTGCGACTGCCTCAGGCGCCAAGTTGATCAATTACTACGCTCAGGATTCTGGTTTGAAAATCAAGTATGAAAATCCAGCTTCTGGAGACACCTTCTATTCCGATTATCAGACGCAAAATGGTGTATTGATTCCTATGGCATGGACGATTAAGTCTCCTCAAATCCCTATACCATTGGAGGCCAAGGTGACTTCTCTACAACTGAATGTCCCCGTGACCGATGAGGATATCAAATAAAAAAAGAGGGCTTCAAGCCCTCTTTTTTTCTAGATCCAAAAGAAGTCGGAATTTACTTTATCCACTCCTCTCTTAGCCTGGTGCTTGTTTGTGGGCAAAGAGAGAATGTGGGATAGAATGGTCCATCTTCACTTTCGAAGCAAAGCTGAAGAGTCCTTCCTTGTCGATCTATGTCAAGTTTCCAAAGGGAGCTTTCTTCTTCAAGGAGATAGTTTAGTATGCGGTCATTCCTCATTAAGAAATTAAAAGCTTTGCTAGAAGGATGGATGTGTTGGATCTCATTCAACTCGTCTACGATCACTCCCATGCGATGTAGCAATGGGTTTGGCCCCACATTTTCTACTAGCGAAATTCCTACATCGAGGAAGCATTTTTGGATCAGTGGAAAAAGATCTTCTTTGCCACCTATGTAGTCATCTATAAAGCTTCTGATTTTAGCAGATTCCCCTACCTGGCTTATCAATAGCTCTTCTATTTCTTCCAGGGCATATCCTTGAAACGGGGCTCCATACGTTTTCCAAAGTTGAGACATGAATAGGGCCAGATACCTATCTTCTTTTAATAGAAGCACGTCCAAGCAAAATGAAATGAGGGCTCCTCTACTGTAAATGTTGACTTTTCTATCGGGAATTCCCGGCACATAGCCATCTAGCCATAGATCAAAGGAGGATTCTAAAATGGAGTAATTTTTCCAGCCCAATTGGGTAGATTCTCGGTTTACTATTTTTTCAAAATGCTTCAAATAAGTAGCCAAATCATATACCCCAGACTTGAGCAAGTAGAGATCTCCAAAATGGGTGGTAATTCCTTCTAATACCCATCCGGCATGCGTATAGGTTTCCTTAGAAAAATCATAGGGAAGCAGTTCTTTAGGGCGAATGCGACAGACATTCCAAGCATGATACAGCTCGTGGCAACTTATCCCTAACAATTCCTCCATGGCGGAAGTATCCTGTAAGGATGCTGCAGGTCCAAAGGTAATGACGGTACCTTTTCTATGTTCTACACCGTGGTAATGGGGGAAGGGCAAGAGTTGAAAAATGAAGGTATAGGAGGACTCAGGAAATTCTCCAAAATCATCCATCATCCGCTGAGTGAAGGCTTGGAATTGATCCAAAATCTGCTCTGGATTAAAATGAACTTCTCCATGGAAGCAGCAGTGAAAAGTAGTGGTACCTACCCTATAATCCCATTGAATAAGCTCTTTTGCTGCCAATAGCGTAGCATCGGCTAGCTCCTGGAAGTTTTTAGCGCTCCAGACGCAGGGGCCTACTTCCGTCAGGGTGAGGACTTGCTGGGGATAGTCAGGCAGGTGAACCTGAATTTCTATTTCCTCCTCCTGAAATTCCAAAACCTCAAAGCAGCAATTGACCAAGTTCAGGTACACCTGTTGATCGTCAGTCCAGGCACTTCCCGCATCCATTTTTCCTGCCCAATACGAATAGGATACTAGAAGCTCGCCAGGGTAAGGCACCTGCAATTCCCAGCAATCTTTTGTTATTTTTCGGAAAGCTACCCGCTCTCCATCCGAAGTATGCACCTGAAATCCTCTGATATTTTGTGCAAAGTTGGTCAACTGATACCTACCGGCTCTCCAGGCGGGCAATTGTAACCTGATCCGCCCTGCTGTGCTACAACGAATACGAAGTTCAATTTCTACAAATTGAGTAGTAGGCTTGGAGCAAGAAATAAAATAGTGAAGCATTTTCCTGGGTTAGTAATAAACAAATGTAGGACCTCGATTTGTATTTAAGAAAATGGTGCATATCTTTGCAATCCTTTTTGAGGGCAATCTTCAAAGAAATAGACAAGGGAGCAACTAGATAACGATATTCGATCATGAAAAGAACATTCCAGCCTTCTCGCAGAAAGAGAAAAAATAAGCACGGATTCAGAGAAAGAATGGCTACTGCTAATGGCAGAAGAGTGTTGAGAGCTAGAAGAGCAAAGGGCAGACACAAATTGACTGTGTCTGATGAAAAGACATTGAAGAAGTAATTCTTTAAAAAGTTTTTCGTATGTTTCCCATACGATATCCTTTTTGAGATGGAGAGTAGACTTCGAAAATCTGAAAGGCTTTGCGCCGAAAAAGAAATACAGGAACTTTTTGATAAAGGTTCCTCTTTTTTTTTATATCCTTTTAAAGTCCTTTTATTGAAAGGAGTTGAAGGGCAGAATGGAGTAAATCAAGTCTTATTTTCTGTTTCCAAGAAAAAAATCAAAAAAGCTACGGGCAGAAATTACATCAAGAGAAGGATGAAGGAGGCGTATCGGCTCAATAAATCGATGCTGGAGCAAGGCGGGCATAAAATTGGGTTAATTTTTGTAGGTGATCCTGAAATGAGCTTTTCCGAAATGGAGCCTAAAATGAAATTGGCTTTACATCGTTTACAACAGGACATGACTAAACTCGAATAATTTCATGCGACAAAAAGCAAAACTACTCAGGATAGGTATCCCCTTGCTGCTTTTACTTACGGCAGGCCTTTTCGCCTTTCAATTTAAAAATGATCGTCTTTTTGCTATTGCCAAAAATATCGAAATTTTTGCCACCCTCATTCGGGAGTTGAATACCTATTACGTGGATGAGATTGACCCGGAACATTTGGTAAGCGTGGGCATTCAAGCCATGCTGGAGGAGTTGGATCCCTACACCGAATACATTCCCGAAGAAGAGTCTGACGATTTCAGGCAACTTACTACTGGGGAATATGCGGGCATTGGTGCCCTCATCGGCGCAAGGGGTGAGGGAAATATGGTGTTGATGCCGTACACAGGTTTTCCAGCTCAAAACGCAGGGCTACGTATAGCGGATTACATTTTGACGGTAGATAGTGTAGATGTCTCCCAAAAAACCACTTCCGAGATCTCGGACTTACTTAAAGGTCCTCCCAATACAGGAGTAAAATTGAGCTTACGTCGAGGACAAGACACCTTGGAATTTTCCTTGACAAGGAAAAAAATAAGTTTGAAAAATGTGCCCTATTTTGGCAAAATCGATGCTAAAACAGGCTACATCAAGCTTTCAGATTTTACAGGTACAGCTTCGGCGGAGGTTAGAAATGCCTTGGTTATGCTAAAAGCGCAAGGAATAAATCAATTGGTACTTGATCTAAGGGATAATCCAGGGGGCTTAATTAATGAGGCGGTAGAAATTGTCAATTTATTTATTCCCAAGGGGAAAGTAGTAGTGAAAACCATCGGCAAACTACAGCAAGTAAACTACACCTATGCTACTACCAAAACTCCCCTAGATAAGGAAATTGCCCTGATTGTACTGATCAATGATCGAAGCGCTTCAGCTGCAGAAATCGTAGCAGGAGCCTTACAAGATTACGATCGGGCAGTGATTTTGGGTAGAAAGTCATTTGGAAAAGGTTTGGTGCAGACTACTTTGCCTTTAGGGTACAATGCACAGGTTAAGCTTACTACAGCCAAATACTATATCCCAAGCGGGAGATGCATACAGGCCATAGATTATGCCACGTCCAGGGAAAATGGCGAGTTTTTTACTGTGCCAGATTCCCTCAGAAAAGTGTTTAGAACTGCCAATGGCAGGGTAGTTAAGGATGGAGCAGGCATTGAGCCGGACGAATTGGTAGCTGAGGTGAGTTATGCTCCTATTTCTTACACTTTAGTGGCGGGCAACCATATTTTTGACTTTGCTACCCAGTTTGCGTTTACCCATCCTTCCATTTCTAGTCCATCCGAATTTCAGGTAAGTGATCCCTTGTACGAAGAGTTTAAAAAATTTTTAGTGGGAAGGGAATACGACTACACTACGTATTCGGAAAAGTCTGTTGCAGATATGGAGAATTACCTCAAAAAGGAACCCTTTTACGAGGAAATAAAGGCCCAAGTGGATTTATTGAAGGTCAAGGTAAATCATAGTAAAGAATCTGATTTGGATACCCATAAGAAGGAGATAAAAAAAATCCTTGCAGAAGAAATTGTCTCAAGGTATTATTTTCAGGAAGGAATGATTGAAGCAGGTCTGCAAGGGGATCCAGCCATTGCCCTGGCAACGTCCTACTTCACTACTCCCTCTCGCATGGCAAAAACCTTGAATGCACCAATTAAGTAGGGATGGCGAGGATAATTTCTATAGAAACTTCCACTGAGGTATGTTCGGTTGCTCTTCACGAGCAGGGTCAACTTGTAGCTTTAAGCGAAATCAAGCGACAAGGAGCCCATGCTGAAGAATTGATGGGATTGCTGGAAGAGGTGGTGCTTGCTGGAGGCATTACATTTTCAGGTATCGATGCGTTGGCAGTTTCTCAAGGCCCTGGTTCGTATACGGGTCTTCGAATTGGAGTATCTACCGCTAAAGGGCTTGCCTATGGCCTAGGCAAACCCTTAATTGGGATCAATACCTTAGAAGCCATTGCGTCTAGTGTGGAGGTTGAGTACGGGGGAAGCATAGTTGTGGCCTTGGATGCACGAAGAATGGAAATATTTACCCAAACTTTTGATAGTCGCATGGCAGCAAAGGGACCCATTAGTGCATTAATATTGGATGAAGGGGCCTTTTCAGGTGAGCTAATGCAGGGGAAAGTATATTTTGTGGGAGATGCAGTAGAAAAAATTAAGGAGGTGGTTCAGCATCCTTATGCGGTATTTGTAGAGAATTATCCCCATGTGCTCTCCGCAAAGTGGATGGGAAAACTAGCCTATGACAAGTATAGGCAGAAAAAATTTGAAGATATTGCCTATTTTGTTCCCAATTATTTAAAAGAATTTAAAGCCTTGCACTCAAAAAAGAATCCTTTTTCAAGCCTATGAGTGAAATTTCTAATAGAGTAGCATCAAGCCCCATTATTTCCTTGAATATGGAAGAGTTTTATCCCCGTGAAGAGCGGGTGGGATTTGATGTGTCTGACTTTTTGGTAGAAAGACTCCTGCTCAAGGAAAAGGAATTTAGGCAGGCGTTGAAAGATTTGGAATGGTCTATCTACAAGGATAAATGGGTAGCCATTTATTGCTCAGAAGATGCCATAGTACCTACCTGGGCTTATATGCTGGCATGTACTTATTTAGAGGGACTAGCCAAGGGCTACTGTGTAGGTAATTTGGAAAATTTGGAGCAGTACATTGCAGAGCAAACGTTGAGGAACCTTCCTTTGGATGAATTCAAAGATAGGCCAGTCGTGATTAAGGGATGTTCCAAAGTGTCCATACCTCTTTTTGCCTACGGCAGGTTGGTCTCTTTATTGCAAAAGGAGGCAAAAAGCTTGATGTTTGGAGAGCCATGTAGTACGGTACCCCTGGTGAAGAAGCCTAAGTCTTAAGTTTTTTTGATTTGCCTAGTGGATTAGGACAATTTTTGTTGCCCAAACGCTTGTGTAATCCCCTTCTCTAGTCTATGTTTGCACTCCCATTCAAAAAATGAATGGGAATAGGTGCAAAAAAGGCTTGGGTGAGGATATAAAAATCCAAACTTTTTTTTCGGTAAGGTTTTGTTAAGAAGAAACAAAATAGGATCTTTGCACTCTCATTTTGGGACGAGGGTCTCCACAATTTTCCAAAAAAGTTGGAAAAAAAGTTCTTTGAAGTGATGTAAGGCGAAATAGAATACTCTGAGAAGAGGGGCTTTATGGGTATGCTTTACCTGTAGGGCGAACAATAGAATAGTTACTTTACAATGGAGAGTTTGATCCTGGCT